>CAZZVE010000017.1:0-7333 GCA_964657325.1 uncultured Ktedonobacterales bacterium
GATGTACACGTCCATCGCGTGAGTGGTCGTCTAGGCTTGATCGGAAAGAAAGTAACCGCCGATAATGCTCATCCGCTCCTGCAAGCATTGCTTCCTCAGGAGGCACGACCCATTTACAACTTCCACAAAGGTTTGTTACGACATGGGCAACGCGTATGCGTCTATGAGCGTCCACGCTGTAATCAGTGTCTATTAACAGACCTTTGCGACTATTACAAAACAGTGGTGAAACCTCAATAAGAGCCATAGATGTATACTTCCAGATTCTCTTTCAAAAAGGATTTGAAAATGACAATCTTTGTATCACTATTTCGCGGCATCAATGTTGGAGGAAATCATCCGGTAAAAATGACAGAACTCAAAGCACTACACGAGGAGTTAGAGCTGAGGAACGTCGTTACCTACATACAGAGCGGCAATGTTGTCTTTACCAGTGATGACACTGAGACGACACCGCTTCAAAATGCTATAGAGAAAGCTTTTGAACAAAGATTTGGTTTTCGCTCCTATGTGATTGTTCGTTCCTCAACTGAGTTACAAGAAATCGTAGCGAAAAACCCATTTCAGGGCCAACAAAACAAAGAGTCGAAGTGGGTTGCCGTTGTGTTTTTGGGAACACAAGCTGCTAGCACGGCGCAGGAAGATCTTCACAATGCGTACGCTGGTCCCGAAGAAATTTTTGTCCTGGGCAAAGAAGTGTACATCTACTATCCAGATGGTATTGGACGCTCAAAACTCACCCATGCGTTTCTTGAGAAAAAGTTGAAAACAAGCGGCACCGCTAGAAATTTAAATACACTCCTCAAATTGCAGGAATTAATGTAGGAACCGATGTATCGCGTCCTCTTGGCATGTCGAGTGCCGACAAGGACGCGATATATCGGTCCCTACAGAATTTGTTAAGACGACTATCCAACAAGCTTCTGTATCTCTTTCAGTGTGATTGTCCAGGATTCCGAAGTAGGATCAATCACCACAAAGTGGTCAGCACCAGGGAGTTCAATGAGAGTCACGTCGTCGCCAGCCTCAAGTGCTTTTCGCGCATAGAACTGACTGACATCGAATGGAACATTGTTATCACGTGTGCCATGAACGAGAACTTGTGGCACACCAAGCGGCAACAACGCTGCAGGCGAAGCTGTCGCATAACGTTCAGGCACAGCCTGTGGTTCACCACCGAGCAGTTCTACGGCAGCATCTCTTCCAAGACCGAGTTGTGCAACATACTCAAGGTCTGCACATCCCGCGAGACTTATCACTCCTGTAATCTTCATTGGGTCTTGCGCGACCAACTCTCCAGTGCTAATACGATGTCTTGCTGCCAGCCATAACGCGAGATGCCCGCCTGCTGAATGCCCAACCGTTACAATCCGCCCTTCATCTATTGCATAACGGGAGGCAAGTGTGCGGACATAATCGGTTGCGAGTGCTACATCGAGCATCGTCGAGGGCCAGCCACCGTTGTTATTGCCGACCCGCCGATACTCGATATTCCACGCTGTAATGCCATGCTGCGCAAGGTTGCGTGCTAACCCTCGCATCAGAGAAAGTCCATATGCAGCGCGCCAAAATCCGCCATGAACAAGTACCACAACAGGTGCCTTGCTCTGCTCGCCCCGTGCTAAATAGAGTTCGCCGTATTGAAACGCCTTTGGTCCATATGTAATGCGGATACCAGTATCACGTCTAAAGAGACGACGCGATACCTGTCCTAGACGTTCAAGAACGCTCATTATGTTGCCTCCAATACATTAGCTGACGCGCTTCTCTTAGAATGCGTCGCTACCAGCAATCCATGCTTGAGTCTCAGCAAACAAGATATCCAGTAAGCTATGCAAATCTTCTGGAATAACCTGTCCAGGCTGTTTTGCCGCCCATGAGACGGGCCGATAGCCAAAGAGTAGTTGTGTGAACACTTGTTGCGTCATTGTCACTTGACGTGCCGCGTGCGCACTACTGGTCATGGGATCGAGCAAATGAATTCCCACTCCATCTGATCCTAACAAAAATGACTCGTTCTCGATAGCGACAGCGAGCACGCCTGACCGACCTACGTTATACCGTTGCCAACGCTCGTTCCAAAGTGGAAGAAGTGCCTCAATCAATGTTGGCATATGCGCGGTACGCGCCATCCAATCGGCATTCGGTGTGCGTGTTACCTGACTGCGCAGGGAGAGGTGGTCGGACAAAAGATAGAATGTTGCCGAGTCAGTATGCAGGGGCCACGAAACCTCTACACTGCTTTCATCTCCACTGCGCTCTACGATCAACGTAACATGCTGTTGTAAAAGTGCGAGTGCGGCATGCCAATCATTTGCCGCAGCCTCATACGCCACTAACTTTTCCGGTCGTGTATTTAGCAGAAGGTAGCCCTGCACAGTTCCTTTCTTATCTACTGCTAAATAGGGCTTTATGCCTCCCCGCTCGTGAAACAGCCGCTCCTGAAATGCTAAATCGCGCTCAAAACTTCCTGCATGGGAGCTATAATGTTTCTGATAAAGTTCAAATAAGGCAGGGATATCCTCAAACGTCGCTTGACGTACCATATAAGGACTGCGCGGCTGTGCTTGAATAGTCTTGCTGTCAATCGTGTGGTAGACATTATCGAAGACATCAATAAATCCAAAGCGATGATAGAAATCCGCGATACCATCCAGAAGCAGCAGGGCGTGATTCTGTTGTTGCGCGTAGTGTACAGCGTCTTGCAGCAATGCAGCAGCGACACCCTGCTTGCGATGTTCTGTTACTGTGACAACACCACCGATACATGCTGTGAGTAGGCGTGCGGACCCAATACGAAGTGTTCGTACATCAATATGACAACCACCAAGCAACGTATTGCCGAGGAAGGCACCACGTAACTGGTGTGGCTGAAATGCTGGATTGTTCTCAACAAACCTGCGTCGTTGTGGTAGAGCGGTAGCGGCATCTACATGAGGGCTAAACGTTTGTATTGCTAAGATCGTATAGGCGTCCCGTTCGGCAGAAGTTTCTAATGGGCGAATCGCAAAATCAGGTGCATCGGCATGTCTTGACTGCATACATCATCCTCGCTAACGATAAAAAATATTTCTTGCATGCACTATAGCACATCGGTGGGAGCTGTTGAATAGGCCATATATTCTCGGTAGGGGCAGCAATTCATTGCGCCCAAAGATGGGTTGGGAGGGGATCGCGTTGGAAAAGAGAATCGTTGCCGATGCGTTGCCCCTCTACCTCTCCCATCTTTGGGCGCAGTGAATTGCTGCCCCTACCGAGAGGATGTATCTAATTGTAAAAATTCATCACGACTATGCTTGAGTTTGTGAAGTGCTTCGTAAAATGTTACTATGAACAGAGTATGCTCGACAATGACAAGCATACAACGTAGCGTACAATCACTGTCTCATCAGAGATAGTGAGCGATTTTTTTGTAAAGAGGAACAAACAACTATGCCAAATGCAGAACGTCGCGCCCAGGTGACATGGGAAGGCAACCTTGTCAAGGGACATGGCACAATTGTCAGCACAAGTAGTGGCGCATTACAAGATTTACCCATAACATGGGCGTCTCGTGTGGAACGACCTGACGGCAAGACAAGTCCAGAAGAGTTGATCGCCGCGGCTCATGCCGAATGTTATGCAATGGGCCTGGCAAATGGTTTAGCCACTAGCGGAACACCTGCTACGAAACTGGATGTCAGTGCTGTTTGCACCCTCGAATTGAGTGCGAGTGGCCTCAAAATTCAGAGTATGGACCTTACCGTGAATGGGAACGTGCCAGGAATCGATGCAGCCGCATTTGCAAAGGCGGCTCAGGTTGCAGAGCAAAATTGTCCTGTTTCCAATGCATTGCGTAACAATCTTGAAATTCGTGTCCACGCTCAATTGGAGCAGTAAAACGAAGCGGTACTCAAACGTGATAAAGTGAAACTCTTACGTTTGAGTACCTTTTTTCGTGTAAGGATGGATTATGCAGTCTTATCTTGATCTCTATGACTATCGTACTCGCGTCGCGGCATTCTATCGTCAACGCAATAAAGCGTTTCACGCGAACGAAGACCCGCGGGCCATCCTTACGCAATTTCGTCAAGAACGCGACACATTGTTTGCTACACATCCACAATCAGCACTTGACGAGGAGCAGAAGCATGTCTTCGAGGGATTACGCTATTTCCCGTTCAATCCGGCCATGCGTTTTACTGCTATCGTAGATACCAACATTGAACCACATCGTCAAGAGGTCGTCATGAACGCTACCGAGTCTATGATGACGACAACTATCGGTCATATTCAATTCATGGTAGCAGAGCAACATGTCACACTCTCGCTCTATTGGCTCGATATCTACGGCGGAGGTCTATTTTTGCCATTTCGTGACATCACCTCACCACAAGAAAGTTATGGAGGTGGACGTTACCTTTTTGATACCATTAAGGGTAGTGACTTCCTGTCAACGACAAACGAGCATGGTCAAATGCAAATTATGCTTGATTTCAACTATGCTTATAACCCATCATGCGCGTACAACGATGCATGGACATGTCCTCTTGCACCTATCGAGAATAGATTGCCCGTCGCGCTTCCTGCTGGCGAGAAAAAATATAAGGTGTGATTGTCATATTTCTTCAACAATCGCAGGTAGCACTTCACCAGCTTTCTCATGAATAACTACATCGGCAGCCGGATCAAGCGTTGTTGCTTGCAAATTAATGATGATAAGTGGCACATTGCGGTTAAGCGCGAGGCGTGGCAATGTTGCCGCGGGAATGACTTTAAGCGAGGACCCTACAACGAGAAAAAGATCGCATCGTTCAGTTAACTGCTTTGCGCGCGCCAACTCTGTATCAGGAACACGTTGCCCAAAAAGGATTGTCGCGGCTTTAAGCAATCCTCCACACACCTCACAACGCGGATCAATTTCACCAGCATCTATGCGCTGTTGTAGGTCATTCATAGAAGAGCGTCTGCCACACAATGTGCAACCTGCCAAACGCGAGGTTCCATGAAGCTCTACGATATGCTCTGGATCGTTTCCTGCGTCTTGATGTAAGCCATCAAAGTTTTGCGTGATAATGCCGCTTAGCTTTCCCTTATGTTCTAGTTCTGCCAACGCTCTATGAGCCGCATTTGGTTGAGCCATCCTTACCTGTGCGGAAAGGCTACTACGAGTTTGCCAGTAGCGTTGACGCGCCTCCGGTTTATCGAGAAAGTCGCGGTAACTTGTCGGCGGATTTCTTTCCCATGGAGAGCCAGGGCTACGAAAATCAGGAATACCTGATTCAGTACTGATGCCAGCACCCGTGAGAGCCACGATGCGTTGTGCATGCTGCATCAACTCTGCGGCATCTTGAAATTTTTCTTGTCTGCTAAGCGTGTTCGACATAGTTAAGAGTATACCATAAAGTGCCTGAAGGAGGCTCCACTATGCAGGCAAAGAAGCAAGTACACCTTTTAGGGACAAGAAGAGCACGTTTATTCCTAATTCTCATAGCAATGTGTGCTATAAGCTTTTTCAGTGTGTTCGAGAACGGATTAGTTCTGCCAGCGCAACAGGTGTATGCGGCAGCAAATCAAGGTAGTGGTACCATGAATACCGTTGTCTACGATGTGACTCACAACCGCTACTCAACCTACAACGCGTCCAGCCAGTTCATCACGGCAAGTTCGATGAAAGTACCTATCATGCTCACCTTTTTTGACATGATCGAGCAGCAAGGTCGGGGACCCACCAATCAAGAGTTAAGCCTGCTTACGACAATGATTGAGAACTCTAACAATGACTCGGCTTCCGCACTCTACTACAACAAAATTGGTGGCGCGGCAGGAGTCACACGTTACATGCAGAGAATTGGTGTTACCGGCTTATCGCCAAATCCGCATGCATGGGGGTATAGCCTGATTTTCCCTGTGACAATGGTGCAGTTGCTCACGCGCTTATATCAAGGACGTATCTTAACGGCGCATGACCGTAGTCTTGCCCTTTACTTAATGGAGCATGTACAGGCAGATCAGCGTGTAGGAGTAGGCGATACCGCCCCCAAAGGAGCCACCGTTTCCTTGAAAGATGGTTGGGTAATTGGGCCAGATGGTTATTGGGTCATGAACTCATCTGGTATTGTAACGCTCGGTGGTGAAACGTATATCATCGCCTCCTATACAAGAGACGACTCTTCACTCGTGGCTGGACAAAACATCGTCCGTCAAATCTGTGGGAATGTGGCGGCCCAGCTTCGCTAATCCCAAATCGAATATGGGAACATCGGTAGGGGCAACAATTCATTGCGCCCAAAGATGGGGGTGGAGGGGCAACGTGTTGGCAATTATTTTTTGACCGCAACGTGAACCCCGCCCGACCCATCTTTGGGCGCAGTGAATTGTTGCCCCTACCGATTACAGAGACGAGCTAATATGTTTGGGAGTGGCCTTCTTAATGTTGATACGGGAAGTCTGTGAGCCATACAATCGCTGCGCTAGACGCTTTGTTTGCATCTGCTCCCAGAGATGAGAGTACGCGCTATGCACAATTTCAATTTCCGTTTTTTGCAAGTTCATAATTGAATCCTTTCTAGTCATATATCAGATAGTGATGTATCCACTAACAGTACACACGATCATCCGCATGATTTTATCGAGAGAGAGCCTATTTAGGGGCATAAGAAAACAAAGATACAAGGATAATGAGTTCTCTGACTGAGATGTGGATAATCTCTTCGAGGTGTGGATACGAATGAAGTATATCACATAGCATGTAACCTATGTTGGACATGGCATATTCCATTTTTGACTCCTTACACTAAAGCATCTCTTGCTCCACTGTGGTACTGTAAAGCCATAAAAGCATTATAGAAAGGGAACTACATATACATGCGAGGCAACTTTTACGGCTACCAACACCAACGTTTCTTGCTGCTTCTCGGCTGGGGACTACTGAGCACTATCGCAGGTTCTGCGCTACAGCTCAACCAGAAATCGTTCTGGAAACAGTTCGGCATACAGGCTCTTTTCTGGGGTGTGATAGATGCAGCACTTGCTATTTTTGGCATCATCGGTGCCGATAAAAAGGGAAAACGCTATGTTCTCGGTGAACTTGGTGCATCCGATGAACAGAAAGAGGCGCGCAGCTTTTACCGCATCCTTCTCATCAACACATGCTTAGACGTTGGCTACATAGGTCTTGGCGTATGGCTCATGCAACGTTTTCAGGCACGCGCAGACCGTCGTGGCATGGGCTTCGGCATCCTGATACAGGGTCTCTGGCTCTTTCTCTTCGATGGTCTCGTCTCACAAGAAGTACGCTCGGATTGGAAAATGTAAACCAGGAAACGGCTTGTAGGATATGTTGGGATCATGA
>CAZZVE010000017.1:7433-57423 GCA_964657325.1 uncultured Ktedonobacterales bacterium
ATACTGGGGATTCGTGCCATACCCGTATTGTCCCTGTTGTGGTGAGCCAGGATAGGATGGTGGTGGATAATTAGCCGGTGGACCGTATTGTCCCTGTGGACCTTGCTGTGGTGGTCCTTGCCGCGGTGGACCATAGTTAGGTGGTGGTTGAGGAGTGTTTCCGTAATTTCGCGCCGGGTCTTGATTGGAATAGGGGTCCTGGTTTGGTGCGTTAGACATAGCCTTTACTCCCTTTTCTGTTATTATGACACGTCTAGCAAGCTGCTAAGCTGAAGCTTGTATCATGTTAACATAACAAGGGGAGTAAGTCTATGCTACAAAAAAGAGTATCTTCATCCATTGAGGGGAAAATGGTGAGAATGCAGGAATATCCCAAGGGTCTTCCCTACACATAGAGTTTCACAAAAATGTAGGGGAGACCCTTGCGGTCTCCCCTACATTTTTATAGAAAGAACGGTAACGCTTATAGAGTTGATCTACGTGCTGCTGGCTCATTACCAGCGAAACCGAAGCCAACGGCTGCGGCAGCTAAGCCGGTTACAAGGTGAAGAATGTGATCTGCTATGCTGAGGTGCATAAGTCCAAGGAACAATCCGTTGTCAGTTCCAAATGAACCTGCTGGGAAGTAAAGCGCGGGAATAAGACCGAGCAATGCCAATACGATGTAGATGACACCAAATGCCTGATTGAAGCGGCGTGAAAAGCCCATGAATGCTGCTGCAACACCAACTACTCCGAAAAGAAGATGAACAATGCTATGAATTGTATCTACATCGAAGATGCCTAGTTCTGCACGCACACCAGTAGCATTCTCTGTTGGCGTCAAAAAGCCAATGATAGCAACTAATATAAAGACAATACCAAGTGTAAGAGCTACAATGCGGTTCGGGGTCCAAACTGAAGCTGAGTCATTTCTTTGTACCAATGTCGTCCTCCTAGAAGAATAATAACGGCTGTACATAAAAAGAATGTACGCTTATTGACACGATTCACTCACATCTTTCGTTTCATTGCCCTTTAATGATTTCAGAATTGCTTCTGTGTGTTCTACATTAGACTTTACCTATACGATATTTAAAATCATAGTATAAGATAAAATCTAACTCTTCATTTGTAAAACCATAGTGCTGAGCAAGTATGCAATCAATCTCATTGACAATAGACTTTGAACGTACTACGCGGTATTCCTCAATCTCAATCCTATCACCCGTTTTTGTGTTTCTCGTACTATATAACGTGTGCTTCTGAATATCCTCTTCCAAATGCCGCGCAAGGAGAAGCAGTTGCTCATCTATACATAGTATACTAGGTACTGGAAAATTTTGTACAAGCGCATGTGAAAGATGAAAGCCATCCGAATATGTGGCGAACCATACATAAAACAGTGAACTATTCATCAATGCGCATATAATAGAAGCTTTACTTTCATTCTCAAAATAGAGAAAACGTCCATGTCGCGGTCGTGTCACTACACCATTTTTCTTATAGTATGGAACGTGACGTGTTGCCTTCATCCACGTATTGGTCGCCTCTTGATAGTACACTACATACTCTGTTTTTTTAGGAGACACCAGCATAGAGAGTGTACTTTTGCCAGCAACCGCAACCATTTTCTGTACAATCTCTTCTTGTTGAGACGAACTACACTTAGGGAAAACGCCTTCTTTATGTCGATATCGTACTCTTGTATACACGATACGTTTCATCAATGTAGACCGCTCAGAGGTATACCAACGCTGAATGTGTGTTACATACGTCTCATGTGGAGAGAAGAATTGCCTATCACATTTGCCCAGTAGAAGTGTTAATCGTTGATATCCACTTTCAAAGAGGCGACAAGGAAAAATATCAAAGTTTGCTAACCAGAGTACAGATGTATGTGTGAGAAGTGTTTTTCTCAGCGCGTCGAACCGCTCACCTCCACATATGCTTAATGGTACAACAAAGCCCACATAACTATGTGCTGTACAATAATGTGTAAGGACGCGTTCAACAATCTCAGCATACAGATTGCCATACGTCCCGTGTCCATCGTTCGATGCTGTATCATGTTCAATTTTGTTATATTCCACAAAAGGAGGATTGCCGATAATTACATCGAAGCCTCCAATATGTTCAGGAAAAGCCTTCTGCCATGTCTCGTCGGCAAGTGCATTACCTGCATAAACGTTCCACTGTAGGGACCGATGTATCGCGTCCTCCTGGGCGATCAACATCGAACAAGGACGCGATACATCGGTCCCTACAGGAGTTACATTATCAACATTTTGTGTTATAGCGGCAAGCGAAAGCCGCATTGTACAAACTTCGACGGCCTCCGGCATAATTTCTATACCATAGAGGTTGTTGATAAGAGGTATAGTTTGTGCAAGTATAGTACGAAATGCGGTGTAATATGCGTTATTGGTCTTGTATTCCTCGTTCCATCTTTCTACATATTGCTGCATACGTTGCAAGCAAGCTGCATAAAGTTCTTCAAGCAGGCGCATGGCAGCAAGCAAAAACGCGCCAGTACCACATGTCGGATCAAGAATTGTCAGGCGTTCAAGTGTCCTGTAAAACGTGAGCAACAATGTAGGATGCTCACATATCTCGATGATATCCAGTACGAAACGTCGTATATCGAGATTTTGCGTAACTACATCCGTAACTGTACAAATTTGTCCTTGTTGTAAAAGTGTGTAAAGCTGCTTATAGCGTGCTTGACGTACAGAGTATTCGGGTTCGGTCTCTGTTGGAAGATATGTTGAGCTAGAGACGACCGTGTGTATATAACGTTCTGGCTGTGTTTGGAGCAATCGCGCTTGTAGAGGCGATACTATGTCTGAATACGCTCTTGTTACTGCATCTAAAAGATATGGCAAAATCGTTCTTTGCGCAATATACTCGGCTACGTCTCCATGTGTATAATATACGCCCATCTGTTTCTGGTTCATCTGTTGCTCAAACACATAACTCAGTACATCTGGATGGACACAGCGTTCGTCCTGCTGACCTTCAAGTCGCCATTGGTATTTATCAAAAAATGTGCTGATACGAGCTAATTCTGGTCTTGCCTTGAGTTCCAACAACACTCTTTGTTCCTGTTCAGCACTCTGCTGTAAAAAATAGGAGTACATTAAGCGGATGACATCCATCGTCATCCGCAATGAAGTGTCACATTGATTTGCAAGAAGCAGCGTGTGCTCTTCTCTAAAACGTTGATAAAATTGCTTGAGCGTGCGTTGTGAGGTCATTATGCTACCTCAAGTTACACTTACCCGATCAATCGCTCTATCAATAAGAAATGGTCTCTATCATGTTCGATAATATCAGCAACAATGACGCATATTGCCTCTTCGTCACCGCCCCATGGAGGACGCACTTTTTCCGCTAACCGCTTGTCGTCAAGTTCGTCAACCATCAAATGCAGCAGATGCGTGTGAAATTCTTCCCAGTAAGCGTGAACATCTTGTAATGAACGTGTCGCATCTTGCTCGCGCATCTCTGCGTTCACCTCATCGCCTTCTGGTGTAACATCTGGTAGAGGCTGATCGTGTGTATAGGCTACAAGCAACGCATGAGTAACCGCCTTCCAATGTGCCATATGTGCCAGGAAGTCCTTGACCGACCACCCTTCCGGCGAAATTGGCGCGAGTTGTTGCTCTTCACCCAATTTGGCATTGAGAATATTGAAGCGGTCATGGTCACGCTTCAGCGATTCCAGTAGAGACTCTTGTGTTGGTAGGGGAGTTGACATATGAAACATCTCCTTGGCCTTGTTTGCAAACACTTTCTTTTGATACGCTTGTGACATAGCAATACTATACAACTACACTGCCTCTATTTTCATAGAGAAAGAGGGAACATATGAATCTCGTCCTACTATCTCATTCATTGGCTGTATGTCGTCTATCGCCGTATGAAGATATCCCCGTATGGGCATTGCAATTGCAACAACGTTCGCTACTTTCTATAACCTATACTGACGACGAACTTTCTATCGTTTGTCCTGCGTCCTCCGTACCATCCGGTATTCAATCCGAGAAATACTGGCAAGCAATAAAGGTACAGGGTCCCTTAGACTTTTCACTTACTGGTGTTCTGTCTTCGCTTGCTGCACCACTTGCAGCCGAAAACATTCCAATATTTGTGATTTCAACATTTGACACAGACTATATTCTTGTCAAAGAACAGAGTGTAGAGCACGCGAAAACTGTATTAGAGCGATACGGGCACGTTTTCGTGTCTTCAGAACAACAATCCCGATAGATACGTATATAGGTTGAAGTAGTTTCGAGCGACGAGGTTTTTGTATGGCAAGTAAAGACTATCATTTCATCACGCAGTGGCATATTCCTGGCAAAGTCAAAGAAGTCACGGATATTATCAGTGATAACGAGGCTCTTGTACGTTGGTGGCCCTCCGTCTATCTGAAGGTAGAGGAACTAGCACCAGGAGATGCCGATGGTATTGGCAAAGTCCTGAGTCTGTATACCAAAGGCTGGCTTCCCTATACACTCCATTGGCAATGCCGTGTTTCCGCGATACACGCTGATGGCTTCTCGCTTGTAGCTTCGGGTGATTTTGAGGGAAGAGGTATCTGGACTTTCAAGCAGAATGGTCTATGGACAGATGTTACCTATGATTGGAAGATCAGCGCGGAAAAGCCCTTGTTACGCTATTTTTCGTTTATCATGAAGCCCATCTTTTCCGCCAATCATTATTGGGCAATGGCACGTGGCGAAGAGAGCCTCAAGCTAGAAGTCGCGCGTCGGCGAGCAACGACTCAGGAGGAACGTTCACAAGTACCTGCACCTCCAAAGCCAACATCGAACTCTGCTGTATCCCTTACTCTTGCAGTTCTTGGCTGTATTATTGTACTTACCTACCTTGGATATATTGCTACAAAAGTTATGGCTAAAGAATAGGAAAAATGAGGCTTTTTATGAACAATCGTAACACATCTTCGCGTGCTATTCGGTTCTACCAAAGCCCTATTAAGTTTTTTAGGACATACTGGTTCACGCTCTTGCTCATCGTCCCTGTTCTTATCTATCGTCGTAGTCGAAGTCGCGTGGTGAAAGTCCTTTCGGTGCTTATTGCTGGTCCTTTCCTATTATTCGTATCTCCGGTTTTTCCTGCTCTTTATCGATTACTTTTTCGCATTCCTATCATTGAGATCAATGAACAAGGCATTTTCTATAACCCAGGACCAGTCTGGTTTATCAATTTTGGTATGAGCATTACTTGGGAAGAAATTGCAGCACTATATGTAAACGAACTGACAATACGAAGCACAAAGCGCACAAGTACAAGTCACTTTCTTGCGGCGACTCCTAAAGATGAGGATGCATTCTTCCAACGTGAGAAGATACTTAGTCTGCGTAAATTTCCGCTCCGGTTTCTAATGAGAGCCACTAAAACGCCTTTTATACTTCCTGAGCAAGTAACTTATCCATCCTCTCCTGAGAACATACTCAATCTCATCATTAGACAGTATCAGGATAAGATTCAAGAGAACGGTATAGAGATAAGAGAGGAACAAAAAACGTTGCTTGAGTAGCAGCCTTATGAAAATTGCTTAATGGAGAACGTTTGTATCTAAAAAGCAAAACAGACACGTGTTCTATACACACACAACTCTTTACTCTGCTTTTTGGATATGAGGCTATCGTATGTCAAGTACAACAAATTCTTCGGGCATCCAGACGCCAACAGCTACAACGACTGCTGGTGGTGAGAACCGTCAAGACGCGCGGCATCGTTATACTATTGAGTTTGTGCTATGGTGCATTGGTATCATTCTCTTTATCCTCTCTTGTTTTGTCATTCATGCGCATCCAAAGCCCTATGCAATTGACCTCTCTACAACACAGACAGTTCAGGGTATCCATCCATTCGCTACCTGGGTCAATCCTGTCCTTGAATTTCCTAGCACGTTGAACAATCCAATCCCTTCCGCTATTGCCCTGTATACGTGGTTTGGCTTCATGGCTCTAGGTGCCTTAATTCTCCGTTTGCGAGGTATTATGATGGCTGCCGCTAGTTGGTTCCAGGCAGCACTTTTTCTTCTTGCTACTGTGATGAGTTCTGCTGGTATCAATGTCCTTGTCGATGAGATTGTTGGGCGACCACGCCCCAATCAGCATACCGAACCCATTCATGTTTACACTCCTATCGTGCCGTTTCCTACCTATCCTTCCGGTCATACAGAGCACGACATTGCCTATTATGGCTTTTTGCTCTATCTCAGCTTTACGAAACCTATACGTGAGTGGAAATATCGTTGGCTCCTACTGCCCTTCCAACTCTATGCTGTATTTGATATTCTTGCCATTGGTTATTCACGCATTCTTGAGGGCGATCATTGGCTGACTGATGTACTCGGTGGCTATCTCGAAGGCGTACTTTGTCTATTTTTCTTCATTTTTTTGTATCGCTGGACAACAGGCCAGCTAGCCAAGCGACACGCCAAAAGGATAGGTCTTGAAGCGTAAGGTTGTGCTTGTACGTATTAACACTATACTTGTTTTATGCTATAAAAATATTGTGTAAGGAGTAATTATTATGAGTCTCAATACCATCCTTGTTTGGCTCATCATTGCTGCTATCGTCGGCTTTGTGGGCGAATTCATCACAGGTCGTCGTGTGCCCGAAGGAATCATTGGAGCTATTATTCTCGGCTTTATTGCCATCTTTCTTGTGAATGACGTTTTTCATGTCTCTATCAACGGTGAGCCAAGATTTGCGGGCGTTCCCCTGATAACGTCTATCATCGCCGCCGCCATTCTCGTTTTCCTGTGGAGTGCTTTTGCCTACCACCGTGTCTATCGTCCTTACCGCGAACGCTACTATCGCCGTGAGAGGCGTGAGCGTCGTCCAGAACGTCGTCGTCGTCGCTACTTTCGCTAATTATGGGAGACAGTGTATATCGTATCTGTAGATGTGATTTTCTCAACATCAACATATCAATATACACTGCATCTTAACAGATTCTCAATATCATCTTCCTCCCCCATTGGGTATTATATGCGTGGGGAAACGTGTTACGCGGGAAAACGTCCTGGGGGGGATGTCCAACCATAAGCGTAACACATGGTAAGGGATAACTACCGCTTGTTCGGCGGAATGTAATGCCTGTAGAAAGACAGAATGCAGTCTTCGATATTTCTGGCTTGCGCTGTCTGACACAGGAAAGAAATAAGGTGCTCACGTGCTAACGTAAAGTGCTATTTCTGCGAACATGGTGCATGCTACGGGAACGTCTTGGGGGAGATGCTCCTGGACTCACCACATTGATGAGTTCCACTCTTGGGAAATACGGAAGACAAATAAGTTTGTCTTCCGTATTTTTATTAACGTCTTGCTTAGACAACTATTGCTATCTAACTTTGTCAGTTGTTGCCTCGTTGAAGTTGATTGCATGATGCTTTGTTTCCCCCTTTATATCTAGCACCATAATGCTGAGGTGATGATAGCATATGTCATGTAGAAGACGCAACGAAACATGACTGTAATGCTACTTACGATTCGGGAGAAATCAATCCATGACGAATTGCGAAGCGTACAAGATGCGTTACATCGTGTAGCTCTAGCTTTTCCATAACGTTCGCACGGTGTGCCTGTACTGTTTTGATGCTCAACACAAGCTGGTCAGCAATCTCTTGATTTGTGTAGCCCTCTGCCACAAGTTTGAGGACTTCCATTTCACGTGGAGTCAGTATGCGTAGCGTCTGTGCGGATTTAGTGCTTTTAGAAATGAGTCGTGGATTATCATGTGTACCTAATGAGGTTGAGTTCTCAACAGGAGCAAGGTAGGCACGCACGAGAGCTTTTGCCAGACCAGGGTAGAGATATGCTCCACCATGAGCGACGGTACGTACTGCCGTTACGAGATCAGTGGGAGCTGCTTTTTTGACAAGATAGCCAGCCGCACCTTTATGGAGTGCTTGTAAGAAATACTCTTCACTTTCATGCATCGTCAAGATGAGAACCTGCGTAGTCTGTTGTTGGCTGCGAATACGCTGACATGCCTCTAAGCCATCCAGGTCTGGCATTGTGATATCTACAATTGCAACATCGGGTTTGAGACGCAGCGTCAACTCAATGGCTTCTCGACCGGTTCTCGCCTCCCCAACAACTTCTATATCCTGTTGCGTTTCTAAAAGGAGTTGCAGCCCTTGCCGTAGAATGTCGTGATCGTCCGCGAGCAAGACGCGAATAGTTGGTGTGCGCTGCTGTACCTCATCAATTGACATCAGCATGATCCTCTTTGTTCTCACGGCAGAGTGGTAATACTGCTTCTACGGTTGTACCCTCTCCTCTATGTGAACGTATGGTCAGTGTTCCTCCAAGAAGCGCGGCCCGTTCACGCATGCCAAATAGCCCTAGACCAGTTTTTGTTCGCTCTGTATCGTATCCATCGCCATTATCTTTGATACATGCGACGATGGTAGAAGGATGTTGTATAAGTGAAAGCAAGACATGTTGTGCATGGGCGTGACGAGCAATGTTTGTTAGGCTCTCTTGCGCGATCCGAAACAGTGCTATCTCGTGTGCCGAGGGAAGCCGTTTTTTTTCATGTGTTCCTTCAACCCCGTCAATTGTCAAGTCAATTGTCAGGTGCAGCCGTTGTCGGCTATCTTCGGCAAGCCAGCGAAACGCGGCTGCGAGACCAAGATCATCGAGGACACTCGGACGCAACTGCTGGGCCAGGATACGAATGCCTTCCAGCGTTTGTTGTGTTAAGGTAGTTACCTGTGTAATGCCTCGCGCCAGTTGCTCCTGAGCTTGTTCACTGATGGCGGCGGTAGGGAAGGCTTGTATCCGTTGATGCAAGAGTTCTGTGTGGATAAGCAAGGCTGTAAGATTCTGACCAGCTTCGTCATGCAATTCAAGCGCGATCCGGCGTTGTTCCTCTTCTTGTGCTTGTATAATCAACATTGTCTGCTCGCGTCGTGCGGCTTCGAGCTTGTCAAGCATCGTATTAAAGGCGTGTGCTAGCTCGCCAACCTCGGAATCGGACGCAACAAGATTTGCTCGCACATCCGTCTTTCCTTTACTGATCTCTCTAATCGTTGTCAGAAGCGTAAAAAGTGGTCTGAAGCTTGCGCGCAATACTAGTGTGTTCGTTAAAAGAATGAGGAGTGTTGCCACAACGATAAAACTGGTATCAATGAGATAATGATGCGTTTCAAGGCTGTGACTTGTTACCCAGAGACCTGCTAGTGCTTCGCTCACGAGGAGTATACTGTTACCAAGAATGACCTTTTCAAAAAGAGAAAGTTGAAAGTATTTTCTTCTCATCTTTCTATCATTCAACCTGTACGTAAAGGCTTTGTTGCGAGGGCAAAAATCCCTCTGCCTGTGCTTGCAGGTCGATAGCCCAGGAACCTGCCATAGAAAGATACATTTGTACCATATACCGCCCTTGCCCCAATGATTTAATACTGATTTGTTGTGTTGGCATCGTCATAGTGGTCATGTGCGCGTGTGAAGATATGTGAGCATATTCAATGGGAAGACCCTGTGTGTCTGTAAGTGATACTTCAAGTAGTGTAGGCTTATTGGACACAAGGTGTGATTGTACAAAGTGTACGCGCAGGACATTCGCTGTATGTGTTTGGTAGGTTACAGCAAAGGCAATCGTACCAATGCATACAAAAGCTAATAGGCACCAGAAAAACGGACGTATACGCATAAAAATTGGCTCCAGGAGAAGGAAAAATGTCATACGTGATGGTAAGGGAGATATCTGTGAACTCCTGCTGACTATACCATGATACTAGAATAGATACATATAGCATAAACTATTTTATTGTGGGCGTCCATCGGGAGAAGTCCCTATTTTTGAAAATATAAAAGAAACAAATATAGTGCATCAAATGAATGAAATAAGTCTTGCAAGAGAAGGAAAATTAAATAACACAGGTGTATTACTTGTTGCTACAATTCAGTTATACCCATCTGCGCAAGCACGCGTTTCAAATGAATGACGCCAAGTCGCATACGCGCTTTTACAGTCCCAAGAGGTATCTGACAACCCTCGGCAATCTCTGAATGTGTCCATCCCTGAAAATAGGCTAGCTCGATGACCATACGCTGTTCTGTAGGCAGTTTCATCAATGCGGCACGCACTTGCTCGCTTTGAATAGACTTTAACGCGCCCTCCTCAGCATCGGGTTGTGCAGTGCGCTCATCGCGCTCAACTTCTTCCCATGTTGCCTCTTTGAGGACTGCACGTCTTCGCACTCCGCGTAAATGGTCAATGGCGCGATGGTGTGCAATGGAGACAAGCCAACTACGAACTGCTCCTGATTGTGGCGAGTAGGATGTAGCACGTTTCCATACTGATAGAAACGCGTCCTGTAACAGGTCTTCTGCTATTTGATGGTCTGAGACCATGCGGTACACAATTGAGTAGAGAATGCGACTATAACGCTCATAGAGTGGCTCCATAGCCCAAACAGCTCCACTTGCAATAGCGTGAATGAGCATTTCATCGCTAATCTCCTCATTATTGTCGTTATCACCACCATGAGTAAATCTCTGCATCATACCCTTCTTCTCTAATATCCTGATTACAGTACGTACTGTAGGGTCAAATAGATTATGATTTGGTATAGCATAATGAAATAGAGAGAGTACAAGATAAAGTAATCATTCATATATACATACATTACTCTATAGAGTTGTCGCTTCTCTCCTGCTTCTGATACTATGTAAGCAGATACATCTATCATTTGTGACAGGAGCATACGACGTTTTATGAGTACATTATTTCCTTGCTGGTATCCTATCCATATCCGCTTCCGCGATTTGGATCCGCTCGCCCATGTGAACAATACCGTCTACTTCACCTATTACGAAGAAGCAAGAAGCTATTATTTTGATCGGCTTGATCCCTGGTTGCAACAGTGGCCTTCTAAGGAAGAGCATCAGCAGGTAGAAGGCATTGTCTCGCAATCTCCTCACAATCCTCGTATTCAAACTGGATCACGCGGAAGTCATTATGGACTTCTCGTGAAAGAGGTGACGTGCACCTATGAACTTCCGCTTGTACGCTCAGATCGCGTGGAAGTTGGTGTGCGTGTGACGAGCGTGGGTCGTACAAGTTTTGTCATGGAACAACAGATACGAGATGTACAGGATGCGGAACGTGTCTTTGCCACAGGGCGTTCCGTCATGGTCTGGTGTAACTACCAAACGGGTCGCCCTCATCCGCTCCCACTTTCACTACGAAATGCATTTGAGCAGATGGAAAAGCGGGAATTTCCTCTTCCTAATATCGCCAAATAATGTTAATAATTGCATATCACACGATAGAAGTCAAGCTACCGAGAAATTTACATGGACCGTACTCGTTCATTTCAGTACCTGAATGCCAAACAAACCTAGCACTTGAATAACTACATACGCGATGCCAAGTACACTTACTATGATTGCCAAACTGTAAGCCAGGATATTGAAAATTGGTCCATTAGTATAAGTTCCCATTAAGCGTTTATTGTTGACCAGAGCTAAAATTGAGAACAAAATAATGGGTAGTAAGATACCATTGAGCAGATAGAGATTTAGCAGGACCGGCACAACTGGCAAGTTTGGCACCATTGAAATCACGACGCCTACGATAATCAGCCCTGTAAAGAGGCCCCAAAAGACTGGTGCTTCTTTCAAACGTTTGTTTACACCATTCTCTAGCCCAAGTGCCTCCGTGATTGAGTAACAGGTTGAGAGCGGTAACACTCCAGCCGCTAGAAAGGAGGCACCGAGTAGACCTATTGCGAATACATCAGTAGCAAATCTTCCTAGAAATGGTGTTAATGCGAGGGCAGCATCGGCGGCAGACGCCAAGGCGACACCTTTCCCTCCACTATGTGCAAAGAGTGTTGCCGCTGTTGCGATGATGATAAATGCAGCAACTAGGTTAGAGAAGATGGCAGCACTATACACATCGATACGTTCGTTATTGTACTCGCGCATATTTGCACCTCGTTCAACGACAGCACTTTGTACATAGATCTGCATATAAGGGCTAATCGTTGTTCCTACGGCAGCGATAAGTGTTAAGAGGAAGGCACCATTTGTTTGTAGTGTGGGTACAAAGGTGCCGATTGCCACCTGTCCCCAGTTAGGATGAGCCATGAATGCGGCAATGATATAGGCAATAAAAACCACCGTCAACGCTAAAAAGACTTTTTCAACCCGTGCATATGAACCGCGCACCACCAACAACCATAGGAGAATCCCTGCGGCAGGCGCACTAATATAGGCTGGCACATTGAAGAGTTTGAGTGCTGTCACGATGCCGATAAATTCAGTGATAATCACGCCACCATTGGCGAGCAGAAACGAAAGCATGACCAACGCGGTGAGCCGAATGGGAAAGTTTTCCCGAATGAGGTCTGATAAACCTTTACCTGTCACCGCTCCCATCCGTGTGCACATCTCTTGTACAATTCCCATACCCACGGTCAGGACAACCATAACCCAAATCATAGAATAACCAAACTGCGATCCCATTGTGCTATAGGTATAGATACCTCCTGCATCATTGCCAGCACTTGCGGCAACCAGCCCTGGACCCAGGATGCTGAGGTAAATAAGCCAGCGCGAACGTCGGCGTATACGGGAACGCGGTAGTGTTCCGCTCTCTTTATGTATTGCTTCGGAAGCAGGTATTACCATCTTTTCGATATTTTCACGTGAACTTTGTGCCATAGTGACCTCATTTCTTGCTTCTGAATGCTATCGAGCTTCTTGTGGTGTTTCAGGTCGCGTTGTACGTCGACGGCGGTAGAAAAAGAGATGACCAATACGCTCACGTAAATCATCGGGCAAGAGTATATCGAGGGCATCATCGAAAGTGATAATGCCAAGGATGGTGCCCTGATCATCAATGACAGGAATCGCTCGAAGGCTATAGGTGGAAAGCAATGCGGCAGCTTCTTTGGCGTCTGTCGTCGGATGCACGCTTACGATATCGCGCTCCATCAGGTGCTCTAATGTTATTGTGCGATCTGGATTAAAAACGACATCGCGTAGAGAGACGGCACCAATCACGCGCTCGGTCCCCGGCTCCGCCACATATAGGTAGTCCGCGAACTCAGGTTGCTCTTCCATCGCACGAATAGTGCGAAGTGCTTCTGCGGCTTCTAGTGAGGCAGGCAAGAGTAAGAATTCATTCGTCATAACTCCACCTGCACTATCTTCAGGATAGGCAAGTAGCTCCCGCAGGTCATCGGACTCCTCTCGGTCCATCAAATTTAAGAGTGCTTCTGCTCTATCTTCATCGAGGTCTGCCATAACATCAGCAGCCATGTCTGGACGCATCTCTTCGAGAATATCTGATGCTCGCTCGTCGTCAATCTTTTCGAGGATATCCGCCGCATCATCTGAATCAAGCTCCTCTAGTGCGTCGGCAACCAGCGCATCATCCAGGCCACGAACTACCTCATCACGCTGCTGATAAGAGAGTTCATCCAGAATACGTGCGAGGTCTGCTGGATGGAGTTTGCCCAGCCGTGAATGTGATACTTCAAGCTGAACAGCGGGTGCATTACTGGCAAAGTATTGAACGTTTGCCCAATCAAGTAGCCGTTCGCTTCGCTGTGGACGTGCTCCACTTATAGACATAAGAATGCGGCGTGAAAGCGCGCGAAATGACACGTCAACAGCGAGCAAGCGCAGAAGTGACTCCCCTGGTACTTGTCCTAATGCTAAATCATTGACCCGAACAACGCGTCGTCCTTCAACATCGACGAGCTGCTTATCGAGTACATCTTTCCCTAGCAATATCTCTCCATCACGGCGCAGAAAGTGTTCCAGGTCGATCTTGGTCGAGGATAAGGTGATGCCGTGCTCTTCAAACGCGGCTATTTGACTAGCAGGAAGCCAGATATCGCGTTTTGCTGTGTGAGCTAGCACACCAGCAAGCGAGGGATACGTTTCTTCGCTCTTGCCTTCATCTGGATTGATATAGACCACGATGTCTTTCAGGACAGCCACTTTTTCCTGATTGGGGTCAAAAATTGGTTTTCCTATCATCTGGCTAAATATGAATAGACTCATAGCGTCTCCTGTTCTTGAGTGTTTCACACATGTGATAGACGTGTACAAGCTACAGCGAGGCTTTATATAGCCATCACATAGAGTACACATAGGTAGATGTGATAGGAGAGGCACGAGAGGAATAAAAACTGCATTTCTGGTTATTCCAGAATGGTCAGAAAAATTCCTCGCACATCTCGCACGGTAATGTTGTATATTCCGTAGCAGAAGCGAGAGGCGAGGTGATAGCAAGACACAGTAGAGCTATCAAGTCACAAGCATATGTGCCACGGAAAGATGTTGGCGCCTGTCACTACTAGGGGCAGGGTCCATAGGGGTCCTCCTTCATCAATCCGTTTCTAAGGACGTGTCTATTCTTTCAAAGAAAGTACTGTACCCGCCCTGAGTATAGCCATCGGAGTATCCAAAAGTCAAGAGAAACAATCTTTTACGTATATTGGAAAAACAGTAATCCACTTTATCTGGCATGACGTATTCTATTGTGGTACCAGGTTGAAGGGGGGGATGGCGTAGAAGCAGCAGATATACGATTCCACTTCAGATCGTCGCAACTTCTACGACTCTAAAACCTTGGAGTGGGTACCACAACCTTTTACAACTCACGCGCTATTACAATAGATTATCTTCAGCAAGGAAGTAGAGACGCAGATACCCTTCTCCTTCCTTCTCTGGTCCTGAGAAAGGTCTTCGCTATCTATTCGCAAGAGTAGAGCGGAGACCTTTCTTGTTTTCGGTAGGTCCGTAGATATTGTAAGTTACAGAAACTTTCTAGTAGCTTCTGCCATGCTGATAATAGAGAGTTTTTTTACTTTATCGCAGAAGTCCATGAAAGGCTTAGTGTGCTAGACCTTAAATTGATGGACAGCAGATCAAGTATGTTGGTCTGGTCAATACAAGACAGAAGATTAGCTTGCTCAGAGTAAAGCATATGGTTTGATGCTCAAAACAAATGGCCTTGCTCAAGTTCCTCTTTATCAGATTTCTCTTCCTGCCAGGGTAGTGCGGGAAGAGAAATCACCTTCGTAAGGCGGTTGTATAGTTCCAGACAAATGTTCGGCGAGTGTTCTTCAAAAGGGCAATGGCAAAAGACGTAGAGTGTTAAGCCATGTGTAAGCCACTGCTTACACTGCTGTACCCATTGGTCAAGAAATGACGCGTTTACTTCCATCTTTGGATGTCCAATATAGCGCACAAAGGCAAAGTCTGTCGTTGTGACAATTTGTAGTGGTAGGTTTGGCTTACGCTCACGTGCCTGGAGCATATATTGCTCTTGCTCTGTTCCTGTACGGATTGGACGCGTATCCATGAGTACTCTTGCCACGTTATACTGGCGAAGCACGCTGTTCAACATTTCGGCATCCTTCTCCGTGTAGAAGTTCGGATGGCGTACTTCAACTGCAAGTCGTGTATTTTGGGGCCAAAAGGCCAGAAATGTCTCTAAGGTAGGTAGTTGACCGGGTGAAAACGCTGGCGGAAGTTGCAGAAATATTGGCCCTAAGCGTGTACCAAGGTGTTGCATTCGCTCTACAAATGCAAGCGTGTCGTCTTTTCGTGTATCTATACGAGGCTCATGGCTGATGCTCCGCGGAATCTTGGGACAAAAACGAAATGCCTCAGGTGTCTCCTGTTGCCAGCGTGCAACGGTATCCGCCGATGGGACCGCATAAAATGTGGTGTTGCCTTCGACGGTTGAAAGTTTCCTACTGTAGAGACGTAAGAAATCGCTTGCAGGTGTCTTTGGCGGAAAGAAATTATCATGTCCCACCCACTCTTTATAGCCCCATGCTGGACATCCTATGTAGAACATACTTTCACCTCTTTTTGTACATTGTAGATAACTTTTTCGTAAATTAGGCATCATTGACTCTGGTGAACTGCTCGTCTTCCATATCTATAAACATGGTTCATTAAACGTGCGTCCGATGAATACACAAGACTCCGTAGAATATCTTGTGTTGTCGCTCGATTACTTCATGAACCGAGTCCTCATCTATAAAAGACAGCTAGGAACAGCAATAGAAATTTACGATATGAGGGAGGTTTAACAAATTCCCTAAAACAGCAAGTAGTTAAATAGAAGGTAACACCTCATCTTGCTTCCCCTTACTCTTGACTAGATGTGTAGCCCTATTGGGTTACTTCCCCTGTAAATAAGGCAACTTCTCAACTGCATACGTTATAGTAATCAGTAAGATACTGATAGAGAAAAATTTGTATGTGAGGGTAGCGTATGTTGTCCGCCGTCGTTACGGCCCTATTGCTTGTGCTTATGGTCGCCATCGTGACAGGCTTCGCTATTGGTGGATGGCGCGAACATCTTCGGCACAAGAAAATGTTTTTGCAACGGACTTCTGCTATGACGTATCCTCTTACTCAGATAGGAAAGTCTGCATATATTCCTCCTATTTCACTCCCGGCTTCCTGGTATACACGTCGTCGCACACTTGTCTCGCTCGGCTTTTTCATGATGGTGTTCCTTGCGCTTTTCTTACAAGACGGCCTCACTGAAGGTGGACTGCGTACATTGAGCAGCGGTATTAGCACTACCTTTTTAAGTGCATCGCAAGCAAGCGATGGACAAACAACTACTCATGCTACGCCAATTCCTGTCCTACCCGGAGGAGCAAGTATGCGACTTGTACGTATAGACTCATCTGTACGTTCACAATATCGTTCAGACTACCAATGGCAAACATGGTCCTATTCATCTTGCTCTGGCATCGCTATGACAATGGTAATGAACTCGTATGGACGACATCTTATTGCTGCAGATGTCTTGCAAGAGGAACAAAACTTAGGTGTGTGGGACGTAAATCTTGGTTTGTTACGCGAAGAAGGCATCGCTATGACCGCCTCGTATTATGGCTTTGACACAAGCGCAAACCATACACGAACTCTTCAGGATATCATCGCACTTGGTAATAAAGGTACGCCAGTCATTGTCGGTGTACGCGACAGCTATTATTATCCCGGTGGCCATATCTTTGTGGTGCGTGGTGGTGACGACCAGAATGTGTATATTGCAGACTCTTCACCCGCCAATTTCCAGCACATGTCACATAGTATGTTTCTCGGTATGTGGCAAGGGTTTAGCGCGGTGCTAACCCCCCGTCCGTAAACGGAGTCCCTACGATAATTGGTTATGCCCCGCTGTTACTCTTCAATACCATGCCAACGTGCAAGATGGTCAGCGTGTGTTTGCAGATAGGCACCAGGAATAAACAGATCGTTATAGTATTCCAGGTCCAGGTGATGCGTTTGCAGATACATCTTGTAGTGCTTGCTCTTCTCGCTTTGCAGCATCTTCAACATTGTCTGTCATGGGTGCCATCTCCTCTTGCTAATGTATTGACGGCGACAACAGGTAATCAGAGTATAAAATCTTGGCAAGAGTGCTGTCAACCTTTTTATAGCTAAAACGTCTCTGATATATTCTTAATTATTATCATTTCGATAATGTAATTTTATGATTTGGGATGTTCCCTTGACAGCACATAATCGCGTCCGTATACTCTAGGTACATTGTAGCGGACGTTCGCTGCTAGACGAATCTGTATATGTTGTTTCTGTTCTCCTCAACGAACATGGCCCGTTTCGTCAGTCACAAAGGAGGTTTTGCTTTGAGCAAACCTATTGCCCGTTCATCATCCACGGCTGGACCTTGGACCCTTACCACTGAGCGCATCGCCATCGCAGGTGTGCTTGCCGCGATCACTATTATTTTAGGCATCGTACCAGGAATTGGTTTTATTCCTCTACCAAATGCTATAGGGAGCGCGACGACTGAACACATCCCGACAATTCTTGGTGGTATTATTGCAGGTCCCGTTGTGGGCATTATCTGTGGTTTGATCTTCGGTATCCTGAGTTTCTTCCGTGCCACAGTACCATTCTTTAAGGACCCAGCCGTCGCCATTATTCCACGACTCTTTATTGGGTTGACTGCGTGGGCAACCTTCGCGGCCCTACGTAGGACAAATCGTGATCTTGCTGCTGCTGCTGCTGGTTTTGTTGGATCGGCGACAAATACCATTCTTGTCGTTGCCGCATTGATTATACGAGGCTACTTTCCAGCAAAGGTAATTATTCCGCTTGTGCTTGTACAGTCTATCTTTGAGGCAGTGATTGCTGCTATTTTGATTGTAATTCTGGCACGTGTCTTTTACATCATCGAAGCTCGCGTGGTTCGCGCACCCGACACGAAACCACGTAGCGAACTCCCGTACTAGCCATGCTCGAAGTACGCGACGTTACGTTTAACTATAGCGCGCAGGGGGAACAGGATGCTCCTCCTGCGCTTCTGAATGTCTCTTTGCAATTCCAGGAAGGTGAGACAATCGCGGTCATCGGGCATAACGGTTCGGGGAAGAGTACGCTTGCGAGGTTGCTCGCCGCCATTCTTCAGCCTACCGATGGTTCTATTCTGATTGACGGTCTGGATACAACCACACATGGTGAAGACCTGTGGACTATTCGGCAGCGTGTAGGTGTGGTGTTTCAAAATCCAGACGATCAACTTGTTGCTAGCACCGTGCTTGACGATATTGCTTTTGGACCAGAGAATATTGGCTTGCCACGCTTTGAAATTCAGGAGCGCGTGGACGAGGCAATTGCATTGCTTGGTCTTGAAGCATATGCGCAGATGGCGATTAGCGAATTGTCCGTGGGGCAAAAGCAGCGCGTTGCCGTTGCTGGTGTACTAGCGATGCGTCCACATTATCTCATTCTGGACGAACCAACAACGATGATTTCAGGGCAAACGGCGCGTCATTTGCTGGAAACGGTACAGCGTCTAGCACGCGAACGTGATATCACCGTAATTCACATCACGCATTATATGTATGAGGTTGTCAGCTTTGACCGCGTAATCGTGATGGACGCAGGACGTGTGGTGATGGACGACGTACCAGCAGCAATTTTTGCACGCGCGGAGGAATTACAAGCGATTGGATTGGCGGTGCCGATGGTGACGCGCCTGGGTCAACAATTGCATACACAAGGTTGGGACACGTTACAAGAGGTAGTGCTCTCTGCTGAACATTTGCGCGATAGAGTAAAAGCAGGGTCTTCCCTACACGTAGGGAAGGACGAAGGTGAAACAGGTCAAAATGCAGGGAGACCGCAAGAGTCTCCCCTACACGTAGGGTTTCATGAACATGTAGGGGAGACCCTTGCGGTCTCCCTGTTGCCCTCTGTCCAACTGCCTACCTTTGAACTACAGAATGTGTCTTATACCTATTTGCGAAATACACCGCTTGCACAAGAGGTATTGCACAATCTGTCGCTTATTGTTCCAAAGGGACGTACAACGGCACTGGTTGGAGCAACGAATGCTGGCAAATCGACGGTTGTAGACGTATTAGCCTGTCTTATCAAACCAACGACTGGCAAGGTATTGTTTGAGGGTGACGATACAGCCAATAGTGCGTTTGAGATTGCGCGCATTCGTTCGCAAGTTGGTATCGTCTTTCAATCACCAGAGTCACAGATATTTGAGGAGACGGTTGGTAAGGATGTCTCGTTTGGGCTACGTCGCAAACATACTCCGCTTTCAGAGTCGCGGCGTCTTGTGCAAGAGTCGCTTGAAGCTGTGGGACTGCCCTATGAGGACTTTCGTTCGCGCTACACCTACGCACTTAGCGGTGGACAAAAACGCCGTGTTGCCATCGCGGGTGTGCTGGCGTTGCAGCCACTGGGAATTATCTTCGACGAGCCAATGGCAGGATTAGACCCGCGTGGACGGAGCGAATTGTTGCACCTGATTGCGGAACTCAAGCAACAAGATGAACTAACAATCGTGTATGCCTCTAGCAGTTTGGAGGATATTATCGAGATTGCGGATATTATTCATATACTCGATCAGGGACAACTCGTTATGAGCGGAGGACCACGCGAAATACTCACATATGCAGACAAACTACAGGCGTTAGACATCACGCTACCGGAGGCGGCGCGCGTTGCCTTAACGCTACAGGACGCGTTGCCTACACTCCGTACAGACGTACTTAATTTGGCGGAACTTGAAGACGAACTGAAGCATAGACTTCTACAAGAAAAGAATACTGAGACCGTATGATTGAACTTACACGTGATATGACCTTTGGTCAATACATCAATAACAGTTCGTCGTTGACGCGCATGGACCCACGCACAAAGTTGTTTTGTGCGGTACTGTTGATTGTCTTTGTTTCGATTGTTAGCAGTTTTGTTGCGTTCGCGGCCTTCCTGCTGTTTTGTGTGCTCGTGCAACGGGTGTCGCGCTTGCCTGTCTCGTATGTAATGCGTGGCTTCAGACCGTTCATTCCATTCATTATTTTCTTTTTTTTCGTGACAGTACTCTTTTATACACCTCCTGTTCATACGCCGCTACTCTGGCAGTGGGGTATTTTTTCGGTGTCATGGAGCGGCATTATTAGTGCGCTACTGGGAACGGTACGCTTATTTTTTCTCTATTATATTACCTCGATGCTAACGTTCACTACATCACTCGTGGACCTGACAAGCGGCCTGCAGGCATTGCTGTCTCCACTACAACGCATCAAAATACCTGTCAATGCATTTATCATGGTGCTGGTGATTGCCTTCAAGTTTGTACCAATTTTCATCGCTGAAATAGAACGTTTGGTGAAAGCACAAACAGCGCGTGGTGTGCGTTTCGACGAGGGGAATGTAATTCAGCGCACGCTCAAACTCGCTCCGCTCTTTGTGCCTTTGTTTGTAAGCGGCTTCAAGCGGGCACAAGTGTTGAGCGTGGCAATGGATGCACGCTGCTTTGGTAGTCGCCCAGGTTGGAAGCGTAGCACACTACATGTACTTACTTTTGAACGCTTTGATGCACAGGTGTTGGCTGCCACAATCGGAATTTGTATTGTAATGCTTGCCATCAATATCTTCGTTGTGTTGTAGAAACTATGCTGTGCGGTTTCACAAATTACGAAACTAGATGATTATGTGAAACACAAAGGGAAGCCACATTCCATAAAAGGAGCCTTATAATATATGCATGAAGACCTGAATGAGCAACAGAAAGTGGCTATCCTACGGGCTGCTGACACGCTTATAGAGGAGGCAGTTGAATTCTTGCAAGGCTTGATCGCTATTCCGACCGTCAATCCTCCTGGTTATGCCTATCCTGAATGTGCGCGTTTTATCGGCGAGCGTTTGCAGACGTTTGGTTATGATGTGGAGTATATAGAGCTAACACAAACAGAGGTAGCCGAACTTGCACCCTATGGCGAGGGGCTAGAACGCACAAACGTACTTGGACGTCTTCATGGATTGCAGATAGCACCAGTACTGCATTTTAATGGACATTTAGATGTCGTCCCCCCTGGTCTTGGCTGGACAGGCAGCCCGTTTAGTGGTGAGGTGCGTGACGGACGTATCTATGGGCGCGGTGCCTCTGATATGAAGAGTGGTATCGCAGCACAAATTTATGCAGTTGAAGCTATACGGCGCGCGGGCTTGCACCTGCTAGGCAGTGTCGAGCAAAGTGGTGTTGTTGATGAAGAGAGTACAGGCAATAGGAACGCTGGTATGGGGGTACTGGTCGAGCGAGGTTATATCGCGCCTGGACGCACAGATTACGTGGTGATTACAGAACCGTTGAACGTTGACAATATCTGTCTGGGGCATCGTGGCGCGATCTGGGGTGAGATTACTACACTTGGTCGTCAATCACATAGCAGTACACCAGAGCGTGGTGTGAATGCTATTGAGTACATGGCACGTTTTATTGACTCGGCTACCCGCCAACTCACGCCACGTTTACAACAGCGCATCAATAGCGTTCCTGTCGTCCCAGCTAGCGCGAGTGCAGCCAGCCTTTCTTTTAACGTAACACATGGTGGTACGAATATCAATAGTTTGCCGGATTCATGTACCGTTGCGTTTGACCGCCGTTTGGTTGTGGATGAATCTATAGAGGATGCACGTCAGGAGTTAGTAGAGCTACTAGAGCAGCATAAACGTACTACTCCCGATTTCCGCTACGAATATGTAGAACGCTATACGGCATCACCAACATGGGTACGAGCCAATACACCGCTTGTACAAGCATTCACGACTGCCGTACAAGATGTCTTGGGCTATGCGCCGAGTTATGTGTGCAGTCCGGGCACGGACGACCAGCGTTTTGTCGTACAGGACGCTGGTATCGAGCAGTGTATCGTCTACGGTCCGGGCGAAATCACACAAACACACATTGCTGACGAATCGCTCGCTATTCCCGATTTGCTGGCTTCTATCAAAGTGATGGCGTTAGCTACTGCGAACCTGCTAGGCGTACAATAACAACTGAATTGAAACGAGGAGAAAGAACGTGACGGACATAAGCTATCGAACACAGAGAGAACAGATTGTGCAGGCCGCGCAAAACCTTGTGCAAGCTGATGTATTGTCACATAGTGGACACGGAAATATGAGTGTCCGCTTGCCTGAAGTGGGGCGGATGCTGCTGACATCTGTGAGCCATATTGCTCATCTCACGGTTGCGCAATTGGTGGTTGTTACCTTTGATGGCGAGGTTATTGAAGGAACTCTCGATGCAGCGACACGTGAAATTGTGGGTATGCATTCGTGTGTTTATCGAGAGCGACCAGAGGTCAATGCAGTAATTCATACACATTCGCCACGTGCGACCAGTTTTGCCCTGGCTCATCTCCCACTTCCATGTGTGTACGAGGCATTTCTACGTTTTGGCATTACCGAGGAGGTGCCAATTGCAGCGTGGGCACCGCGTGGCTCACATGAGGCTGTCTCCTATATCACTGAGCAACTACGCCAGCATCCAACTGTTCCCGCCGTTCTGCTCGCAAATCATGGCCTGCTGGCATTCAGTCAAGATGCGGTGGCAACCGCGCAACTCATCATCATCATGGAAGAGGCAGCCCAACTTACGCTCGATGCTCGCGTTATCGGAGGCGAAAAGCCTTTCCCTCCCAATGCGCTCGAACAAGAACGTGCCCATATGCAACGCTTCGGCTCGAAATAATGTATGGATTGATGATGCATTTTGACAAATTAACGCGGATACGTCGATTGTAGGGACCGATGTATCACGTCTTTGTTGACACCTGATTGTCAAGAGGACGTGATACACCGGTCCCTGCAGCTTATCAATACATTATAATCGGCGTATATACCTTGACGAAGCTGTACAGCCACCCTGCATCGGCTTTTGATAGGTTCACGCATCCATGTGAGCCTTGAGCCGAGAATGGATCACCACTATCGTCGGCATGAGGATAATTTGTGCCAGGACCATAGTTGACACGCCACCAGCTATCATGCAAAAAGTATCCCTGACTATGATACTGCATGGCAAAGTTGATGGGTGTAGGTGGATAGTAGTCCGGCGAACTTGGCGGTACACCAGACTTGAAGACCGTTGGTGAAAGCTTACCCTCAACCCACCATACTCCAGGTAGACTAGGTTTAGCTGGACGCCCAGTCGTCACCAGAAAGGATTTAACGAGTTTTCCATTATCGTACACGCGCATCGCCTGCTCTTTCAGCGAAATAACGACAACACGCTTTCCCGTTTTCCCATAGTGCTGTATAAGTTGTGTATCAGTCTGATGAATTTGAGTATATGGTGTCTTATCACTACTGTTTGTCATAAACGCTTGAAAATTCGTCAGATACATGTTGATATCATCAACTGCCTGTTGATAGTCAGCAAGCGTTGTGGCAGAACTTAACTCATCCTGTACCCAACCACCCATACCATCAGGTCCATATTCATAGCCAAGTGGATAGTTCTTGTTGTCATATACATTATGATAGACATGCTGCTTGCCCCAAGCCGCAACCTCCTGTTTTAGCTGTTGCTGAAGATGCACACTTTCAGTTTTCAAGGTCGGCAACTGAATGGCGGCAACATGACTTTTAAGCGTCGTCAAAGCTGTTTTATACGCTGTATCTGTTTTCGCTTTTTGCAGTGCTTGTTGATCAGTATCGTACTGTTGCTGGTACAAAGTTGTATCGCCACCATACTGTTTCATTTGTGCGATCCACTGTTGAAATGTTTGTAGCTGTGTATTTCCTTGTTTACTAAGCGTGGCATCAAGCGTCGGAGTGGGGACAACCGTAGGCGTAGCAGGTTTACTTGCCGCAGCATTACCACTGCCTGGAAAGCTACATGCGCTGAGCATCAGGAGGCATAAGACAAATAGACTCATTGTCACTGTAGCTGTGCGACGCGAGTTGTACTTCTGAGATTGTTTTTGTTTAATTGTCATAGAGCGAGTATTCATATGAGTTAAAATGTGCTTTCTACTGGGTCAGAGAGAATATATATGATACATTATACAGCATAGTGAAACAGCAGACTCTATTTCTTTCTGAGAAGTATACCCTGTGCATTGCTTTTTGTCTGTGAGCTATTCCACAATTTGCTGAACTACAAAAGGTAAATTTCGCTCTCTTGTAAGAAGGCGTGTACAAGTAGTGTTTAATGACACTTCACTCTTGTCGCAAGCAATCCAGCGCCGTTTCAGCTTTTCCGCTACAGTTGGTGTCACTCCACTACCACAAAAGCAATCAAGAACCAAATCGTGTTCTTCGGAAGAGGCTGCTATAATGCGTTCCAACAAAGCTTCGGGTTTTTGCGTTGCATATCCTGTTCTTTCAGGGTCACGCTGGTGCAGATGATGAATGTCACTCCATACGTCGCTTGGCGTCATCAACGAATCCTCCGAATAGGTATAGAGGCGTCCGGCAGAGCGTATCGTCCATGAGATACGTCCATCGGCGTCTACCTCTTTTCGCATATTATTGCGTTTCTGTGAACCACGCTTTTCACCTATCCTCTCGCTATGAAAACATGCGAGTGCTGATTTTGTATAGAGCAAGATTGTATCATGCTTTCGTGCATACCCTTTTTGGGGGCGTCCACCAGATTGATAGTGCCAGATAATCTCATTCCTAAATCCACCCCCATGCCGTAGCGACTCCTGAAAAATCTCGTCCAGAAGCAGTTTAGCGTAGTGTGTTGTGCGCCAATCCAGGTGAACATACAAGCTGCCATGCTCAGCTAATAATGTATACAGTAGTATTAGGGATTCGTATAGCCATTGAAGATAGCTATCTATGTTGTTTCCCCAAATGTCTTGATAGGCTACTTGAGAACCATTTGAGAATGTTCGTCCTGTCATAAATGGTGGATCAATGTAGATAAGGTCTACTTTCGTAGAAAAATCGCTAACGAGGGCGGAAAGAACATTTGTTTTGTCTCCGAGAATAAGCCGATTATGCCAACCTTCTGTTATAGGTGAGGAATACTCCTGCTGAGTTGTAGCAGGGTAGTGTGCTCTTGTTTGCACGCTGGCTGTATTGGAGGAAATGAGATATTGAGAGCTATCGAAAGGGGATGTCTTACCCTTCCACATAAGTTCAGCCATACATACTATGCCTTACTTCTATCATGAGTACGAATATGAATGTTAGTTCAGACCTCATCATAGAGGAAAATAGGGCTAGCGTCAAACAGTTTTTTGCATAACCGAATTACCTATGAGTATACTGCTGATTGAATGAAATGCGTTGATACATGATAACAAATATAAAGTAATCTGTCCTTAACACCTATGTTTGCCCTTTGTGCTGTATATACACATGTACAAGATGTTGAGGATGTATGTAGTTGAGAGGAGTTACTCGTGTCTAAAAAATTTGTAGGAATGGCTGTATTTCCATTCTTGCTCGCGTTTTTATGTTTGCTATCGGCTTGCGGTCAATCAGGTGTGGGGACAATACCGAGTGGAACGCCCGATCATGGTAGTGGCACACCCGCCGTTCTTCCTACTTCTACATCGTCTACGCAAAACGTATCATCCGCACCTGCGAGCACGCTTGGCTCTTCCTACGCCTTTGTGCGCAAAGACCAATTATGGGTTGCTATGCATGGCACTCAACCCGTTCAAGTAACGCATTTCGATTATAGTAAGTATCCGCTCGTGTTCTGGCATCAGCCGCTTTGGTCCTCTGATGATGCATATATTGCGAGCATCACTGTTGCCGCACCTACTGGAATAGGTGGTGGAGGATGTCCTGCACCCGATTATAGTGCTAACGGTGCGCTTTATGTCCTGAATACGAAAACGCAGCAATTTACACAGATAACGCTTCCGCCTGTAGTGAGCAATGTACAAGCCAGTGGTGTGCCTCGCATGGATTCCTGGCAATATGCATTTTGGGAGGACTCAACGCACCTATTGGCGTGGTATAATAGTGGTCCAGGCAAGACGGGTACAGGATTGTATCGCTATGATGTTCATGCACAAACGCTATCACTTGTGTTACCGGTGAGTGCCCTGCATGCTGCAACGCTCTTCGATCCTCAAAAGGATATGCCGTTATTGCTGTCCTTACGTTACAGTAGCGGACAACTTTTTTATCAGGTCGTCGTACATCCTTTTGAACAGCAAAGTCAGCTTATACTTTACAGTCACTCAGTAACACATCCTGAGATGCAAAGCAAGCAACTTTTGCAAACGGGTAGTGAGCCGTGGTGTGCAGCACCGCAGGCTGGCTCTTTTGTAAAACCAGGGTGGGATGTCGGGCCTGACGGTCAGCAACTTGTAGCACAGATGATAACCGCTACCAGTTCTGTACAATCCGTTGGAACCGTTCAAGCTTTGAACTTGAATGATAACTCGACAACAGGACTTTTTGCTCAGATACCAGCCAATGTCTTGAGCCAGGACGTTGCATTAGCGTGGGGTCCAGATAGTCAAACGGTGGTTGCGACGACGAATTCTATGTCCACTCAACGTGGCCCATATACGACCTCGCTTGCGGACCCAACATCTGTGCAGCAATACGCGCCGAATTTGGCAGGTCAAGTAACGTGGCGTACTGATAGTGCGGCGTTTGTGTTGCAGAGTACTGATGTAATGGATACAACAACAACTCCTGATGTCTATGTATTTTCACCAGGAGATACACACGGGCAAATGCTTTTGGCGAATGCTCATGATTTTACATGGGGATAGATAAAAATTTATGCAATATGTCCTTTGGGTAATCGTTAGTCTTATTGGATACGCAGCAGGAGTTTATATACTCCTGCGCGTTACACCAATGCTTCTTCATAGGCAATATGACGAAGGCTTTTTTATGGGCATAGCTGCTCTTGATATAGTGGGTGCGTTGCTCGCCTTTGGTGGTATTATTATTCCTCTTTTGCTTTTCAGCGGTGCCATAGCTATGCGTATAGTCGCCGTTCTTTTATTGCTTGGCATTCTCTTTGTGGCAATACGTCTTGTCAACCGGAGTTTACGCCCCCGTAGTACGACAGACACATTCCTCATCTCTCGCATTATCGCAGGTGTCTACAGTATCTTTCTTGTGCTTGCCTCCCTCTACTACCTGGTACAAATATTCATTATAGGTCGCTAGCGTACTCACGACCTTATAGAGTATTCCTCTCGTCTTCTTCGTTAATGAGGGAGGGAAAAGTGCGGATTTTTGATAAAGGCTAATGTATTGCCAAACGGATCAAGGACGACACCAGTACGAATACCATCTCCAACATCTTGCACTGGAGTATGCTCTTGCGCTCCCGCTTCGAGGAGCCGCTTGAGAGCTTCATCGGCATCATCAACTCCCCAATAGGCGACAGGCCCAGAGGTGCCTCGTGGAGCATTTGGGTCTAAACCAAGCTCAAAACCGCCAACGGTAAAGCCTACATAAAATGGCTGATCGAAGTAAGGCTGAATGCCAAGAACATTACTGTACCATGCTTTTGCCTTTTCGAGGTTATCAACACCATAAATCACAGTTCGTAAACCTTGAAACATTTTCATTTCCTTTCATAACTACATAGAGAATGAACTTAGAACATTCACGACTTCACAATGTCCTCTTGGTCTAGTATACTCATAAAGGCGGAAAGAATCGTTCCTGCTTTTTCTCTTTGTTCAAGAAAGAACCATTTTGTGTATCATCCAACCAGTCGTGTATTGACAGTTCTCGAATTGCTTCAAGCGAGACCACTGATAAGCGGTCCCGCATTAGCTGAACGCTTGGAAGTCGATGTGCGCACTGTTCGCCACTATATTATGACGCTTCAAGATATCGGAATTCCCGTTGAAACGGTTTAGTGAGCCTTGGGTGTTCTTTTGTCATCCTTCACCCTGCTGAACTGAAGACAGCATTGCGGACCCTTGCAGAGGAAATAATGTGTTTGGTATAAGAAATAGAGTGAAAGACAACCTCTGTATCACAACGTATAGATCACCAATTGACTGTGCTATGATAAAAAGAAAAAGTTCTCTTTGATGATACACTTCCCTATGTGAAAGACGTGGTGACGGATGATTGTACGCGATATTATGACAACGAAACTAACAACGGTTGCGCCTGACGATACACTCAGCCATGCAACAAACTTGTTACGTCAGCATCAGAAGCATCAACTTCCTGTAGTGCGAACGGTCAGCATTGCCTCGTCACAGCATAAAGAGTATCAGTCACACGAAACACTACTTGTACTAGAAGGGATGCTGACATCACAAGATATTGATCTTGTGGTCGCATTAGCACGACAAGATACAGCTAATGATGTATCAGGCCGTCTCTGGCAAGAGCGGCGCGTGGTCGAGGTCATGCATCGTGCAATCATTCGTGTATCACCGATAACATCCGTAGCAGCAGCAGCGCAAATTCTTGTGGATCGTGGCTTAAACTATTTGCCCGTTGTCGAATATCGAAAAGTAGACCAGGAGACACAAACGCTTCTTGTAGGCTTGCTAACACGAAGCGACTTTCTACTTGCACTTGCTCGCTCGATGGGAGCTTTTGAACCAGGAATGCAACTCGATATTATGCTTCCGCTAGGAAATAGCTCACCTCTTGCGGAAACATTACGCATCGCGTCGGAATTGCATGTGCAGGTGCGTAGTATCATTGCTGCGCCTCTAACGAGTACTGTGCCGTTTGTAGCGAACTTGCGTATAGGCACAATTAATCCAACTGCACTGCTTGTTCGCTTACAAGAGGCGGGAATTGAATATTCTCTTGTGAACTCACCTGCTGATGGAGAAGCTCATGAATAATACTGAAAAAAATACGGCATCCGCGAGAGCGCGTCTTATATTTGAGCCGACAGAGCTACAGTACAATTTTGGTCCAGATCATCCACTACAACCAAGTCGTATCGAAGCACTCATTGACCTGTTAGAAGAGACAAACATATGGCATTATGAAAACGAGCAAATGCGCCTACCTCTTCGCACCGCAACGCTAGCAGAACTGCACCTTGTTCACACCGAGGATTATGTACAGGCGGTACAAACGCTTAGTTTGCCAGAAAATTCTTATGTGAGTAAAGAGGAGCGTGAAGAACGAGCGCGATTAGCTCTCAAATATGGCTTTGGAGATGGGGACACACCTGTACTTGCTGGTATGCATGATGTTACCGCAAACATCGCGGGTGGCACTCTGGTCGCATTAAGTGCTGTGATGGGACTGCCAGAGGGCGGTACCTTTGCTCGCGAAGAGGAGCGACCTCTACACGTTTTTCATCCTTCTGGTGGCTTGCACCATGCATGGGCCGAGCGTGCTTCGGGTTTTTGTGTTTACAATGATACCTCGGTTGCTATTGCGCATGTGCTCCAGGCAAGCGAAGCAAAAGTCTTGTACATCGACTTTGACGCTCACCATGGTGATGGTGTGCAACGTTCGTTCTATGATGATCCACGCGTGATGACGATTTCTTTTCATGAAACGGGCCGCTATTTGTTTCCCGGCACAGGTGATGTGCTAGAAATGGGTAACGGTGTTGGACGCGGCTACTCCGTAAATATTCCGTTGGAGCCGTTCACTGAAGATGACTCATATATAGAGGCGATGGATTCTTTGCTTTCGCCGCTTATTACCTCGTTCGCGCCAGATGTGATCATCAGTCAGCATGGATGTGATACACATGCATGGGACCCACTCACACATCTTCACTTAACAATGCGTGGTATCACGCGCCAGATAAAAACAGCACATCAATTGGCGCATACCTATTGTGAGGGACGCTGGGTTGCCGTTGGCGGTGGTGGCTATGACCTTTATCGTGTTGTGCCTCGCGCATGGAGTACGCTATGGGCGGAAATGTCCGAACAAACGCTGCCCGAACAACTGCCGGAAGCATGGATCGCACGTTGGCAACCCAAGTGGTTGGCTGCTCAAGAGCAGGAAGAGGTTGCGCAAGAAGTCATGGGCAAGACGCACGAGTCAACGCGTTTCCCAACGCTGTTTAAAGATAAGACGGAAGACTTTCCCGCTCAGCCACGTCGCTGGTCTATCAGTAATACCAATAGTCATACTGTCGCGCTTGCGCGTCACTTGCTCGTCCCCTATCCTGTGCGGCATGCGTTTCCTTCACAACGTCAGCGCTCTCCACTATCAGGACTCTTCGATCTGCTTCATATGAACCGGGTAAGTACACCTTCACGGAGCAAAGCATTAGAGACGACAAAAGGTGCTGTCCTCTTACGTGATTTTTGTCCTCCGTCGTTAGTCGAGCGGCTCAAACCGGATAGTGGGCTTCATGCGTTTGCACGTATTCCAGAACGTGAGCATCAACTGCTCTTGAACATTGCGAAAAGTCCAGACTGCGCTCTTGCGCTTGCTCACACTCCTGCTGGCGACATCATTGGAGAAGTGACAATCGCTCCTGCCGATGATTGGTGGGAAGGTATCGAGAATGTGTACGAGGTTGCTGTACAGGTGAGTTCCAATTGGCGTGGTCTGGGTATCGCTCGCAATTTGCTGAGTTTCGCCCTTGAACTAGATGCGTTAGAAGACATGATCTTTTTCGCGATGGGTCTTTACTGGCATTGGGATGCTGAGGGATTGCACATCTCCGTCTATCGGTATCGAGAACTCATCACGCGCCTCTTTAGCGCGCAGGGTTTTACCGAATATCCTACGACCGAGCCGAATATTAGCATGGAGCCAGCGAACGTCTTCCTCGCGCGTATTGGCAGTCGCGTAGACAAACGGGTCGTGAGCCAATTTCTCAGCCGCATCTTGACCTCACCAAACATGTCGGGCTTATAACGAATAAACTCAAAAATGCTGCTACTGCGTTTTTCCAAAATCCAATTGATGCGCAATGACGTAGTATAGTACGAGAAGCGAGAACGGTCGGTTATACCAGGCGTCCACCGTGGCTAACCGCGAAGTAGGCCGAACGAGCTTCTCCCAGTATTATACTGTTCATTATGTAATGTGAGATCATCCAAAAACCTTCTTAAAGTTTACGTGATACCATTGCTAACTTGATAAAATGTAACGAATTTGTGATGTGTTACGTATCAATTACAGACGACCATTAAGTAATACTTCCTCCACGCTTTTCCTTCGACTCACTTTACTTAAATACGCATAAGAACTACATAAGAATTTGATAAGTGATTGAATTCTTACTTTTCTCATAAATAGAACGTAGTACTTTAATACAGTTTAGTTTACGCTTAGAGTGCTTTATAGAAGAGCTTTTATGGTGAAAAAACGCTTGTATTTTCACCAAGAAAAGGCTACTCTATGGAAGACGAAAGAAAGTGAGGGCTGAACTGATGCAAACAAAAGAACGCTCAAAGGTACAAGCAAAAACGCAGAATCACGAAATCACTGATGGTATGTTAGTTACTCAAACATTAGCAGGCGATCAACGGGCATTCGAGGCTTTAGTACAACGCTACAACGTTTCACTCTTTAATTTTATATGTCATTGCCTCGGCGATTACGATCAAGCATGTGATGTTTCACAACAAGTGTTTCTACAATTATATATTTCTATGCCGACTTTACGTACAGGTGAACCATTGAAGGCGTGGCTTTTCCAAGTTGCACGTAACCGCTGTCTTGACGAACTACGACGCAAACGTGCCATTCACTTTTCAGAACTAGAGTCTGCGAATGACGATGATGATCTCTCACCACTTGCAATTATGCCTGATACTCGCCCTTTACCAGAGGAGATCGCCGAGCGTAACGATCTTCAACGTTCTTTGAGATGTGCTATCGATAGCCTTCCTCCCAAATTCCGTTCAGTTGTACTTCTGCGCTATGCCGGTCAACTAAGTTTTTCTGAAATTGGAAAAACACTAAGTATGCCAGAAGCAACAGCAAAAACATACTTTCAGCGCGCTCGTCCATTATTGCGTGCTGCACTCATCGCACAAACTCAAACTGCGGTGGCTTCCTAAGCTTTTGCTAAGAAAGCTGTGTAAAAGTGAAACTTCCCTCTTCTGTGATTCGTATTAACAATAGATAAGAATTACATAAGAGGGAGTTTATTATGAATCACGCACACGCTATTCTTTTTGCTGAAGATATCATAGAGGATGACGAAATAGACGCTCTGTTTGGCCAACTTCAGCAAATTGCACCTCCATCAACGCTAGTAGAGGACATTCTTGCCTCAGTAGCGCGTTTAGGTGTACCTACTCCTCCTCGGTCCACACAAAAATTGTGGGAGGATATGGGTTTAGTCGTGTATAACGGAAATCAGGACTCTTTATAAACAATGTATTGCACAAAAAGCGGTAAAAAAAGTCATGCCACTCAATGAAGCTCATCTTTCTTCGTTGAGTAGCATGACTTTCTTATTCTTCTCTTTTACATGTGTGTGCAGGTTCCTGTGATAGCGGCAAGAAATACACACTTTGACGCCTTTACGCTATTTGGTCTGTGAGTTTCCCTGTATTCACAAGCCAACGCACAAATTCAAGTCGTCGATGCTCTATGGCTGCATTACGCCGCTCTCTCTCGGCGTGATCCCTTCTAAGCTTACTTAGCTGTTTTACTTCTCCCTCAGCAAACCCACCTTTGCGCAAAATGTCTCGGTCTTCTTTACGATCCATGTGAGCCTCCTTCTTGTTTGGCAACAACTATTGGGATGCTATCAACAACACAGGTATAAGACGCTTGAGAAGTGTGTACGTAGTATGCAGCCTTGCACTAAATACGAGGGTGTTTGTGACGCGAGAACATACAGAGGCGCAAAAGGGACAAATCGTGTTGGAAGGAACAAAGATGAATATAATGTCTCGCCGCCAAGTGGTACGATGTTTCCGACGTGCATTTGGCACCTCGCATCTACTGAATAACTCTTTCCGCTGCGGCAGCGTCGCCGATGCGACTAGAGATAGTCTTCCTGTCTCTACAGAAAGAGTACCCAATAATGTGTGAAAAAGACGTAATTTTTTTGGGTTTCTTGTGAAAATCGTGTGAACACTGATTACATGTCTAAATTACATGCTCTACGTGACTTTATTGCTCTGCTTCACTCACATCTGCTGCTGGAACGAAGTATCCTACTCCTAACTCATTACGTAAAAAGCGTGGCTGCGCTGGATCAGGCTCTAATTTACGACGTAAGTGTCGCATAAAAGTACGGAGGTAGGTATTCTCTCCACTATAATCTGGTCCCCACACGCGTTGTAAGAGTTCTCGATGTGTGAGCACCTTACCCGCATTGCGTGTAAGCTCGCAGAGGAGGTCATATTCTGTTGGTGTCAGGTGAACACTTTTTCCACCGGATTGCACAACACGATGAGCGTAGTCAACAACCAAGCCATTTTCGCCACCACTACTATAGCGTGGCTTATCTCTTCCCGTTCCATTCGCTTGGATGTGTGCCATCGTATCAGAACGACGTAGCGCGACGCGAACTCGTGCAAGCAATTCGTTTAAGCTAAATGGCTTCGTCAGATAATCGTCAGCTCCTAGATCGAGTGCTTTAATCTTTATTGCTTCGGTATCGTGAGCGGATAAAATAATAACAGGCGTGTTGCTCCACTCGCGTAGCCGACGCAAAAAGGTTAATCCATCTAGTGAAGGAAGCGTAAGATCAAGAAGCACAAGCTGAGGCTGAAATATCGCGGCGAGATCAATTGCTTGGGCACCATCACTCACGGCTTGTACGTGAAAGCCTCTTGCCTTTAGCTGGGCCAACAAAAAGGCACGCATTTGTGGTTCGTCCTCAACACAAAGAATACGAACTTTTTTATCGTTGCTCAACATTTTTTCCCCTATCTACAAATTTTTCTCATGCACGTTGAATTGTGTAGTCTCTCTTATACACTGGTAGTACAAATGAAAAGCTGGCTCCTTGCCCAAATTCGCTCTTTAGTGTCAGTTTGCTCGCATGAGCCTCAACAACGCCGCGACTGATATAGAGACCGAGACCTGTTGTAGAGTTCCAACGACCTGAAGCTTGTCGTTGCTCTCTGTCTGGTTGTTCAAAACTTTCCTGTTTATTCAGCGTGGCAAAGGTACTAAAGCGTGTGAAAAGCAGTTTTTGTTGCTCTTGTGTTATACCCGGTCCTGTATCAATGACGTACAATCGAACACCAATAGGGTGCATATGCTGTATATCTTGAAGATCAAAGACGAGTTCGGCCTTAAGTAAAACAGTATCACCCTCTGGTGCATAGCGAAACGCATTACTAAGCAAGTTTGTCAGAACACTCATAATATGTTCATAGTCTGCATGTACCGCTGGCAAGGTGTCTGGATAGGTAATGCGTAGAAACCTTTTTGAGGAGACTATAAGAGCCTTCAATCGCTCTTCCAGGTCTTCAAATAGCTCTGGCAACAACACTGCTTCAAGTTCGAGCCGAAGTGCTCCTGCTTCAATACGAGAGGCATCAAGGACATGATTTACCATGCTTACAAGACGTTTTGCCTGCTCGTCTGCTGTCAGTAAAGAGGCGTGACGCTCCTCTTGCGACTCTTGTACATCATGAGCAAGTAGGGCACTTAAATGTGCGCGAATAGTGGCAAGTGGCGTCTTTAATTCGTGTGCTATGGTGGTGAAGAAGTCTTCTCTCGCTTGTTCTAACGCCTTAAGTTCCTCGTTACGCTGCGCTAGTTCCTTCGTTCGTTCAATAACCTCGGCTTCAATTCGCTCACGGACTGCTGTTTGCTCTGTTACATCGTGATAGATCACGACGAACGCAAACGTGTCGCCCAGGTCATCGCGGATAGGAGTATAGGTGCAACGAATAGTATAGTGTTGACTATCTGCACCAATCATCTTAAATTCATCTATTATGCCAGTGTGTGCACGGTGTTCAAGCTCTGCTATAAAGTTAGGAAGATGAAGAATATCATAGTAAAGAGTAGCTTTGCTGGAATGAAGTGCCTGTAGAATGGTTTGACCAACAATACTATCATCCCAGCCAAGCAATGTTCGTATCGCTTGGTTGGCCTCCGCAACACGCCAGCGCGGATCAAAGATGATGACACCATCAGGAATAGCCTGCATCACATATTTGCGTTGATGTGCACTGCGCCGTTCCGCTTGTGCTAACTGGCTACTTCTGTGAAAAAGGCGTGCATTCTGTATTGCTAACCCTGCTTGTTGCGCAAACTGCTCCAAAAGTGCAACCTCTTCTTGTGCAAACTCTCGCGCTTGACGATGATACACTTCGATACTACCAAGTACGGTCTTCTTATTCGCTTTTTGTGTATATGTTGCTAAGAGAGCTGTTGAACTTTCTTCTAAGGTATATGGCTCGAAAATAGGAATGCAAAGGACTGAGCCGGGGCGATGTGGTGCTCCTGCATCGTCAAGGAAAGGTAGGTCAATATTTGATACTTGCGCTGTATCTGGAATGATGATCGTATGGTGTTCTCTCTCGACATGTTTAAGAAGAAGGCGCTCGTTCAGAATTGGACGCCAGTCCAGGGACGAAACGTGAACTCCTTGCTGCGCTGCAATAGTTGCTCTGCGTGCAGGAGAACTTGTGTGCAGGTCCCCATTTCCAGAAATTGTGTGTTCAATGAGAAAGATAGCACATCGTGTTGCACCAACCAGTGTGTGTACCGAAGAGAGTATACGATCAAGGACAAGTGGAAGAGCATATTTACTAGCGATAGCAGAAGAGATGGTATGAATTGCATTCAAGTGAAGGCGTGAACGTACCTTCTCTGTAACATCTTCAACTAGAACAAGAAGTACTTCGTGCATACCCAATAGCTCATGTGCATTTTTAACAGTCACATGCCAGTATGTTCTTCCCCTTGTGTGCAATAACCCTTCATAGGGAAGCTCTGCATATTCAATAGTATCTTCGGAAATGGTAACAGAACGCAAACGTGCAAGTATATTTTCACGAACATTGTCCGGTAAAAATTCGACAACTCGTTGTCCTATCACCTCTTGTGTATCCCAATACATCTCAAACTGTGTGTGTAAATACGAGTTGAAATAAAGGATACGTAGGTCGGCACTGTCAAGTACAACTAACCCGACAGGCAAGTATCCGAAAAGTGCTTCAATTTGCTCTATTGGCCCTTGTTTCATATATCTTTACTAATGCCCATTGGTAGCGTATCGTTTGTGTAGCTTCACATACACTCCTAACAAGAAGTATATATAAGTTTTTCTTGTCAATCACTACATACATCTTTGATAGAGAACGTAATTATATCGAGTATGATAGACATACTGCAAGTAAAGGTTGCTCTTATTATACGTTTTTTTTTGCGTTATTGCCTCTTTTCATAGGTAGTTGAAATTGTATCCTTTCCGCGATTCTGCTATGATGTCTGCACAACGTTATTGGCGTGCTAGCACTAGGAAAGAGTTACTTTATGGATTTACGAGGGAAACGTGTCTTAGTGATGGGGCTGGGGTTACAAGGGTCAGGAATGGCGGCTGCTCGTTATGCTGTCGAGCAGGGGGCAACAGTGCGGGTGACAGATATGAAGTCATCCGAAATATTGGCACCCAGTGTGCAAGCACTTGCTGGTTTGTCAATAGAATTTGTTTTGGGTCAGCATCGTGAGGAAGACTTTCTTTGGGCTGAAATGGTTATTCGTAATCCAGGTGTGCCACACACATCTCCCTATTTACTTCTTGCACAAGAGCATGGGGCACAGATTGAGATGGAAATCGCACTCTTCTTTCTTGCCTGTCCAGGACGCATTATCGGTATTACTGGTACACGCGGAAAGACAACAACGACAATGCTTCTGTACGAAATACTGCGCAGAAGTGGTGCGCCAACCGTTCTTGGAGGCAATGTTGCTGGTGTTGAAACGCTTTCACTGCTTCCGCACATTACGACAAACACGCAAGTAGTGTTGGAACTTTCGAGCTGGCAATTGGAAGGTCTTGCTCCACACAAGGTGAGTCCATCCGTCTCTATTATGACCAATGTGTATCCTGACCATCTTAATACGTACAGTGGTATGGAAGAATACGCCGAAGCGAAGGCAAACATTTTTCGTCATCAATCTTCGGCTGACCTTGCGGTGTTCAATTACGATAATTTTTGGACTCGTCGTTTTGGCGAAGAGTCGCCCAGCAACACTTGGTTTACCAGCATACAGCGCAACGGTAGTTTTGCACGCGGTTCTAGCCATATTGAACCATTTGTGTTTACTGAAACGTCGCTTGCAGGAAAGCATAATCTTGAGAATATTTTGTTAGCCACGACAACCGCACGACTTCTGGGTATCTCTGATACAGATATCCGCGAAACGGTGCGAAGCTTTAAAAGCGTTTCTCATCGTCTTGCTGAAGTGCGAGTCGTGCGAGGTGTACGTTATATTAACGATACAACAAGCACAACTCCAGTAGCTGGACGTGTTGGTTTAGAAGCATTTGATGCACCGATTGTGCTTGTGGCGGGAGGTAGTACGAAACATCTTCCTTTAGATGAGTGGCCTGCAACAATTGTGCAGCGATGTCGGGATGTCATCCTGCTGCCAGGAAGTGGTACTGATGAACTGCTGCCTGCTCTTTCTGAAGAGGTACATAGACAGGGAAAAGTTAATCCAGTACGTGGCGTGTTCAATACATTCATTGAGGCAATGGACGCCGCGATAGCTGTAACTCATCCAGGTGATGTGCTGCTCTTCTCACCGGGTTTTACTAGCTTTGGTATGTTTCTGAACGAGTTTGACCGTGGAAATCAGTTTGTGGCCTACGTGCACGCGCTAGAAGATACGCTAACAAAGTAGAGCTAGAAGTACTATGGCTGCGTATACTACTACACTGCAGGCGCGTAAAATGCTGGTTTTTCCGTTCATTACAAAAGATTGATACGAAAAAGCTTTAAGATTGCCCAAACATAGTGTAAAATAAATGCCATCAGCACTACTACATTACTATTCTATATCGGGATTAAGAGGGGCCAGTATGAAACAAGGAAATGGCACAGATGTCCTTGGACTCAATGATCCGCGCAATGCGAGTATAGGTGTTATTTATGTATCTCCCAATGATGAAAAGAAAAGTGTCTTAGCGGCAATATTAACACAAGAAAAACTTGGGCGTAAGCAAGTTGCGGTCGTTTTACCGGACCAGAATAAGGCATTTCAACGTCCAGGTGACTTTGATGATCTAAAGAGTTTGCGCGGCAAACTACAGACACAAATTGTATTTATCGCACCAGGAGGCCCTGGCCCAGCAGCATTCGCACGTCAAAGAAACTTCCCTGTCTACTCTACGTTAGAAATCTTCGCAAAGGCTGTAAAAGACGAAAAGCCTTCTCAACCTGAGAATAAAAAAGGTTGGTTTTTTGGTACAGGCAAACAAAAGGCCGTTACACCACCCGATGTACCTGCGACACCAGCGGTAGTGAGTGCAGGCTCTTTCGTCGCACCACTTTCAGGTGAAGAAGAGCCTGTTTCATACAACGATCACGTCGTCCCTCTTGTCTTAGGAGGAGCAGAGGCTGCCACCTCTCCTGTAGTAACAAATGGTTCTACAGCAAAAGAAAAAGAGGTACCAGATGTGGCAGCAACCTCAGCGAGAGATGAAGACGACTGGCATACACTCGCACCTGTAGCACCTGTTGGTGCTATAACCGCCGCTGAGCCTGTAGCTGTAAACAACGTTTCAAATGGTAGTAATGGGCACCATACAGAGAGTGCAAATGACGAGGATGTCTCTGGTATTATCCTACTCTCACCTACTCGTGCTAAGCCAACCGTCAAGTTGCCCATCGCAAGAGAGGCTGCAGTTGCACCACTTGCTGTACCTGTTGCGAAGCCAGAAGTTCAGTCTCCTTCAAATACCCGTGCGACAAAGCAACGGAATAGTGGTAAAGTAGCTGCTGTCGGTGCGGGAGTTGCTGGCGGCATGGCTGCTGCTTCATTAGCGCGTACCGCTGGTGTTGGTAGCGCACCACCACCTAGAGCGAGTGCCAATAGTGGCGGTGGCGGCGGCGGTGGAAGACCAAGACGTAGTGCCTGGCTTATTGGGCTTGCGGCTCTCCTTGTTCTGACCACCGTTGTCTTTGGTGGTATAGCTCTTTCTGCGCCTAATTTGTTAAGTCCATTGAAAAATGTAATACCAAGTCTGGCAACGACGACAACTGTAACTCTTGTGCCAGCCACCAAAACAGAGAATAACAACTATCTCATTCGTGGTGTTCAGAGTAACCCCGACTCAAATAAGCAAGAGGTTCTTGCCCGTGTTGTGACGGTGAGTTCAGTGTCACAATCAAAGACAGTCAGTGCAACAGGTGTGAGACAAACGCCAGCAGCGGTTGCTAGAGGCACTCTCACATTCATTAATGGAACTTTTTCAGAATTTACTGTTGCCGCCGGTACTCCTATTCAAACAGCAAGCGGTATTTCAATCATAACAAACGCTCCAGCTCGTATTCCGGCTTCTGTTCCGGGAGGCAGTGAAGGTACAACAGCAGTGAGTGCTCGTGCATCAACTGGCGGAGCTGTTGGTAATATTGGTGCTTTAGTTCTCAATAAGACTTGTTGCTCTTCTACTAATGCAATTTTTGTAAAAAATTATGCCGCGTTTAGCGGTGGACAAGATGCACAAAACTATACGTTTGTACAAGAAGGCGATATCCAGGGGGCTATCAATACTTTACAGCCTTCACTTTTAGGACAAGCTGAGGCCGCGCTCAAGTCGAATATCCATTCTAATGAGCAGGCTGCTGGTTCTACCACGTGCTCTCCCACAACCTCGGCAGATCATAATGCAGGTGATAGGGCCTCTTCCGTGACTGTAACGGTTAAGGTAACATGTCAGACGCAGGTGTATGACCAAAAAGGAACTTTGGCCTTGGTAACAGACTTACTTAAGGCGAAGGCAACGAACGACTATGGGACGGACTATGCACTTGTGGGTAATATTGTTACACAGGCACGGGTGCAGAATGTGAATAAGGGAATTGTCAATTTGCTTGTGAGCGCGAAAGGTGTATGGGCATACCAGTTCACTACAGCACGACAACTTGAGTTGAAGAAGCTTATCGCGGGAAGAAGTGCGTCAGACGCGGCAACCATTCTCCAGGGACAAACTGGTGTTGCGGGTGCATCTATCAACCCCAATAGCGGAACGCTTTCAACCAACTTGGACGACATTAAGTTTGTGATACAGTCTGTGACGGGTCTATCTGGCGGAGGAGGCACAACTGGTGGATCGAATGCCAATCCGACAGTAACAGGACCTGGAACAAATCCGACGACACAACCAGGGCTTGGCGTTGGTGGTAGCTAGGGAAAGGGAGACAGACGCAATGCTGTCTTTGGAAGGCAAGCAACTCGGCAACTATGAGGTTATCCGCCGTATTCGTGTCGGTGGCATGGGGGCGGTGTACGAAGGGAAACAGCGCACAGCCTTTGACCGTCGTGTGGCCATCAAGGTAATTCTTGGTGACTATGCGACGGACCGTGACATGCGCCGTCGCTTCGCACGTGAAGCTCAAACGGTGGCACGTCTACATCATCCTCATATCCTCCCACTCATCGAATTTGGGGAAGAGCAAGGGATGCTCTTCCTTGTCATGCCTTTTATTGATGGAGGCACACTTACCAGTTATTTACGCCGTAGCCTCCCACCTTTAGCGGAGGTTGCCGCGATCTATCAGCAACTGCTCGACGCCGTGGAGTATGCACATGATGCTGGCTTGATTCATCGTGATATTAAATCATCAAATGTACTACTGGAGCAACGTCGTAGTGGCGCGCCTTATGTCTATCTCGCGGACTTTGGGTTGGTACGCAACTCGCGCAAGGCAGAACTAGAGCAAACAGGCAAACAAATTCCACTTGACCAGGTTCCAGGTACGCCACATTATATGGCTCCTGAGCAGACACGCGGTATCATCACTACCTCAACTGACATCTATGCGATGGGCGTCTTGCTCTACCAGATGCTTACAGGCGAACTTCCCTACAACGATGAGGATGATGTGCGTGTTATTCAGATGCATTTATACGCACCAATACCATCGCTACGTGACTACGACTCCTCTATCCCTTACGAGCTGGATGAGGTAGTACGTACTGCTATGGCAAAACGTAGCGAGGACCGCTTTCAGACCATTGCGGAATTAAGAAAAGCGTTCCTGGCTGCGGTCAAAGGTCCTATCGAAGTTGTCGAAGACTTGCCTATAGAAGACAATTTTCCTCCCCAATCGCCTGTTGCACTGAAACGCTCAGTACATCTACAACGACAAGAACTTCCATCGCCAGTACCCATGCCATTGCCTGTACCGCTTGCGTCACCTCATCGTATGCGTAACGAATCTTCACCTATGCAAGTTCGTGAGCGTCATGATAAGCCCCGTATCACTGAAGATACATTCAAAAATCCAAAAGAGAAACAGCGTATCACTGAAGAGTCACCTCCGTTGCGTCGTAAACGTCGTGGTGCAGCTCTACCATTGCTTGCAACAATGGCTATTCCTACTATATTGTTGCTCTTACTGCTTATGCCACGCGTGCTGGGCATAAGCTTTTTTCCGTCGGGCTTTCCTCTTTTGGGAACACTACCCGTTGCTTCGGTCTTTGTTACACCGCAGTCAAAGACATTGCAAGCCTCCTACGTATTGACCGCCTCACCAAAAACAACGACACCTGATCTGGTGACACGTACAATTCCTGATCGCGTGCTTCAAAGTGCTGCGAACGCAAGTCAAACCGTGCAAACGACAGGTACAAAGTCTATCGCTGGTGTACAGGCACACGGCAGTGTAGAATTCTTTAACCGTGGAAAAACGCAGGTTATCGTAAATCCTATTCAGTTGACATCATCTTCTGGCATACGTATTCAGTTAACACAACCTGTTACTGTTCCTCCACATCAAGATGGGAAAGACGGAAAAGCAACTGGCATCGCTGTTGCTCTCAATGAAGGTGTCAGTGGTAATATTGCTGCACATACACTTGATGGTACTTGCTGTGACAATGACGTCACCGCGAAAAATAATGAAGCATTTTCCGGCGGTGTCGATGCACAAGTGCTGCATATTGTTTCACAATCTGATTTGAATAACGCACAAAATACGTTACAACCAAAGCTTCAGCAACAAGTTGCACAACAGTTGCAACATCAACTTCCCGCAAATGAGACTACGGCGGGTGAACCTTTCTACACTATAACGACAACTTCTAGTGATACCGTTGGGGCACAGGTAGATCAGGTACAGGTGCAGGTACAAGTGACAGGGCGTATTCCTTCGTATAGTCGTAGTGTCATGAATCAAGTGGCGGCACAGCTTCTGTCGAAACAAGCGCAAACGCTGGGTTCTGAGTATCGATTGCAAGGAACACCGTCTGTTACCGCTCCATATGTCGATGTACATGGAAAAGATGGGCTTGTGTACTTGAATGTAGCAGTTCATGGCACATGGGTCTATGTTTTTTCAAGTGGGCAGCAGAACCAGTGGCGTCAGGGTATTAAGGGTGCAACCTCTGCAGCTGCACTGGCTTATCTTAACACGCAAGAGGGTGTAGCAAGTGTTCAAATACACTTACCTTTTCAAGCAGATCATCTTCCTACCTCGACCAGCGATATTACCATTAGTATCGTTGGTGAGAATGGAGCGTGATAGTAGCACTATGCTATACTATCTTTATGTAGAAAAAGAAGTTATTATCCCACTATGCTTATTAAGGACTGCTGTACGCTGTCATAAGGAAGAGTGAAGTGCAAGAGAAGACAAAGCCTTCGGTGGAGGGCATATACTACTACGACTCAATGATAGAGGCAATAGGTAACACACCATTAGTACGCCTTCATCGTGTCGCAAGCGATGTTGCTCCGCTTGTATTAGCGAAAATGGAGATGTTCAACCCAGGGGGTAGCGTTAAGGATCGTATTGGTCCTGCAATGATTGAATACTGTGAGCAAAAGGGCCTGTTACGCTCTGGTGGAACAATTGTTGAGCCGACAAGTGGTAATACTGGGCATGGATTGGCGATAGCAGCAGCAATTAAGGGCTATCACTGTATCTTTGTGATGACTGATAAGGCGAGTGAGGAAAAACGTAGTTTGTTACGTGCCTATGGTGCTGAGGTTGTTATCTGCCCGAGTAGCGTCGATCATACTTCACCTGAATACTACAAGAATGTTGCTTATCGACTGGCTGATGAAATTCCTGGTGCTGTTTGCCCTGACCAATACTCCAATCCCGCGAATCCCGCGAAGCATTATGCTACCACCGGGCCAGAAATATGGCGTGATACTGCTGGACGCATCACGGCATTTGTAGCTGGTATTGGTACGGGAGGCACAATCTCTGGGACCGCACGTTTCCTCAAAGAAAAGAATCCAGCGATCAAGGTTATCGGTGCTGACCCTCCCGGCTCTGTCTACTCCGGCGACACTCCTAAGCCATATAAGGTCGAGGGTATCGGCATGGACAGCTATCCGGGCAACTATGATCCCACTCTTGTCGATGAGTTTGTGCGGGTTGATGATCGTACCTCGTTCTACTGGGCGCGTCGTTTGGCGCGTGAAGATGGTATTCTTACTGGTGGCTCTGGTGGTACCGCGTTAGCGGCGGCGTTGACTTATGCACGTCAGTTGACATCAAATGATATCGTCGTTGTCTTGCTTCCTGATACAGGACGTGGCTACCTGAGTAAAGTGTTTAATGATACGTGGATGCGTGAAAACAACATGCTTGTGCAAACTGAAACAAGTCAACCTACACTACGTGATGTTCTCACGTATCGACGTAGCAACTCGCGTAGTATGCCACTTGTCGTAAGTGTTACTCCGAGTGATACTGTTGCCGATGCTGTTGAGCTTCTACGTCGTTATGGTATTAGTCAAACTCCCGTTATGGAGCATGGACATATGGTTGGTAGCCTGACCGAAGACCTGTTACTTCGTCGTCTTGCTACGGGTGAATCGCTTACAACTATCACTGTTGGCGAGGTGCAAGGTCCACCATTTCCATACCTTGAGTCTGACGCATCCGCACGTGAGGCATACACCTTGTTCGGAAGCGGTCAGTCTGCAGTAGCGATTATGAATAACTCCACGCTAGAAGGTATTGTCACGAAAAGTGATTTGCTGGAGTTCTGGGCGCATACACGTAGCCCCCATGAAGACGAAGTGAAGACGATTTAGGTGGACGATATACGTATAGAGAGTAGCAATACGAAGCAAGGTGCTACATATATAATAAGCGACATTCATGGTCAGTTCAAAAAACTGACCATGTTGCTACAAAACGTGGGATTGATACAGCACGATCTTTCCTGGTGCGCTGGTGATGCAACGTTGTGGTTTCTTGGTGACTTCTTTGATCGGGGACCCGACGGCATCGCGGTTATCGACCTTGTGATGCGCCTTCAACACGAGGCAGAGGCTACGGGTGGTTCCGTGCATGCGCTTCTGGGCAATCATGAGGTATTGCTGCTTGCCGCCTATCGTTTTGGTAGACGTTCGACAGGACTTGGTAGTAATTTTATTTCAAGATGGAAGCAAAATGGCGGCAACCTAAAAGACCTGAAAAAACTGACAATGCACCATCTGGAATGGCTTGCCGCGCTACCACCTATGGCTCTTGTTGACGACACACTACTTATTCATGCTGATGCCTCGCTCTACATTAAGTATGGACGTACGATTGAAGAGGTCAATGCAGCCTTCAAAAAGATATTGAATAGGAGTGATACCTTAACATGGGAGGAACTGCTCGAAGATTTCGCACGTCGTGGTGCGTTTAGCCATGCACTCGGCGGAGAAGAATTTATTCGCCGCTTTCTCACAATGTTTGGAGGCAAACGGATTGTGCATGGTCACACACCTATTTACTTTATGCGAAGTATTCAACCAAAGCATGTGACAGAAGCATGGACCTATGCTAACGGCCTATGTACCGATGTTGATGGTGGTATCTTCATTGGTGGCCCTGGCTTTGTGTATCAACTACCTAAATCCGACGAATAGATACAGCTACAAGTGATGTGCACATCGCTTGTAGCTGTATCTATCCGTTGGATTTATCTAACCAACAATAGCCGCCCACAATACTGCTGGGACCTTCCACGGAGATGGAAATGCTTCAAGGTCCACAAGCTTTGGAAACACCTTTGCCGCCGTTTTGCTGCGAGTCGCAAACCATGGTGGTGTTGGTGTACTGCGGAATGGTGCGCGTAGCACACTCTTTTGTGGACGTGAGAACATCAGCGTGTTATGTACAACACCGTTGCCCGATTGAATATCGTTTATGCGGTGACCTGGAAACGCACCCCATGTCGTTGAACAGAGCGCGAAACTTGTGCCCGCCCAATAGTTAAGACCAATTGAGCCATACCGCAAGTTGGCAATAGCACGTTCCACTGCCGCGGCAATCGCCGGGTCTTTTAGCGAGGTGGGATGTACAAGAATTGTTGCGTTCAATGTCCCCCACAGACTCTCGTTCGCGAACTCTACCGCTTTATCAATATATTCGACGACTGACGCCGCTTCTAGTGTTGTCTCAGCAAAAAGACCACAAAACGCTTCTGTTGTGAAACACACATCATTGGTATTTTGTGCATCTACATCGGTAATCAGAGTCCAGGGGAGTTCTCGCTCGTTTGCCATACCAATTTGTTCGGCGTCCGGGTGTTGTGATACAAACATCTTTTGACGGTCCTGCGCTCCGGGATAGTAAGAAACGCGAGTCGGAACTCTCTTGAGCACATTCTTTGTTTGTTGAAGCAACTGACTGCGCTGCTCCCATGACTCATGTTCAATCACAACACGAGTGGCATTACAATTGAAGCCAGCGTTATTTGTGAGCATCGACACAATATGTTCGGCTTGATAAGCGAGATCGCTCTTGCTCCATGGACCAGGAACAACAATTACAGGACTCACGTTGCCCAATTCACCTGTAATACGCTTCGTCAAGACAGGATTATTCTGAGCTTTACGTGTCGCGCCTTCGCTGCCTGTACCAAAGACAATGGCGTCAAACGTCTTATCAGAACCTGTAATATGTATCTCATCAATACCGGGATGGTTACAGAGATAGGCACCCTCTGCCGCTCCGCCATAGGTAACGCGCAAAAATCCTTTTTCGGTTAACGCACGGAATCCCTCTTCCATAAGTGGTCCAAGATACGCATTCACCGGGTTCATCTTGATAATCACAACTTGATCTTCTACAAACAGTTTATAGAAGATATCCATTGGTCCGATACTTGCCACATTGCCCGCGCCAAGCACTAATGCGACTTTGCCTTCATGTGTCGCGTCTCGATACATCACCGCCTGTGTATTAGGCAACTCCTGCTCGGTTACACCCGGCTCCATCCATATTTCTGCTGTGACACCACCGAAGAAGATACGGTCGTTTGTGGTAAGGGGAAACACTGGAGCGACAACCTGTCCATTTGAAAGTGTCTTTACCGTTCCGGGAATCTTCGGGTGTCCATCGGTTTCGATATCGACAAGCGACTGTCGCAACTGACGCAGATTTTTCACAACCGGAAAGGTTCCTGCTAGCCATTCCTCGCCAGGAGTTGTGGTAGGTACGCTCTTTGCTTGCAAACCTGCCGCGACCCAACGCGGGCTAATAGCCGCGAAATCCTGTATCAGTTCGTCGATTAACGCGATACGTTCACGAACGGTCAACACAACCCACGCTTGCTTGTGTTCCTGCAACACCTGTATTGCTGCATTCATCGCTTCATTTGTTGAACCTGGAATGCTCCCTGACACCGTTGGAAATTGTGGTGCTCCCTGACGTGTACTCACAGACATATGTATGTACCTCCATAGGAAAATATCAGCTTCATTGCATTAAAGACTTTATCTAAACAGTATCACGTATGTGTGAGTTATTACAAGCTATCCCCTGTTCGTAGGGACCAGGTTTACGACGTCCGAGGGCGATTTATCGCCTATAATTCGCTGTGTGAAACAAGCATCTCGCGCAATGAATTGCGTCTCGGACGCGATACATCTGGTCCCTACGAATTATTTTTCAAGCGCAGGTCTATTGCCGAACGCTCGCGCTGCTCCTTGTGTTGGCGCGGCCCAACGGACTGCATTAGCGATGACACGTTGCACATCGGGCTGATAGTACGTTGGATGTCTTTCATGGCCTGGGCGGAAGTAGAAAATCTTGCCACGTCCACGCGTATAACATCCACCACTGCGAAATATCTCGCCACCACTAAACCAACTGACAAAGACGAGTGTTTCAGGTGGTGGTACATCAAAGGGTTCACCATACATCTCTTCATGCTCAAGTTGAATATACTCGCCTAAGCCTTCAGTGATGGGATGTCCAGGTGCGATGACCCACAGACGCTCGTGATCACTGCCCTCGCGCCATTTGAGGTCACAAGTTGTGCCCATCAACTTCTTGAATATTTTTGAGAAGTGCCCTGAATGCAGAACAATCAAGCCCATACCATCCAGAACGCGTTCATGTACCCGTTGTACCACATCGTCGCTTACCTCTCCATGAGCCATATGTCCCCACCAAATGAGTACATCTGTTGCATCCAGAATAGGTGCTGCGAGGCCGTGTTCAGGCTCATCAAGCGTGGCAGTACGCACCTGAAACCCCGCATCGTTGAGTGCGGAAGCGATTACTGTATGTATCCCGTTGGGGTAGATCGCAGCTACCTCTTTATCGGTCTGTTCATGACGATATTCGTTCCATACCGTGACACGTGTAGTCGAAGCCAATTGGTGTATCCTTTCCATAAAGCAAGCTCTAAGTCACATTTCTCATTTCAAGTATATTGTACAATCTGAAAACAGTGATTATTAGCTTCTCACGTTTTGGCTACATTGACACGCTCTTTTCTTTGCGAACTGCCATAGTTGCGGTAAGCATGTTTCTCTCACCTGTCCTGATTCAATATGCCTCCGCATTTCGCAAGGCAAATAGGGAATTGTATGTATCGAAGCAGCAATCCAGACAATAATAGAAACGAACTAACGACCTGTAGCGTAAATGATGCAACAGATGCAGAGCCATTATTTTATGTACTACATAAAATAATGGCTCTGCATCTTCTATCAAAGATTTCATTTGTATCTCATTTATTGTGAAGAATGCGCTCTATTAGCAAATATCCAGAAGCGCATCAAGAGGTATGAAAGTATGGCACCGCCGACGACTGCAACGAGTTTAGATGCATTTCCCCACACAGTAGGATTGGCGATAAATGATTGCAATGCTCGACCTGCCAGCCATACTAGAGCACTACTGTACAGGATTTCAAGTACAAGACTAATAACAAAGCGCACCACTTCCTTCGCGGTTGGCTTCTGTGTACGACCAAATGTCCAGTACTTGTTTAAGAAAAAACTACTTATCGCACCACCGCTATAAGCAATAGCGTTGTATACTGTCAGGAATTGTACGTTATGAGTGGAAAAACGCCACAGCAAAATGTTGAGTATTCCGATATCAACAATAGTGTTGAGGCCACCCACCAGACAATAGCGCATAATCTGAACGAACGTGCTCTTCCATCCTCGCACTTTATGAATAGGAGCTTTTGGTAATATCTCGACTGCTTCGCCTTGTGTCTGTGAGTCTTCCGTTTCAGGTGATAACAACACGCTTTCCTCTCGTTTGTTCTACAAATCTTATTGTACCAGTTTCGCTACCCCACTTGAGTAGTTTCGCACCCGCATAACCCCAAGCGCGACTTGTGGTAAGGCGAGTGATACGCGAGTGACGATGTAGCGACTTTCCCAGCGAGGGTTAAATTTTTGCTTAAACTTAAAAAGCGTATCGTGCGTCTCCAATAAATGCAAGCGATCAGTTACAAAACTGGCAAGTTTGCGCTGTAGTGGTAATATTTCGTTCAATGTATCTGACCATGCAACAAGACCAAGACTGAGAACAGTTGCACCTTGGGAGCGGAAGCGTTCGAGGGCGTGTACAAGCAGTAACTCAACTACTCCTGGCGGTGTTTCTGAAGTCCGCCTCATAATATCCAGCGTCCAACCCCATTCTCCACTCGGTGCTGAGTCTATTGAAGAGCTATAAACAGGTGTGAAGGTCATAAAGGAGCAAGCAGTACCTGTACTCGTGTAGGCAACGGCGGTCAAAAAGCGAGGTATTGCTTCTTGCGAGAGAGAGGATGTGTGTCCAGAACGCGTAGCAATCGTATCGGCGCGTTCAGCGAATGCAACGATTTCATCAAAACGACCTACACTAAAACCCGTTTCGGTAGCACCTGCCCTTTCCTGAAGCCATACGTTGTTGAGTTGCTCTAACTGCTGGAAGACTTCAGTTGAAGGAACACCTTCATACCATTGAACCGTTATCCCCTCGCGTTCAGCACGTCGGCAACTCGTTCGTACATTCGCTAGTGCTGAACCTTGCAATGTGAAAGTTTGTGGGTTGAGCATTGCCTCTTCGCCCATCTTAAACGCGCGTTGCTTGAGCTTACGGTAAACCGCTAGGCACTGTGGGTAGACCTGATAGAATGCCACATGCCATTTATGCTGCGCGCAAAAATTTAAGAAAATTGATGTTACATGCTCAATATCTTCTGGCGCACATACTGGATCGCCTAGTACAACCGCAACATTACGCGTCAAGCGGTAGTTCACAAGTCCCTTTCCATCGGGAGTCAGGAAATGCAGATTTTCTGGTGCTAATCCAAAAAAAGCGAGTGTATGATTACCATAAGAACTCGTAAGTTCTTCCTCTCGATAACGAGCCTGGACGAATTGTTCCTCTATGAATTG
>CAZZVE010000017.1:57433-58814 GCA_964657325.1 uncultured Ktedonobacterales bacterium
GTAAATTTTGTTTAATCTCTAAAAAAACTAGTAAATTGTTCCTCTATGAATTGTTCTTCTATAGAAGTATGCAGAGTCGGGACGCAGGGTTCCTTTGCATCAAACATCAGAGACATCCTCCGAATTAAATTTTTTAAGGCTTTTTCTTTGTATTTTTATAGAGATGCAGTTTTCGTGCTTCTTCTTCTATCCTAACGAAAACATCTCATGAAAAAGACATGAAAGTGTAAAATAATTATGAGTTCTACAAGAAATGATGAATTATCTTGCTCTCATCTCTCCTTACAAATACTTTACTTTTTTACTGCAACTTCTTGATTTCTTTTCGTTATGCTGATGCTAGATGTAATTATGAGCCGTATGCTATACGGTATACTATAGTAAAATGCACATACTTGTTGGGTAACAAGAATAATAGGAGATTATATACGTGGCAGATACAACGGAAAAAATTATTCAGACCGAACCTGAACGAGTTTCAGAACGAACGGTCCCGCAACCTTTCCCCCTATGGCAACGATTAGCATTAGGGAGCATCTTGCTCGTTTCTATCTTTATGAACTTTTTCCAGTTAGGGAAGAACGGCTTTGGTACATTCTATCCTCCTGCCGTTAGAAGCATGATGGATAACTGGCATAATTTCTTTTTTGCTTCCTATGATCCGGGTGGTTTTGTGACGATTGACAAACCTCCTGTAGGCTTCTGGCTTCAGGTGTTAAGTTCCAAGATTTTTGGTTTCACACCTTTTAGTGTGTTGTTGCCGCAGGCACTAGCCGGAGTACTCTCTGTTCTCCTACTGTATCATCTTGTAAAGAGGCACTTTGGAACGATTGCCGGCTTGCTTGCAGCTCTTGGCTTAGCACTTAGCCCAATCAGCATTGTCACCAACCGCAACGTGACGATTGACAGTACATTGGCTCTGGTACTTCTGCTCGGTGCATGGGCAGTATTACGCGCGGCTGAGACTGGACGGCTACGCTGGTTATTACTGGCTGCCGCACTCGTAGGTCTTGGTTTCAACATCAAGATGCTTGAGGCATATCTGGTAGTACCTGCATTTGGACTACTTTATCTTCTCGCGGCACCCAAACGTTTATGGACACGTGTGGGACACCTCGCACTGGCGACGGTGGTTCTTATCGTCATCTCGTTTTCCTGGGCGGTGGCTGTAGACCTCACTCCTGCTTCACAGCGTCCTTATGTCGGTTCAACGCAGGATAACTCGGAGATCAGCCTTGCCCTTGGCTACAATGGTATTGATCGCCTTCTTGGGCGATTTGGTGGCGGGGGTTTCCGACCAAATGGCACCAATACGCGTTCTGGCAATACAGGTGCGAATGGTGGTACAACCAATCGAGGAAATGGTGGTGGTACTACTAAT
>CAZZVE010000018.1:0-3530 GCA_964657325.1 uncultured Ktedonobacterales bacterium
GCCGTGTTGTACCCACCTTCTATGTTTATTTACAAGGAATTTAGGGCTGTTTGCTGTCGGGTGTCGATTGAATAGGCTGACTCGGTTGCTCGGCTGCTTTAACTCGCTCTTTTTGCTCAGGAGTCATGAGTATTTGCACTGCATGCCGTGGGCTTGTGGGGATACTCTGAGATATCTTGTGTATCTCTTCCATCGGTAAATCAGACATTATCTTGTCCTTTACCTCTTTTGCCTGCCCTATACCTCTACCTGCATTGCGTCCTAGCGATTGCAGTGTTTTGGGTCCAAAAAGTGCTAGACCCACAAGCACAACAATAATCAATTCAATCCAATGTCCACCCATTAAAGTTTCCTTTCGGGAGCCTTCATATATGTATGCCCATAGTAGTTCTTTGTCCTATTATATACTACGAACGTTTTGTGCAACAGGACCACAATTTCTTACCAGATTGTTGATACATATGCCCTAAAAAAGGAGGAGCCTCCGTTTCTCTTTATAGAGAAGCATGCAAGAAGTGAGAAAGCGGCAGGATGGCTCGATGTCTTATGGCATGCACCATTCCATCTAGCTCCATCGAGCCATCTTAGCTGTTTGCCACAACTGAATATGTCGAGCCTAGGACTTCCCCCACACACCCCTTATCTAGGTACGCCGATCTTGTTCCCCCCAGAGCATAGATCGGTCTCTTTTTTGTATTCTTTGTGTATTTCCCCTTAGAAAGCTACCAATTTGGGCTACTCAACGTTTATTTTTAAGGAAGTACACAAGAGAACATGGTATGATAAGACGCAGTTCTAAGAGATATTTAAGCAGTACGCAAGAAAAGAGTAATTACATCTATGCAACAAGCGGCAACTCGACAACCGAATCCGAACTTTAGAGCACCGAGCAATAGCCGCTCAACTCTTATCATCATTCTTGCCTTGTTTCTTTTTGCTCTATCAGGTCTTTTGACGGGTTTCGCTACAGGTACGTTTACACGTTCTAAACAGACAGCGCAACAAAATAATAATAATAACAAAACAAATCCGTCGGGAAGAGCAGCAGCAACACCCGTTCAAACACAGAGTCCGCAAATCACACAAACACCTGCTATTTTGACAGTAGGGTTAGGATGCCCAGGCGTGATGTATTCATTTCAAGAGACACGAGGAATGTCATATCAGGTTCAGGCACAAGTTCTAGACAAGTCATCTTCATGTAACAGCAATGGCGGTGGAAAGCCGTTACATATGGAGGGAATCTCCTGCCGACTTTGGCTCACAAAAGACAGCAACTTTGGCAATAATATTCCTAGAGACAGAATTAAATCTGTAGATACACTGTCACAAGCCTTTCCTAAAGAAGAGCAGACCGCGCTCAATTTCAATGGAACGCCACAGGTACAACAGAGTAGTACTCAGGGTACAACAACCTGGAATTATCAAATATCATCTTCGCTTGACAAAGGAACATACTACTTAATAGTCCTAACTGATTGGAAAGGTATTCTCTACAACTGGACAGCCAAGCAGATTCTTGTCACGAAAGCAAGCTAGGTATCTCATGTACAATGCCACGTATAAGGGCTGCAAAGCCCTGACGTGAGGCATCTCCGGCGGCAAGTACCTCGGCATGATTGACTTCTTCACTCTCATCGCCAGTCGCGGTATTGGTAATCAAGCTCATACCTAGCACACGCATCCCCATGTGACGAGCCACAATCACCTCTGGCACGGTTGACATGCCGACAGCGTCCGTACCAATAGCACGGAGGAAGCGCAGTTCAGCACCTGTCTCATAACTTGGACCAGCAACCATTGTATAGACGCCTTCATGAACCGTCAGTTCAAGATAGCGTTCAGCAACAGTATGTACAAGGTTTCGGAGTGCTCCATCATACGCTTTCGCCAATGGTGGAAAACGTTCGCCAAAACGCTCCTCGTTCGCGCCTACCAATGGATTCGCACCAGCTAACCCTGGCATCGAGATGTGGTCACGAATAAGCATGAAGTCTCCTGGATTATAAATAGGATTTACACCACCTGCTGCGTTGCTCACAAGCAATACCTGTATGCCGAGCATGTGCATAACCCGTACCGGAAACGTCACCTCCTGTAGTGAGTAGCCTTCATAGAAATGAAAACGTCCCTGCATCGCTACGACAGACACACCTTCAAGCGTTCCCAATACCAACCGACCTGCATGCCCTACAACCGTCGAGCGCGCGAAATGTGGAATTTCTGTATATGGAATCACAACCGCATTCTCTATTTCATCGGCAAGTTCTCCTAGGCCAGAACCAAGAATAAGGGCTACTGTAGGTTTCATTGACGTATGTGCTCGTAGCATCGTCGTCGCTTCTACCACCTGATCGTAAAGCATCATATAGTTCTCTCCCTTTATGTAGTATCTGTAAGGACCGATGTATCGCGTCCTCGTGCGAAATCAACATCCAACGAGGACGCGATACATCGGTCCTTACATATTTTTGTGTGCCATTTGATTATATACCTGGACTGTGGAAATATGTGCGTGTCCAAGCAACTCTTGAACAGAGCGTAATTCCATTCCATCTTTAATCATAAGCATAGCAAATGAGTGACGCAACATATGGGGCGTGATCTCGCTGATTCCTGCTTGCCGCGCATACCCTTTGATGATTAACCAAAAGCCTTGACGTGTTAAACGTTCACCATGATGATTGAGGAACAATCCTCGTTCCTCTGGATGTCTTGCCAGTCGAGGCCGTGCTTTGGTAAGGTATTGCATCGTTGTCTCAACAACGAGTGGAGGAAGAGGTAGAGTACGCTCATGACGTGTTTGTGCATTACGACCAGGGCATACTATTGTTGCCTGCTCTCTGCCAAAATCGTCAATCTGTAATGATACGAGTTCGGATGCTCGCATACCTGTTGCGTAGAGCATATGCAACATTGCGAGATCGCGTTGACCCGCGACAGTTCCCACATCTACCTGCTCAAACAGACTGTCAATCTGCTCCACTGTTAATATCTGTGGTGGATCCTTAGGAATACTTGGTGCTTCGAGTTCCTCGGCTGGATTCCGCTCAATACGTGCCTCTTTTCTAAGATAACGAAAAAACGACTTGAATGCCGCAAGTTTACGTGCAATTGTTGTTGGTCGATACAACTGTCCTTCACGCATATCTATAAGGTAGTCTGCGAGTTGATCGCGCTTCACCTGTGACCAATGTTCTACCCCTTGTTCTTGTAGATAGTGACAGAGTTGCCTTAAATCATTGCGATATGCCATAACGGTATTCATATTAGTGCCTGCACGTTCATTCTCCTTTGGAGAGAGCGCGGCGATGTAGTCATCTACAGCTTCTTGTAGCATGAGATACCCTTCCCATCAGCGCATTAACAGAGTATTTGTTAATGCCCAATTCCATATAGTTAGGAACCTCGACATTATAAGTGATGAGTGCAGAAGGGGCAAGCAAAGTAGGAGTGATTAGTAGGATAGGTCATATGCCTCGCAGGAATTACGGGTTATTTGTCTTCAGACTAGTTACAACGGACGCCCA
>CAZZVE010000018.1:3559-23240 GCA_964657325.1 uncultured Ktedonobacterales bacterium
GCGCGTCCGTTATAGGCTCTGTCTCGCTGTTAAAAGACGACCATTCGTGATATAATGAACATATTCTGTTTACCTCGCACACATACTAAAGAAAGAACATCAGCGCGAAAAATATGTTCCACACAATTCGCGCTATCATAAGGAGAACACCAGAAATGGCAAAATTAGTCGATATGTTCATGCAAGCGCGCCGTGCTCAAAGTGGCGGAGGCATGGGCTTTCTAGGCAAAAACAAAGGTGAGTTTAAGCCGCGCGCCGCAGCACTTGTCGTCGAGCTACCCACCATCACGGCAGGCAGTTCGGAAGCACTGCTTAAAGCAGGGGCAGATGGCTTGCTCTTTTCCTGGAATGGGAGCGACAGTAGTTTTCTTGAGACACTTCAGCAGGAAATCGAATCCTCAAAGTCAGTCAATGCAAATGTCGTAACCGGCTTACACATTACGAATGGCTATGAGAAATTGGATCGCGATAGCCTTACACAACTCAAAGATGCTGGGGTCCAGTATCTCGTGTTGCCTCTTGATGCACCAGCGCGTTTACTCGCACTCGATGTCAAGGACCTCGAAGTTGTTATTACTGTTCCCATGCGTCAAGGTGATATGTATCCCCTCTTCATTCGTAACCTAACTGCGTTTGATGGCATTGCGGGTGTGCAGCTTGACTTTGGTATGGCACACAATGTAGGCAGCTTGAGCATTGAAGAGGTGTTACAATATCGTGCGGTACGCGAAGCTGTTCGCTTCCCAGCTCTCATCAATGTCCAAGCCGACCTTGACGAGGCCGACGCCTACACCTTGCTTACACTTGGAGTGCAAGCGATTATCTTCACGGCGACAGATGCTGAGGAGACAACGCGTACACAGATCAAGGCACTACATGAACTCCTCGAAAACGTTCATCACGAAGAGAAGGACGAAACACCAGGACTTCGTAAATAAGCAGTTTAAGTAAGAAGTTGCAGAACATGACAGGGACAAGCCCTGTCACTACTATACTTTCCGCCACTGCGTGGCTTGTCATGCGGTACCGTGTATAGTAGTGACAGGGCTTGTCCCTGTCATGTAGTAACCACCGTTTTGCCTATTGCATCATCCCTTGATTATCGTTTATGGGGATGTGTGGAACAGGGATACTAGGCATCGTTGACTGCCAGTAAAGCTGACGACGCGGAATACGTCGCAGAAGCTTCTTTGTCGTTTGCCAGACATGCGTAGGATTGATATTATTACGCCAATAGTAGTAGCATGCTACCTCATCTGGATCAGCGTTCAGCAGGCGAGCAAACGATAGTTCTAGCTCCTGTTCTCCTTGCTCATCAAGATTAAAATTTTGGAGCCAAAGTTGACTGCGCTTCTTGTTACTTCGTGCAGCTTCAACAACCGTCTGTCCCCATGAGTCTAGCATTGTTACCTCCTCATTAAGAAGTTGCCAGAATAAGTGGCAGCCGAGGGTATCCAGATGGGGCAGCATTGCTAACTCGTCGATTTGACCAAGGTCCTGTGGTAAAAGGACAATACTCGTCTTCTTCTGTGCGTCTACCCGCTTCACAGAAGCACACAGTTCACCGAGAAAGTCGATCATGGAACGCCGCCGAAAACGTGGTAAGTCGGTAACATCGGGACAAAGTGCGCGACAAACTGAGCAAAAACAGGTAATGTCAGGACCACGTGGCTCATCTATTAAAATACCATCGATGGGTTAAATAATGCTCAATCTCTTTGAAGAGCCATGAGCGAAACGACTCATGATTAAAGCAAGAAATATCATGATATCTGCCGTGTCGGTCCTTCACACGCGATTGTGGATGGTGAAATGTATACCAACTTGGCATAAGCGATGGTCCCGCAAACAGATTACCATACCGCCCCATGCTTAGATGTACCTTTAACCCAGCATCGTGTGCCTGCCGGAAACCACGCTCCAGATCGCGTGACCACCGTGGCTCTTCTTGCTCATGAATAGCATACACGATACTACTCGCGCCTACCGCACGAATCTGCTCAAAATCTTGCTTCACCACATCCGCGCGCAGCAGTGAATGAAAATATGCAACGGTTATATCCATCTTGCCTATCTATCAAAAACTATGTGAAAACTGAATCACAGGAAATTACTGCGATACATTTATATACATATTTTCTTTAGTATACCATAGCCCTTGAGCATGTCTGCTACAAAACGGTATTAATGGGCTATCTGTAGGAACGGATGTATCGCGTCCTCGTCGGCAATTGAAAGGCCGACGAGGACGCGATACATCCGTTCCTACAGATGATGTGCTTGACAAACAGCGACGTTCTGGGCACAATGCATGCATGCAGAATAGACAACAATCTTTGTACATCCCTACACAAAGCACTACGTGTTTTGTACGGTCATATGCGAAAATTAATTTAACTCTCGATGTGTTAGGCAAACGCGTCGATGGTTATCACGAACTTGCCACAATCATGCAAATGATTGATCTTTATGATACTCTCTGCTTAACGCGCTCCAATGAGGACCGTGTGAGCATCGTTAGCACGCAATCTGAGTTGGATAACGATGACAACCTCGCGGTTAGAGCAGCGCAAGCTGTACGTCAACATCTTTCACTGACTCAAGGTGTACATATTGAACTAGATAAGCGTATCCCCATTGCAGCAGGTTTAGGTGGGGGTAGTAGCAACGCAGCAGCCGTATTGTTGGCACTTCGGCAGTGGTGGCAGCTTCCACTTACTACAGAGGACTTACTTGCCCTTGCATCATCACTTGGCTCTGATGTCCCATTCTTTCTGACAGCAGGGCTAGCACTTTGTGAGGGTCGAGGTGAACGTCTCACTCCACTACCTGTATACTGGCCTACCTCTATGCGCTGGATTTTGCTGGTAAAACCTGCTATTAGTGTCTCCACAGCAACCATTTTTCGCGAACTACCTAGCAGTGATTACACAGATGGTGTACACACTAGAGCGGTTTACACAGTATTACTAGCAAAGGGAGAGCCACTTCCAGAAGATATGCATAACGGATTGGAACGTGGGGTATTGGAACACTACCCCGAAGTCTTCCAAGCACGCAAAGACATGCTACAAGCTGGAGCCTCGCTCGTGCGACTTTCTGGTAGTGGTCCAACACTTTTTGCGCCTTTCTCTGAACTCGCCAGTGCTTCGCAAACACGGCAGCGACTACACGAGCAGGGCTATCAGGTATACCTGACACGCGCTATTCATCCCAATGATGGGAACGTATGCATTTTTTAGAAAACGTAAGGAGAACATATCGTGGCTGATGTTTACTACTGTGTCAAATGCAAAAAGAAAAACGAGTTGAAGGATGCGCAACGCGTCACTATGAAGAACGGCAAGCCCGCTCTCAAAGGTCAGTGTGTTGTCTGCGGCACTACCGTCAACGCCATTCTTCCAGCTGACAAAGCAGATAAGAAATAAAAAGACATACAGCAAGGGCACCCGCAAGGGGATGCCCCTCCCATAGACGAACGAGCATGTGTAACAGTGTTGTATGGGAGGGGCATCCCCTTGCGGGTGCCCTTGTATCACGGCTAGGCTATTTGTTTCATCATCTCGACTTCATAGACGTGCTCTGCTATAATTTGTCTGTAAAATAAGGGCATAGGCTACGAGGAAAAAACTATGAACATCTGGGACTCCGTACAACGCGGCTTGGAGAAAGCGACACATGAGGCTGGTCGTATTGCTAAAATACAACGTCTTCGCACAACTCTCGAAGGATTATCGAAACAGATAGAAACACAGCAGAGTGCTATTATTGGGACTGCAATGGAGCTTTTCAAAAATGGACAGCTTACCCAAAGTGAACTGCTTGTTCTCTGTCAGGCATTACAAACTTCACAGCAACAATTCGCACAAACACAAAGCGAACTGAAGCTGATACAAAATCAAAGCAATTCGGGTGCACAAGCGACGCAACCTGCTACTACCCTTGCATATACACAGCCCGTATATCAGCCCTACGAGAGTACGCTTCCAGCACTTGTTCCTCCACCACCGCCAGGAGTTGAATCGCTGTCAGTAAGCTCACTTGAAACGATGCGAATGGAGCTTCCCGTAATCGAACAAACACAATGTAGTACATGTCAAGCATCTCTGATTCCTGGCAATTCCTTCTGCCATAATTGTGGTACACCTGTACATACTGATACTTCGTTATATAAGCCAACAGTTCGTGGTAGTATCGGCGAAGAGAGTGAGGGAAGTAAGGGAGAGAAAACAGTCCTCGATGTCGCGGAACAACTCACAGTTCGCGCCCCAGAAGCAGACTCAACTGTACGAGATACGTCTCTCGGTGAAGGAAACTCATAGTGCGCCAACATATTATTACCACGCTCTGCTTACTTCTACGCATTCCGTTTGCGCTTTTCGATACGATACAGCGTCCCTTTGTGCAACGCGCCTGGAACCATCCACGTTCGATTGTGGTAATAAAACCGTGTTGCCTCGGCGACCTACTTATGACCACGCCTCTCCTAGAGGTTATTCAGCACAACTACCCTGACGCAACAATCACATATGTCGCGGGTACGTGGTCGAAAGTGATTGTAGAACATGTGCCCGCTGTTTCATCCGTGATAGACTGCGGTACCGTTGGCATTCCTGGACGCTATGCATTACGAAACTACTTCCTGCTGGCGTTACGTCTGCGTCGTAAGCACCTTGACCTTGCATTTGTGCTTGACCGTTCACCAATGTTAACCCTCTTGCCGTGGTTAGCCAGTGTTCCACGTCGCGTTGGACCCGATAGCCTCGGACGTGGTTTTTCATTGACGGATCGTGTCACCGTCTCCTCTTCGCCCGAACACCTGCAACATCAGGCCGATATTTATCTCGATCTTGCACGCGCTCTCAATCTCGTCGTTAATCATCCCTACATGAGCTTTGTGCCAACTGAAGCTGAGCAGCAACAAGTACCATTTACACCTGACACATCACGTCTACCTGTTGCCGTCTTTATCGGTGGTGGTAGCAATCCAGGGATGGAACTGACCGCGAAACGCTGGCCTATTGAACGCTATAGAGAAATCGTCTATAAGCTTGTTCATGAACGTAACGCGCAGGTGCTTTTAATCGGCGGTCCTGACGATGCAGCACTCAATTCATCGCTGTTACATGACCTGGATGTACCGGAGGGTAGTGTGCTTAACCTCGCGGGTAAAACAAACTTTGGCGAATCCGCCGTTCTTCTGCAACGCTGTAAGCTCTTTATCGGTAATGATAGTAGTCCAATGCATCTCGCAGCCGCCGTGAATATACCAGTCATTGCTATCTTTGGCCCGACCAGTCCACAGGAATACGGCCCCTATCCGCTGGATGACCCGAAGCATATCGCGTTGTGGCGTAACCCTAAAGGTAGACCTTGTTTCTTTTTAGGCAAAATGCAACTATGCGCGGATTGCACGTGTATGCAATCTGTCACCATTGCCGATGTATGGGACGCAGTGCAACATCTCATTCCTACAGCACAAAGCGAAGAGGTTGCAAATTGATGAAACGTCTTCTTCGCATGCTTATACTGTTGTTCGTGCGTGTCGTTGGCTTCCTGCCTGTAGTGACCGATGTATCGCGTTCTCGTCGGCGGTTGATTGCCCAGAAGGACGTGATACATCGGTCACTACAGACGAGGCCACGTGTATTGCTGCTTCGACCCGACCATCTTGGCGATCTTGTGTTAACAACACCAGTCCTTGACGCGCTCAGGAAACAAATTCCCGACGCACATATCACGATGATGGTAGGTCCGTGGTCGAGCGAAATTGTCGCGCGTCACCCTGCACTTGACCACCTCATAACATGCCAATTTCCTGGCTTTCGACGCACAACACAAGGCATATTTGAACCGTATATTCAGCTTTTCCGTGTAGCCAAACAAGTGCGTCGTGGAAATTACGATATTGCGATAAACCTGCGGCCCGATTTCTGGTGGGGTGCTGCTCTTGTATACCTCGCGGCTGTTCCACAACGTGTTGGCTATGCTCTACAGCCAGGGACACCATTTCTCACCCATGCTGAACCCTTTTATCCATCCGAGCATGCAACGATCTCTAACTTACGCCTTGTCAGTGCAGGATTGCAAGCATTAGGAAAAGATGCGCTCGACGAACCATTTACGCCAGAACGCTACCCGCTTGTGTTTATGCCGACAGAGGACGAGCAAGCATGGGTAGCACAACGCTTGCAACGTGCCGAAAGAGGTACAGATGTACCTCTTGTTGTCATTCATCCAGGGACAGGGGCAGAGGTCAAGCTGTGGCGTACAGAGGCATGGACAAGCACCGCCAACGCACTTACTACTACATATTCAGCGCATATAGTTCTTACAGGAAGCCCATCTGAGCGTCCAATGCTCGAAGAGATAGCACAAGGTATTACTCCTACCCCACTGCTGATCACAGATGCAACGGTAGGACAACTGGCGGCGATATTGAAACGTGCGAACATGGTACTCGGTGTGGATAGCGGACCACTACATCTAGCTGTTGCAGAAGGCACACCAACACTACAAATTTTCGGACCAACCGATACACATATCTTTGGACCGTGGGGACCTGCACAACAACATGTTGTCATCGCCTCGACACATCGCTGCCCATCGTGTCCCATTATTCCTTGTGGACGACTCGATTTTAGACCAGATGAACTTGCCGCTCATCCCTGTGTCCGTCTCGTCACAGAACAACAGGTACAGATAGCAGGTATTGCTTTGCTCCAAAAGTATAGTACAGCTAAAGATAAAAAAGTATGAGAAAACTTCTACCCCAAACACTGTCAACACTTCCTCTACTTGATGAATATGGGTATCCAATACGCCCAAATTCACAACGTACAGTACGTAATTTCATGGTACGCACAAGCAAGCGTCTCTTACTGCTCGTAATATACAGTGCATTGAGTTTGCTTGGGTCGTTCATCCAGTTTCGCAGTAGAAGCAAAACAGACGTACCATTAGCCCCTACAACATTTCATCCAAAACGGATTTTGCTGATTCGTGTTGATTTGATTGGCGATCTGGTCATGTCGCTAACGGCGATGCGAGTGCTTAAACGCACATATCCCAATGCAGAGATTGACTTACTCGCGGTGCCGTCAAGCGCGAAAGTGGTGGTAAACGATCCTGATTTAGCACACGTCATTGCTTACGATCCAAACATCTGGCGGCGCCCAAAAGCTCTTCTCACATGGCGAAACTGGCACGACCTGTTCGCATTGAGGCAACGTTTACATGAACGTCACTACGATCTTACAATTAATTTATTTGGTCAGTGGGCATCGCTCTTAACGGTATTGAGTGGTGCACAGCGTCGTCTTGGCTTCTCACACGAAAACTATCCCGGCTTTCTCACCGATACTGTTACAGGGCAGCACTGGGACGCGAACGATTCTAAGCACGAAGTTGATTATTGCCTGGAATTAGCACAGGCGGCAGGTGCGACGGTAACACCAGAGGATCGCGTTCCACATCTAGTAGTTGACTCACAAGCAAGACAGCAGGTAGAGCAGTTGCTACAACAGGAAGGTATACAAGCAAATAAAAAACTGATCGCTTGCCATGCCAGTTCAAACAACGGACAGGCAAAACGCTGGCCCGTTCCCTATTGGGCAACGCTCATAGATCGCCTGATACGCGAGGACGATGTACAGATTGTACTGACAGGTGCGCCAAATGATATACCGCTCGTCACAGAGGTTCTTCGTCGCACGCATAAACATGTGTACAATCTCGCTGGCAAAACGAGCCTGACACAACTTGCCGCACTTTATCAACACGCCGACCTTCTTATCACAGGTGATAGTGGTCCAATGCATATCGCGGCAGCAGTTGGGACACCGCTTATCGCCATTCATGGTCCAACCGATCCCGCTTTGAGTGGTCCAGTCAGTCCGTTTGCCACCATTCTACGTAGCGACATATGGTGTAGTCCGTGTTACAATGCAAAAGGCCCAGCCGAGTGCCGTTTCCATACAACGCAATGCATGAAAAATGTTACGCCCACATACGTATATAATGTGGTACACGAAAAAATTATGGAGAAGACCAACGCATAAGACATCCTATAGGGACCGATTATGTGATTTGACAAATAATACGGATACGTCAATTGTAGGGACCGCTGTATCACGTCCTCTTGGTGTCTCGATTGCCGACAAGGACGTGATACAGCGGTCCCTACAGGTATGTACCGATTTGTTAAACTACATTATCACATCCTTGTTGACACATGATAAGGAAAGAGGACACGATAAATCGGTCCCTACAGAAATAGGAGATGTACAGCGATGAGCCAGATTGTGCAAGAACTCGGCACACCAGCTATGTTAGCAGCGATGGAAACCAATTTCGCTGAAGAGATGATGAGCTTCGGGCGTGTACTTCCAGGCGGTATAGTGCGGGAAGGGCCTGAGCTATGGTGGTTTTATACAGGGCGTCCTCATCTCAATGGCGTTACAATGACACGTCTTGCTTCAAATGATAGAGCCTACGTGGACGAAAGAATTACTGAGGCTTTGGACTTTTTTAGCAGACGCAACACAACAACACACTGGTCAATATCGTCTGCAACATGCCCTGCTGATCTTGCAACACACTTGCAAGCTCGTGGCTTTGTCAAAGTTGGTGAAGACATCAATATGGCAATAGACTTGCATACAATGAATGAGGAGATGCCTTTCCGTCCTGAACTTGTCATACAAGAGATTGCAGACCTTGAGACGTTAAAAATACAACGTGATATCTCGATGCGCGGCTTTGACTCAACACTAGAGGTAGCACAGACATACTACGATAATTATGTAGCCACTGGCTTTGGTAAAGGAAAGCCGTGGCATCACTATATCGCGTGGCTTTCCGATACTCCGGTTGGCATTGCATCACTGCTGCTTCAGGCTGGCATTGCTGGTATTTATGGCATTGCCACACTACCGGAAGCTCGCAAACAGAACATAGGTACAGCGTTGACGTATCATACAATGCAAGAGGCGCGTGCGTTAGGCTACCACGTTGCTATCCTCGCGCCTTCACAAATGGGTCTACGTATGTACCACACAATTGGTTTTCAAGAAGTGGGAATGACGTATTACTATCTGGCACCACAAAAGTAAGATGAAGCGATAATGTTTATGCAAAAAACACAGGTTCAACTACAAGCGGATGCACGTATTCTTGTCGTGAAGCTTGCTGGCATTGGTGATCTTCTGCTTGCCACGCCAGCACTACAAGCTTTGCGCGATACCTACCCACAAGCAACAATAGACCTGCTTGTGACACCTGACTCTGCTGGTCTGCTTAACGGGTGGAATGCGATTAACGATATTATCGTACTTGATAAATATCTCTTTGATTATCCAAGTCAGATGCTTAGACATCCAGATACGCTCTTACAACTCAGACCACTTTTTGAACAGCTACAACAAAACTCCTACGATGCAGTCCTGCTCATGCATCACCTGACACTCCCCTTTGGGCGTCTCAAGTATCAAGTGCTCACATTCGCATCAGGCGCGAAATGGCGCGTAGGGTTAGACAATGGACATGGCTGGTTCCTCAATGCGAAAGTGAAAGATGACGGGTTTGGTGCGCTACATGAAGCGGACTACAATCTCGCTCTTGCCGAAGTTGTTGGCTCGACTATAGGAAGCAGAAATTTATTTGTACCATTGAGTGATGAGGAACGTAGAAAGGCATGGCGGCTCGTCTACAATAACACGTCCGTCAGCGAAACGCCTCATCCTATTATTGCTATGCATCCAGGCAGTGGCGGTTATAGTACAGCACGACGTTGGGCACCAGAACGTTTCGCGCAACTCGCCGATACGCTTTTTCATGATGTTGGTGGGCAGCTTATTCTCGTTGGCGGGCCGGAAGAAGAGCAATTGCACCAGGATATCATGAGCAGAATGCAATCAGCCATGCCCGTACGAAGTTTCGCGGGCAAAGGCAACGTCAAAGTCACTACTGCCGTACTTGAACTCGTGGACCTGTTTATAGGCAACGATGCGGGCTTGATGCATCTCGCGGTCGCGGTAAATACGCCCACCGTCGCAATCTTCGGACTCTCCAATCACAAGGCGTGGGGACCCTATACAGGTGAACGGAACAGCAAACGCGCTGCAGTGGTCCGGTTGGATTTACCATGTATGCCCTGCTTCTATAGCGGTCGTCTGCTCGGAACTCCTGAAGGCTGTTCTGTGCGCGACTGTCTAGGGTTGCTGGAAGTTGACCCCGTAGCGACGGCGGCACGAAGGATGTTGAAAGAAACAGGGGCATGGGTGTAGTTAGAAGACATTGTGAGGATACTAGTAATGCAACGCCAAAAGCGGATTCTGCATTTCGACGACATTAACTCTAGCCACGAGGCAATGGGCTTCACAGGACATACCGACCTGCCAGACTTTCATGTCTATACCCTTGAGGAGACCTATCCCTCCACTCGAAAGGTGATGCCGCCATATACCTTCCGTTTCTATTGTATCGTGCTTCTTGAAGACAACTCACAAGATGCAACACTTGAGATAAATACGAAACGTTTGAATGAACTCAACAGCACTATTTCTTTTCAATCGCCGGGTCATGTGTCCTCCTGGGTACGAGGCGAGGCACAAAGGGGCTTTATTCTCTACTTCCAGCCAGAATTTCTCAGTCACCACTCACTCCCGCTGTTAGAGAATTTCCCTTTCTTCCGTCCAACTCAGAATAATATACTGCCAGTTACACAGGAAGAGAAAGCCACTTTACGAGATCACTTTGTACGTCTTGAGTGCACATTTAAAAGTAATCATCTCTATCGTGTACAGATACTGCAAGCACTGCTTCTGGTACTCTTATATGATTGCAAAGGTTTATACGAAAGCTACCATCTAAAGCAGCAGGACTCATTTGGAACGCCAACGCTCGCCACGCGGTTCCTTACGTTACTTGAGCAGCACTACTTAACAAGACAAACAGTGCAATCATATGCAGACCTATTGCATGTCACCCCAAATCATCTTAGTCAGGCCATCTCGCATACACTTGGTAAAAGAGCACATGATCTGATTGTGGAGCGTGTGCTACTCGAAGCAAAGAAATTGCTCTACTACTCTGACCTGAGCGTTGGGGAGATTGCGGAATACCTCGGCTTTGAGGAACCAACACATTTTACACGTTTCTTTAAGCATAAACTTGCTCTTACACCACTTGAGTACCGCCACAATAGAGATGGAGAAGATGCATAGTCACCATAAAAGCATAGAAATTGGTCATTTTTGCACACGTTTAGGTTATCGTCTATGCCTCAATTCCTTTATACTGTTCCTAGTATTAAGACAGATAGAAGGAGATTTGCATGAGTACTCAGGAACAAACAAGTTCGCAGATTGTGCTGGTCACAGGAGCTAGTCATGGTATTGGATTGGAGGTGTGTCGCCAACTAGCAGAGCGGGGCATGACCGTGCTACTCACAGCACGAACTCTTGCAAAAGCTGAAGCCGCAGCACAACCACTGGCCTCTAAAGGGCTTACCGTTCGACATTACGCCCTAGATACTACGCAAGATGAGAGCATTCGTCATCTAGCTAGCGTTCTGAATCAAGAGTTTGGAAGATTAGATGCTCTGGTAAACAATGCTGCGGCCTTCGTTGATTGGTCTGAAAAAGCGACAACAGCCGATTTGAATGCTAGTCATGCAGTTTTTGAGACGAATCTATTCGGCACATGGCGTGTTACTCAGGTATTATTACCACTACTACACAAAAGCAAGCATTCGCGAATCGTTAATGTGTCAAGCGGTGCGGGTTCACATGGTGATACACAATTTGGTCTTCCAACAAATTCTGGTGCAGTCGCAAGCTATGGTATCTCTAAGGCTGCCATAAACGCGCTTACCACGAAGTTCGCTTCCGAATTAGAAGGTACGGGTATTCTCGTAAACGCCGTCTGCCCTGGCTTAACAGCTACTGCTCCTGGTATGGAGGCAATAGGTGCCGGTCCCGTTGAAAAGGGAGCATCAAGTGTTGTATGGGCTGTTACCCTTCCAGACAATGGACCAACGGGTGGCTTTTTCCGTTATGGAAAGCCCTTGCCCTGGTAATATGCACTTCACAAGAATTTACGAAATGTTTGTAGAGGTCTAATTCTATTCATCAGACCCCCACATTTTGTACTCGTCTTACAGGGCGCGAGAAGTTACCAATCTCGACGTCGGGAGTTTCGCGTTTCAGTATCTCGATCATAGTACGCATGCCCAATGCTTTCCCCATTGTGTCCAGTGCAGGCATACGTGGCAGCAATACCTCTGGGTCAATATTGAGATTGCGTAATTGAATAAGGTTAAGATTCGTTTCTTTGATCAGCGTGATGAGTGCCTCAACTTCACGCTCACGATCAATCATGCCAGGAAAGCATAAGAGATTGATTGAGCTATACAAGCCTGCATCACTAGCCCGTTTTAGCGACTCTTTGACATCCTCAAAGCTGTAACCGATGGGACGATAGTAGGCAGTATATGTTTCGGGATGACCTGAGATGGTGCTGGTACGAAGTGTGTCTAATCCTGCATCATAGAGGCGTTGCAGCCAGCGCGGATTACTAGAGTTCGAGTTGATATTGAGCACCCCCTTATCTGTACGCTCCCGAATAGCTTTAATAGCTTGCTCAATGCGTCGCCATTGTAACAGAGGTTCACCTTCGCAGCCCTGTCCAAAGCTGACAATTGCATCCTCCGCGCTTTCCAGGTGAGGCAATGCCACCTCGACAATTTCATCGACGGTGGGAACGAACGTCAGGCGGTCTTGTGGTGAGATCAAACCCTCGTCCTCTTCCTGTTTCGAGATGCACCCTATACAGCGCGAATTACAGCCAGGAGAGACAGCAATCGCCATTTCCCAACGTCCCAAGAACAGGTTGCTCGCTGTGGGACAGGAATAATCCAGAGCACAATGAGCATGCTGCGCGATGACGCGGTTATGAGGATAGGCCGCTTGCTTTTCCTGTACCAATCGTTCTAGCTTCTGACGTGGAAACGAGCGAGGATGCCATTTACGTGGCTCATCAGTTTTGATGGCGGCAAGATAGAGGCGACCATTCATACCTGCAACAGCACTATAGCCAAAGAATGGCAAAGGCTCGGCATCAGGTGCTTTTTCATAAGCTGGCAAGAGTGTACGCGTATAGCCAATAGGTAAGAGAGCCGCGACTGCCCAACCGCGTGTGGATGGCAGAACAGAACGTTTCCCGTCGCGCTTCTGTCCAACGGCGAGTCGCTCTGGCATCATCGAAAACGTGACACCGTCGGGCGCAGGTATTAAATCGGCAGCTTCTAACGGGCGGCCATCAAAAGAGAGTGCTCGTAAACGTGTTTCTTCGTGTATCTCTCCATCGGGAGAACTGTAAACCAGATATGGCGTTGGCATGACTATCCTTATTATTAGTGCATCGGCGGTGGCGTGGCGGGAATGCGCGGACTGGTAGGACGATCCTCTCCTACGGCTTCATCATCGAAAAAGCGTGGAAAACTGCCAGTAGCACCTGTTTGCGCCTGTGTTGCCACGCGTAACTCTAGTTCTTTTGTCTCTTCATAGACAAAGCTAAGCAGGATGTGTTCACCACGCATGCTTTGGGCCATATGACGCACACGCGGTTGCTCACTCTCCATCCAAGCATTGACCATCGCTTCAAGCGCAGACATACTATCGCCACAGTCTACACTGTCAAAGCCCTTGAATTTATACACAAGCGCGTCCTTTCAGTGGTGTCAACGTCTCTTTATGATATGCTTAGAGTGCCTAATGGTGTTTTCCTCTGTTATCGTTGAGAAGTATTGTACCATTTATGTACATAGTTGACAACGGAGTAGTAAGAAAAAGGTGTCTATGCAACAAGACTTCCCCATTCTTGAGTTCGATAGCAATCCAAAGGCTATTCTCAATCCTAGACAGTCGTTTCCTGACGTAGACGTGCCTCAATACGCCGTTGCGTGCTTTTTTCAAGATGTGATTACTACTCTTGTAGAGCAGCACGAGGCACGGCTTCTTGGGCATTTGAGAAGCGAGATTGGCAGACATGCCGTGTACGAAATTTCGGTAGAGAGAAAACGCCTTGCCATCTTTCATCCTGGTGTTGGTGCACCACTCGCGGTTGGTTTTCTAGAGGAGATGATCGCGCTGGGCTGCACAAAATTTATCGCGTGTGGTGGTGCTGGTGTGTTAGATGGCACACTCGCTGTTGGGCATATCGTTGTGCCAAGTGTCGCTGTGCGTGATGAAGGCACCTCCTATCATTATTTACCGCCAGCACGAGAAGTTTCCGCGAGTCCTGTCGGGGTTGCCGCGATTGAAATGGTGTTACAAGCCCACTTATGTGAATATATCGTTGGGAAAACATGGACAACTGATGGCCTCTATCGTGAAACAGCAACGAAGGTGCAACGCCGACGTGCCGAAGGCTGTCTCACGGTAGAGATGGAAGCAGCCGCGTTTTTTGCCGTTGCACAATTTCGCGGCGTGACCTTCGCACAATTGTTATACGGTGGCGACGATGTGAGCAGCGAACAGTGGGACTCACGTCACTGGATGAGCCATACGTCTACACGTGAAAAGCTCTTTTGGCTGGCAGCCGAGGCGTGCCTACGTCTATAATTAAGCATATTGTAGGGGTCTAATTCTATTACACCCTTTACCCAATTGATTTTTTTGGCAGGATTGATGAAACGCTTCACATGTCCTGATCACATGGTACATCGCCACGAGGATGTAATAGAATTAGACCCCTACAGATATTTTATATACCCTCTACACTCATACGCTGCAATTCTTCAAAGAAATGCGGATAGCTTTTTGAGATGTGTTGGGTACCTGTGAGGGTAAGGCCATGAAGACTGCGCGTAGCGACGATTGCGAGAGCCATAAGGACACGATGATCGTTGTGTCCATCCACAGTCACGCCGCCTTCGATACCTTGTGGACTCCCTTGTACGATAATCGCGTCCCGTTTTGGTGTTACGATACATCCAGCATGATGCAATTCGGAACACAGGTCCTCAATACGGTCCGACTCCTTATAATGCAGGCTCTCAATATTGTAGAAGACGCTTTCACCTTCCGCGAAACAGGCCGCCGCGACCAGAACCGGAATACAGTCAATCATGCGATCCCCATCCACCGTTATGCCTTGCAAACGCTGTCCACCGCGTATACGTATCGTGTCCTCAACATGCTGCAGGTCAGCACCCATAGCACGAAACGCTGCAAGCACTTCCTCGCCAACCTCATCGCCATGTCGCAATCGTGCTAGCCGTATCTCACTCGACAAATTATTCGACACAGCACATGCTGCTAACCATGCGGCAGCAGAGGGATAATCGCCTGGTACGGTATAGGTACGCAGGGCATAACGTTGTCCAGCAGCAATCGCAAAGTGTGTCAATGTTTCATCATGCTCAACCAGGATACCTGCCTCATGCAGAACGTCTAGCGTTGCATGCACAAGTGGTTGTGATTTTAAGCCATCGACTACTTCGATCTCTAACGCCTCGTCAATCAAGGGAGCAAGGTAGAGCAGCGCGCTGAGATACTGCGAGCTACGTGCACCTGAAATCTTGACATGCCCACCATGTATATTGCTCCCTCGCAGGGTGATAGGTAAGTAACCTTCAGCACCGGTACCTTCGCACACGACACCAAGCGTTGTCAGTGCCTCTAACAGTTCCCGATTTGGACGTTTACCAAGCGATTGCGGATGATCTGTTACAAAGGTTATCTCTGGTAGTACCGCCCCAATACCAAGTAGTAAACGTAACACCGCTCCTGCGTTACCCGCATTGACGGTCACAGGTTCCTTTTGACGTGACCGACCAATACCGTGAACGGAGAGGTTACTATGTTGCTCATTCTTCCATGTGAGTCTTGCACCTAGTGCACGACACCCTCGAAAGAGTGCATCGCTATCATCGCTTTCCGCCGGAAAAGCAATGGAGCCTTCTCCCTCTGCACAGGCCGCTGCAAGCAGGTACCGTAAAGTATAATACTTTGAAGAGGGCACAACAGGTTCACCACGAAGTATAGATGTTGACGGGATAAACCGTTTCTGAGAGGACGGAAGGTGCTGTTCTTCTTGTTGCATATCTTCTCTTCTCTAGCATATTTTTCTCTATTGTAACCGCAAAAAAACAAAACGTCGAGCATAGAACTGCACATCTGCTTCACAGGGCAGATACTTGTGTACACTGCTTGTTCTTACAACTACGTTCTTTTCTACAACACACATCAGACAAATATTTTTACATTTTGCTACAATAAATAGTACAAATATCATAAATGTACTTTATATCATTTTCGATTATTCTTACTACTTTTACTTGACTTACACAAGACACTCTGATATACTCGAACGTATCCAGAAGATAGAACGGAGGAATATAAGTATCGTGTCTAAGCAAAACATTGTCATTGTAGGTGCAGGCATTGTTGGACTCTCGACGGCATACGCCCTCCTGAAACAAGGTATGCATTCTGTAACCGTTTTAGAGCAAGAGAGTGTTGACCATCCACGCTCAACATCACATGGTATTTCCCGCTTACTTCGTTTTGAATATGGAGAAAAATCTTTCTATACACAGTTAGTACAACTAGCACTTACACGCTGGCGTACACTTGAGCACATTTCACAGCGTACACTCTATTCTCCTACAGGCGTGTTAGCCCTAGGTAATGAAGACGACAATTTCGTACACTCAAGTTATACGGCCCTTCGTGAATTAGGTTTACCCACGACGCGCCTCTCGGAACAGCAATGCAATCAGCGTTTTCCACAATTCGCCACGACTGACTACGATATGTATACCTACAATACGCAAGGCGGCGTTTTGCACGCATCCACCTGTTTACGTACGCTTCGTGAGCTTATTCTCGATCTTGGCGGCGAAATTTGCGAGGAAAGTTGTGTCAAGCAGATTGACTACGGCAATGCTCATCGTCCAGTACGCATCACATTGCATTCAGGTGAGATATATAATGCTGATCGTGTTGTGTTAGCAGTTGGTCCATGGGTACATCATCTTATAGAAAGTTTGCATCTTCCGGTACGCATGACACGACAATACCTGCTCTATTTTGCCAATCTTCCACTTTCCTCTTTTGGTGCGGCAGCATTTCCTCCATTTTTAGCTAACGAGTTGTACGGGTTTCCTATTCACAGCACACTAACTGGTAAGGGACCAAGCTGGTTCAAAGCAGCCTCACACAACTTTGGTATGTCAGTAGAACCAGAGGAAAACACACCAATAGAAGAACTACTGATTAATCAAATCGTCAAACGACTGCGTGATCTGTTACCCGCATTACGACAAGCACCGCTCGTGCAGGTTGATTCATGTATGTACGATGTGAGTCTTGACGAAAATTTTATTCTCGATACGCTAGCCGACGACTCACGCGTCATCTTCGCAACTGGTCTGTCTGGACATGGTTTCAAATTTGGTCTCGTTTTGGGCGAAATTCTTAGTAGCATGGTACAAGACAAGGAGCCACCAGTGGCGATAGATATGTTCAAGCTCTCCCGCTTCACACAAGGAAATAACAAAAGCGTATTACACCATAGTTCAGTTGCGTAATTTGGAACATATGTTTGACAAATTCTTCTTTGTTAAGTATCCTTATAGTGGTTACACAAAAACCAGACATACAGAGAAAGCAACAAGGAGGAAGCAATGACGACTACAAAACCAGTACGCGAAGGCTTTTCCACAGTTACGCCATACCTGATTGTGCCAGATGTAGATAAGCTGATTGATTTCGTTACACAGACATTTGGAGCAATGGAACTTTCTCGTTCAACAGGGTCAGCAGGTGGGACACATGTAGAGGTCAAGCTTGGCGACTCAATGGTCATGATCGGGGGTAGTGCTAAGGATGAATCAATGCCTGTCATGCTCTACATTTATATGCACAAGGTAGACAATATTTATAAACGCGCGCTTGATGCGGGTGCAACCTCGATTATGGAACCTGCAACTCAGGATGATGGAGAGCGTCGAGCTGGTGTCAGAGACACATTTGGCAACCAGTGGTACATTGGCGAACCATTGTAAAAATTGGACATGCCAATACGGATTGCAGCAAAAATGAACCGGCAGAGCGATTTCGTATTCTCCTTCAAAAGGAGTTGTTGGAGGGCAGGCCAGCTATTGAGTCCTGCTTCCTCAATCCGTCTCTCGAACATTGATATTCTTCCTGTCCTGTGTTTTTATCGTGTGTAAAGTATACAAAAGTTTTTGTATGAATTGTTCTTATGCAATCTTTGTCCTCAAAACAAATAACATCCCTACACCTAACACGAGCCATATACCCACGACAAAAGGAATAGTGGCGAGCGCACCCGAACCTGGAGAGGCGACGGCTGCAACAAAAATGCCAACAGTGATAAGCGTACTCAAAACGGGAAAGACGCCGTTTCGGAGCCAGTGAAAGCGTTCACGCCGCTTTAACCAGAAAAAGCGCAGACACGCGATGTTGACCAGAATATAGATGAGAATAACGAAGATAGCGTCAAGTGTCCCAAAGAAGGCGAAGGCGTTGATCGGCGTCAGGAAGATGCCCAATACGATTCCGCTTATCAGGCCAATTGTACACAGGAATGTTACAGCACCAACGGGCGTTTGACGCGTGGGATGTGTCCATGAAATCCAGCGTGGTAACAGGCCGTCACGTCCAACAGCGTAGAGGATACGTGCCCCACCATTGATAATGGCAAGAGCCGCGCCGAAGAATGAGAAGACGCCGACAAGATCAATCAACGCGACGAAGACACCACCACCCATATGACGGCTAATCGTGTCGAACGGTGCGGCATCGTTGGCATAGCCCGTGACCATGTTGTTTACACCGTAGCCAATCGTGGCAACATAGGCCATCAGAATGTAGAAAATACCAACCACAATCATTGAACCAAATACGGCACGTGGAATGTTACGATGTGGATTACGCGTCTCCTCGCCAAGTGCTGCCGCCGTTTCAAACCCAATAAAGCTGAGAATCGCCAGCACAACACCAATCGCAAGGTTGCCATTCGTTGGTAACAGGCTACCCGTGAATGGTGCCGTTGTCAATCCGCCTTGTCCACCAATATGAAATAGCACAATCGCGGCAAGAATCAGACAGACGCCAATTTCAAAGATAAGAAAGGTCAGGTCGATAGTGAGCGATTGACGAATGCCGATGTAACAGAGGGCAAAGACAATACCTGTAGCAGCAACAAACCAGAAGGTCCAATGCAGGTTGAGGCCGAACCAGCGATAGACCAGTGTTTGCAAGTTCGCGCTCATCAAAATAAAGGAATAGGGTGCGCCAAGTGCTACCGCTACGAGTCCAATCCAGCCTGTAAGAAAGCCCCAACGTGGTCCAAGCCCCTCCGTCACAAAGGTATAGGCCGAGCCACTCGATGGTAGTTCACGCGACATCTCGCTATACTGGTTTGCCATCAGAAGCGCGACAACAAAACCAATGATATAACACAAAGGGAGAGCAGCCCCAACAAGTCCAGCCTGTGGAATCGTGTTAAAAAAGATTGACGCGGCAGGCGACATCACAGCCACAGAAATAACAACCGCATGCCGCAGACCAAGGGCACCGCTACGAAGCGTAGTGCCCGTTGTCGTAAGCGTGTTCTTCGCTTCAAGGGGTGACGCATTATTCATGAA
>CAZZVE010000018.1:23340-41841 GCA_964657325.1 uncultured Ktedonobacterales bacterium
AACGGTAGGGGCCGCAATTCATTGCGCCCAAAGATGGGTTGGGCGGGGGACGCGTTAGTAATGATTCTCTCGCCCGACACGTTGCCCCTCCACCACCCCCATCTTTGGGCGCAATGAATTGCGGCCCCTACCGTCTCATGCACATACATTTATTCGCCTCGTTCAGTAGACGCAACACCAACAACCACATCACCTCCATCACTGGAAGGAACCTCACTATTGGCATCAAACAACATTCTCAGATAATCGTTGAGGAAAATACCTTTGGGGTCAAGCGAGGCACGGACACGGCGGAAGTCATGCCAACGCGGATAGAGTTTTTCCAGGCTGTGCGCGGTTTGCGTGTGCATCTTACCCCAATGTGGACGACCATCATAGCGTTGGAAGATGGCCTCGATAGCTTCAAAGTATGACTTGTAGGGCATCCCTTTGTACATATGAACGGCGATATAGGCCGCTTCACGCTGATAGGCTGGACTAAGCCAGATATCATCGGCATGCACAAAACGACACTCTACCGGAAAGTGAACCTCAAAACGCTCACGTTCCACACATGCCTCGATCTCGGCTAGAACGGTACTGAAATGCTCGGCAGGAATGTTGTATTCCATCTCTTGAAAACGGACCACGCGTGGCGTAGAGAAAAGCAGGTGGCTATAGTTCACTTCATCGACAGGGGCGATACCTTGCGCTGAAATGTTGCTAATCGTCGGCGAGAGTTTTGGTTTCATGCGGTTCAACTCGGAGAGTAGCCAGTACACACCATTTTCCAGGACAATCTTATTAAAGTTGCCCCACAACGAACTCTTGCTGGCAGGTTCTGTCGTCTGGTTCAAAAACTTGGTCTGCACCCATTTTGTATAGGGAAACCAGTAAAACTCAAAGTGATCATTCTCTTGCTTGTAGCGTTCAACATTCGTCATACATTGCTCAAGACTTTCACGGTGACTTTTGAAGTGTAGACGTTTGACCGGCACAACACGAAGTGTTACGTCCGCGATGATACCCAATGTTCCAAGTGAAACCTGGGCTGCTTTGAAAATATCGGGATTGCGCTCTACCGAACATACAAGCTGTTCCCCATCGGCAGTAATCAGAGTAAAGCCCTCAATTTGTGTGGCAAGCGAACCATAGGCAATACCCGTACCGTGTGTTCCTGTACTGATCGCACCCGCGATACTTTGCACATTGATGTCGCCGAGATTTTCCTGTGCGAGACCACGCTTAAACAGGTCATCGCCAAGATTTTTGAGCCATGTGCCACCTCGGACTGTTACGGTGCCCTGCCCTGCGTTCACGTCGGTCACACCTTGTAAATTTTCCAGCGACATAAGAATATCATTTGTTTGCGCGATTGGCGTGAAGGAATGACCCGCTCCCACAACGCGCACACGGCGTTCGTCACGTCCATACATTTTCATAAGATGCGCAAGTTCGTCGATGCTCACAGGTTTGACGACCTGTCGCGGCGTAGATTTCACCGAACCCGACCAGTTTGTCCATTGTCCGTTTTGTATTGTGGTCATATACCTAATTCTCCTCTCGGTAGGGGCAGCAATTCACTGCGCCCAAAGATGGGTCGGGCGGGGTTCTCATTAGGGTAAAAGGATCGTTGCCAAAGCGTTGCCCCTCCAACGCTCCCACTTTTGGGCGCAATGAATTGCTGCCCCTACCGCCATTTCCATCAACACCTCGTGTCTATATAAAACATTGCCCATCACCACGATAGGTCGTGTAGTTGCCTTTGACGATCCCATCTGAGACGAGCAGGAGATGAGGGAAACGTTCACAGAGTTCGCCCGCTTTGCTGTGACGCATAAATATTGGGTCGCCAAGCGAAAGCGGAACGTCACCTTTGTACCGAACAGGCGTCTGCACTTCGCCCGCACCTTCGATGGGGTCAAGGCTGGCACCCAAAGGCAAGTAGGGACGCGGTTGCTTTTCTGGTCCTGTTCCACCAGACGCGATATAGCCACCACCGAGACAGGTATAGAGCGATGGAGCCGGGCGACGTACAATCTCGATGGCGTAACCTGCGGCTGGCTGATAACGAAAATCTCGATAGCTATCAAATAACGCTGGCGAGTAGAAACCGGAGCCAACGGTGATTTCTGTTACAGCAGGTTCTCTACGTGTTGTATGTATACTACCTGTACCACCACCATTGACGAAACGTAGCGGCTGTCCATAGGAGGCAATGAGTTCTACAAGTGCTGTGCGTCGCGCCACAACTTCGCGCCCTGAGTAGCGTTTGAGTTGGCGCACAAGCATACTTTTCAATGCCTGACCTGCGATGTTATCGCCAACACCCGCGATTTGTGCCTCATAGCCCATGAGTCCGTCAAGCCAGACATGCGAGGAGGTGAGGATACGCTCGATCACTGGTCGCGCCTGCTCAGGTGTACGCAGAGTCGAACGCCACACGCCGAAGTGTAACCCTGGAAACTGTGTCGCCATGTCGATATCAAGACACAAGGGTAAACGTACTCCGTGCTCTTTGGCGATAGACTCGACCTGCTCCACATGCTCAACGCTATCAATCATCAGTGTAATATGCGCTCCCGTGGCGGTTGCATGGGCAACCGCCGCGATATCGTTAGCATGCCATGTTGGATAACCAATCAGCAAATCATCAATACCCTGCGAAGCCAGAAATACTGCTTCAAGAGCTGTATAGCTCATGACACCCTGAAATGTTGGAGATGCGGCAAGGATACGCTTTATGACGGAGACACTACGCAACGATTTGGAGGCCAAACGAATTTTTTTGTCACCAGCACGAGCCACAATTTCGCGTATATTCTGCTCTAACAGGTCCAGATCAAGATAGGCAAACGGCATAGGGTAGCCAGCAAACACATCTTTGTAATAGACATAATCGCGTGTCGGCTCATCCGTCGTCGGGATGAGCGTAGTATCACGCTCCTGTCGGCTCTGATCTAGCATGTCATTCCTCCCTTTATACAAGAGTATACGTGAGAGAAAAGGCTAAATCAAGGAAACGGTATGACGCGAATCCAATCGGTAGGGGCAGCAATTCATTGCGCCCAATGATGGGGGCGGTGGAGGGAAACACGCACGCGTAGCGTGCATGCGAAACAACGATGTGTTACACACACGCTACGCGTGCACCGAACCCCACCCAGCCCACTTTTGGGCGCAATGAATTGCTGCCCCTACCGCTCTGGTTCAATGTGCGTTCAAGAATATTGATACTGCGGCATAGAAGCATTCACCAGCGATAGGCCAACGCGAGGAACGTTATTAAAGGCGATGATTGTGTGCAACGGACAGACGCCGTAAAAACTGTGTTCGGCAATCTCTTGTTGCATACGAATGAAAAGTTCCTCGAATTGCTCTTCTGTGATGTGACCTGTCCTAATCACGAAATGGCGTACCTGTTGCACAAAGATTGTTGCTTGCCGCACAAATAGATTGTGGGCAGGTTTGCCAGGAGATATATCAAGATAGCGCGTATCATCATGTTTGAGCACACAATTTTGTTTTCGGAGCCAATAGCGGAGACGTGACGCGATACCGAGTTGTGGTGTGAAGCCAGGAGAAAAGGCCATGCCAGCCGTAATCATGGCACTAAGAATTAACGACGACATGTAATCACAGGCACTACTACTAGTCAATGGTAATTCGGCCTCGGTGACAATAATCAGGCCGTTGCGTTTGCATAAGCGCGACACCGATGAAATGAGAAGCGGAAATTGCGCGACAGAAACAGTACCCGCCAGGAAACGCAGGTGAATCAGGTCGAACGAGCCGTGTGAAAACACGCTTTCAAGGGCATGCATATCCTGCTCTAAGAAGGTCGCGTTATGCGTCTCGTGTGCCGCCGCTCTTGCATGCGCGATAAAATAGGGATTTGTATCAACGCCAACAACCTGCATCTGCGGATTATCACGCGCCACCTCGTGTACCCACGCTCCAACGCCACAACCAATATCAAGCACACGCCTCACCCTCGATGTGTCGAGAGTCGGCGGCAAGGCTCCACCCGTCCAAGCACTCAAGCTCTGATGGAGCGACAAAAGACGTGCAATCTCGCTATTGTTCTCCAATGGGCGCGTTGTGGGCGTTGTCGCAGGTACCAGTTGAATTCTCACAATGTTTTCCTTTCCCTCATAGACATCTGTTGATACCACAAAAATGTTCCGATGAGGATTATAGCATTAAAAACCAATGATTTCAATATTACTTTGTTTTGTAAAAAAATTTAAAACTTATCTTCAATCCAACTTTACATAATATACTTGTTTTTATTACAATACTTTCATGGAAAAAGAGATGGATTACGTTGCTATTCCTGGTCATTACTCTGTTAAAAAAACGGCTGTAACACTTGGTGTTACAGATGAAAGAATATATCAACTTCTCAAAGCAAAAGAGCTGCCAGGGAAGCGTGTATCGGGCATGTGGATGATTCCAATTGACTCAGTGGAGCAGTTCAAACGTACCCCAGTAGGACGTGCACGTACACAGTCTCCTATATGGCGTACATATCGCAGTGGTATCAAGCTGCTCGGCACAAGCATAGAGGTTCACATTCGCCCTGAACAAGAAGAGGCTTTGGAGAAAAAACTTACAGCCATGTCTAGGGGTAAGCAGCACCTGCTCACAGGCAGTATTCAAAGGTATATCTTGAGGGATAAAGCTGATGAGACACTTGTGAGTATCTGGCTTGTCTGGAAGGATAGCGAGATGCCCGATGAGGCGGTGCAGCAAGCGGAGATGGATGCGTTCAAAAAAGAATTTGCCGATGTGCTGGACTGGGATACTGCGGTGTATAGCAACAAAGAGGGGGTTGTGTATACGTAGGGAAGGGTGGAGGTGATAAAATATGATTTGGGAGGCCAGAGCATCCCCTTAGTGTTCCAATAGCGAAAATGGGGTAGGCACATTTTTGATTACACTCATAGAATTAGATGGCTTCAAGACATTTCAAAATTTTAAACTAGAGTTGTCTCCCTTCCAAGTAATTGTTGGACCCAACGGTGCTGGTAAAAGCAACCTCTTTGATGCATTGCATTTACTCACACGACTTGTAGATACGGATTTGCGGTCAGCGTTCCAAGAACTTCGAGGAAATGCATCCGAGCTATTTTCGTCATTCTCCAGTGGACGTTCCGTAAACAGAATGAGTTTAGCGGTTGAAATGCTTGTTGACCGTAACATACAAGATAGTTGGGGTGCGAAAGCGGACCTAAAATATACACGTATGCGTTATGAACTGGAGATATCGCGTCGTACCGATGAACAAGGACTTGAACGGTTATACGTCACACGCGAGTCTTTGAAAGCTATTCCTCGTGGTGAAGATGATTGGTCTAAAAGACAAGGACTTACAACGCAAAATAACTGGTTGCCAAGACTGGCAGGTGGAAGAACGTCGTTTATTTCTACTGAAGATGAAAAGGCTGGGCAGCGCACAATCAACCTGCATCAAGATGGACACGGAGGTCGTAAATCGTCAGTTGCGGAAAAGATTGAGCGTACTGTGCTGAGTGGTGTCACAAACACGGAGTTTCCGCACGCATTCGCTGCACGGGAAGAGATACGCACATGGAAATTTCTACAACTCAATCCAGAAGTGTTACGTTATCCTAGTTCGATGCTCGCAACACCTGTTCTTTCTGCTGATGGACAAAACCTAGCTACAACGCTTGCACGGATGCGAGCAGAAGACCCTTATATTCTGACCGATGTATCAAGCGATCTTGCAAGCCTCGTTCCTGGTATCCTTAAAATAGATATAGACACAGATCAGGCACACAATCAATACACCGTTAACGCTACGACACAAGATCAGGCATCGTTCTCATCGCGTGTACTCTCTGATGGTACGCTGCGTATGCTAGCATTAGCAACGCTAAAAAACGATCCACAACATAAAGGTGTGTTGTGTTTTGAAGAGCCAGAAAACGGTGTACATCCTTTTCGATTGAAAAATATTGCGCATCTTTTGCGCGAACTTACAACGGATTTTCACGATGAGCAACAGGCAAATACTCCTCTGAGACAACTCCTTGTCAATACACATTCACCTGTTTTTATTAGTCAACCAGATGTAAGGGATGCGCTCCTTTTTGCATATATGGTTACTCGCGTCGTACCGCATGAAAAAGAAACTCCTCCTCAGAGAGTCACACGCATTGTACAAATCGCACATCATCCTTCTATGCAAGCAGCACTTAAAGATATAGATGTGAGCAAAGAAGAGGAAAGCTATACCATTGACCATATTAAAAGATATCTGAATAGTGATTCGCTTGAGGAAACACTTCATATTTTTGCTGAAAGATAGAGAACGATGACGGTTTTGGTACTTGGGCTGTATGCGGAAGGTTCAACTGACACCCGTTTTTTGTCTCCACTCATTCAAAGAACGGCAGAAAAGATACTAGGTCAATACGGACTGAAAGTTGTAGATGTAGCTGACCCCATCATTATTCCTAAAAAACAGGGCAGGCAAGAAAAGAGTATTCTGCAAGCCGCCCTTGATGCTTACGGTTTCCATGCGCTTCTTGTTCACGCCGATGCTGACTATGGAACACGAGAACGAGCATTGCAAGAACGTATTCAGCCTGGGTTTAAACTGGTGAGCATGAGTACTCAAGAGGTTTGCAAAGATTTAATTCCAATCATACCTGTGCAAATGACTGAGGCGTGGATGATCGCGGACCCTGAGACATTATGCAAAGTTATTGGTACAGATATCAAGCCCGAAAATTCAGGTTTACCGAGAAGGTCCGTTCTTGTCGAGCAAGATGCTAACCCAAAAGATACACTCAATCAATTTGTTCATAGAGTTAACAATACACGCCCACGCAGCCGACGACAAATAGATATTACTACGCGCTACGAACTACTCGCACGTCAAATTAGCACTGACAGGCTAGATATCGTTCCATCTTTTAGACAGTTTGTTACAGACCTTGTGGCACTGCTAGCAAAATTTCAGTTTGTAGAAGATGAGAACATCCCTATAGATTGGCAATGGTAGTTCATGCCACCCTGCCATCTCGATATGTACAAGACGATATTATGCAAGACATACTCCTAAATAAAGCCTCGCGTAGAATTATAAATGGAACTTTTCCCCCCTCAACATCGTCCTTTTGTCGGAAGGTAGACAACCACAGTTATTGTCTACACGGGTGTGCTGTCGAGGAAATTTTTTCCTTGAGCAAGAAGCTCTCTCTTTCGAGAAAGGAAGACGCGATTATGCCGCTACAGTGCAAAACACAAGTATTTTCTGTAGTGCGTTCCATGTTCCACCGTTTTCTACCGTCGTTTGTTTTTGGATGGTTTGCGTGTCTTGTAGCACTGGCGTTGTTACCATTACAAGCCGAAGCAGCAACGTATGGTGTGCAGGGGAAGCCAACCGTGACGGTGAAGTTTATCAATTCGGTTTTGGCGGCTTATCATTCTCCTGCAGCTGGCAAGGGGCAGGCTTTGTATGACGACGGAGTTAAGTATGGCATTGATCCGGTGTACGCGTTAGGATTCTTTTATCAAGAGAGTCGATTGGGCACGACAGGCGTTGCAAGAGTTACGCTCTCGCTGGGGAATATTCGGACTCCTGTTACTCCTGATTGTCGCTGTCGTGCCTATCAGGGCTATCGACAGTACGCCACATGGGAGGATGGTTTCCTCGATTGGTATAAGCTCATTGCCAAACTCTACGTGATTCAATGGAAACTGACGGTAGTGAACTCAATTGTTCCGGTTTATGCCCCTTCATCCGATCATAACAATGTTACAGCATATATTGCGACGGTGAAACATACCGTTGATACATGGAGAAATGGACGAATCGTCGTGTGATGAGCAGTATCTGTGTCTCCGGTACCAGGGCGCCCGCAAGGGGACGCCCCTCCCATACACGAACCCGTTGCCCACACACACGTCGTATGGGAGGGGCGTCCCCTTGCGGGCGCCCTGGCCTCTATCTCCTACGGTTTTTCGCCCCACGCCGTAAGGAAATACATGATGCCTCGGAAATCGTCCTGCATCATGTCAATCAGCATTTGGTCGTAGTAAGCATCTATTTCTTGTTGTGTCCCCGCGCCAGTCTTAACGAAGAAGGGCTGCGAGAGTTTGTACACAACCTTCCAGTTTTTGCAGATGCTAGCGTGTGCCTCCATGCCAGCCGAGAAATCAATCACATAGGGTGTTTGTTGCACATTGACACATCCCGCATCCTTTAGGAAGCCAGCCAACATTGTCGTGATGCCGTGACGCCGCCCATCGGGTGAAAAGCTTTGCCCTGCAGCCTTCAGTGCACGACAGAAAATCGCGGTAATGCCCTCTAAGCCGGGGCTATTGCTGAAGCTCCACTCGCTTTCGGTCAGGCGAATTATGCCCCCTGAGCGCAGCATACGCATACATTCGTGCATCAATTTGGGCCATACCCCTGTGGGCAAAAAGCCGATAGTACGTGCATTAATCAAATCAAACGAGGCATCAGGGAAGTCAAGCGGTTTCGTGGCATCCATCGTGAGAAACGTGACGTTTTTCAATCCTCGCACCTCCGCCTGAGCACGAGCATAGGCAATTGCCTGTTCGCTGATGTCGATGCCCACCACCTCCATCTCTGGATAGGTAAAGGCGACGTCTAAGTCCCAACCACCCGGACCACAGCCGATATCCAGCACACGACGAATGCCCGTGAGCGTAGAACGCTCGGCAAATAATCCGCCCGTTGCCTTTGTCAAAAGGTGATCCTGATCCATCACACGTGCCATCTCAGCACCGCTCTCAGGATCGGTGAAATATGAATTGTCGCGTTGACTCATGATAGGCTGCTCTCTTCTCTCATTGCTACTCATTGATTTCGATGTCCTCTTGTAGAAGTTGCTCCTCAATCTGTTGCCAGACCACTTGCTCCGCTTGCACAATATTCATAAGTTCTTTGCTCTTACTCGCCTGCGTCATCGTTTGAAACACAAGATGTCGGAAGTCGAATAAGTAGGGCTGTTGTACATCGTAAGGTGGTAGAAAACCAAGCCCGACCTGTTGCGGCTCATAAAAATCTTGCGTATCAAAGGCCAGTGCAATCAGTTCCGCATAACTCTCGATAAGGACACAACGCTCTGATGAGAAGTAGTCCTGTTGCGCACTTGATACAAGCAAACTACCCGCGATACTTCCCTCACGCATAATGGGTACGGCGGCGGCACTCTCTTCCCACACACTCTTATAGCCTAGCGAGAGACTTAACCGCTTGCCAAGTGCCTGATTTACTTCCAGATGTCCAGTGCTCACGGCATGTCCTGCCAACGATTCCACGCCGAGCAGAATAGCGTACTGATCTAAGTCGCGAGGCCACGGCGCAGTACCTCGACCCGCTCGCTCACGTAGGCTACGTATCTTTTGCAGAGAAGATGGCGGCATGCAGCTTGCGACAATAACAGCAACGCCTTGTCCATGAGGGTCAAGTTGTTCAATTGCCTGTTGCAGAATGAGATCGCAAAGCGACGAGAAACCAACGCAGGAGGAATGGCTGACAGAGTATGCAGCACACGTTTATAGAACTCGGCGGGGATAGTAAGAGACATATTCTGCATAGCATCTTCTCGTGTTTCGGCGGCGAAATCCTCAAACTCCTCTTCGATTAATGGTTGCAGAATTTCGCGATGTTCAGACAGAATGGATAGGAGACGACGTAGGCTACGCGTACGCGGTTTCGACTCTCCCTGTATCCAGCGATTCAGAGTGATCGGATTAATCTCTAACTCGGTTATGATTTTTTGACGCACCTGCGCATCGCGTATCAATTCTTTGAGGAGATCACGCCAACTTTGCGGCTTCTGCATCTCTGCACTCTCTATGTGACAATCATACATTCACGCCGTTCAATACGCTCAATGATAGCAGAGGTGTTTATGGAAGTCAAATGCACGAGAAGAGCTATTGTGTTGAAAAACTGTGTGGAAAACATGACAGGGACAAGCCCTGTCACTACTATACATAAGACCGCGTAACTTCGCTCCGCAAGAGGTCGTCAATATAGTAGTGACAGGGCTTGCCCCTGTCATGCTACACTACATATTAGATAACAAACAAAAACGCGCCCGGCAGGAGTTGAACCCGCAACCCCTTGATCCGAAGTCAAGTGCTCTATCCATTGAGCTACAAGCGCAGTACTTGAATTTTAACAGAACATAACTTGTATGTCAATGTTTTTTCCAAAAGTGTTATAGTTATTAAACCTTTACCCTTCCAGCCTCTGTTCGTCCAGGTCTAGTTCGCGTTCGATGCGACGGAATACTTCATCGCCGATATCGCCCTGACTACGCAAGTGAAGAACAGCATCTTGTTCGGCTTTCAGAGTCTGTTGTTGTAGATATTGATAGGTTGCGAGATGTTTTTCATTTTGTGTATGCCCTGCATCATCAGTAGCGTCCGTGATACTTTTGACACGCACTTCATAATGGGTACGCAAATGTTCTGCTGCCTCTTTGGGAATATCGCCCTGCTCAATCAATTCGTTAATACGAGTAAGGGCAGCCTGTGCTGTTGTCTGACGTGCATTGGCTTCTTCGCGTTCGGCACTCCCATCATCTTTTAAGCCGAGCCGATGAATCAGGAATGGTAGGCTGAGACCTTGCAGGACAAGCGTTGCGAAAATGACACAAAAGGTCAAGAACAGAATCAACGCACGGTCAGGAAAGGGTGCTCCGCTCTGCGTTACCTGTGGCACCGCGAATGCTGCGGCAAGCGATACTACGCCACGCATACCCGTCCATGCAATCATCGCAACATTTCGCCAACCAGGAAGTGCCTCGCGTTCACGCAAACGACGATTCCACAAACGCGGAAGGTACGTTGCCGGAAACACCCACACGATACGCACAACTATTGTTGTGATGCAGACAATAGCACCATACCAGAGAAGATTCACGATGGTACGCTGAGTGATCTGTAATGTTTCGAGAATACCCCGTAGTTGGAGTCCGATAAAAATAAAAACCAGCCCATTCAAGAGAAAGGTAAGGTTACTCCAAACTGCGAGTGCTTGTTGGCGTGTGTCTGCGGAAAAAAGCACAGGTGCTCGCCACGCCAAATATAGCCCTGCAGTCACAGTTGCTAACACTCCTGATACATGAAGTCCGTCGGCAATCAAATAAGCTGCAAAAGGTGTCAGCAATGTGATAGTAATCTCTAAAGGGGGGTTATTTAGGTGACGATGTACCTGAGTAAGAATCAAGCCGATAGCGAGACCAATAAGAATGCCACCAACGCTATTCACAACAAATTGCAATCCCGCACTTGCGAAGGAGAATGTACCAGTCACAACAGCAGCGACAGCAAACTGATATGCAACAAGACCGGAGGCATCATTAACAAGGCTTTCACCTTCTATGATAGTCACAATACGGCGTGGGACACCGAGGCGTTGCGCGATAGAGGTTGCAGCCACGGCATCAGTTGGCGAAACGATGGCACCTAGCACAAAGGCAACCGCCCAGGGGAGTCCAGGAACAACTGCGTGCACCACTACCGCAACAAGAACTGTGGTAAAGAGTACGAGACCAATAGCCAGCAGCGAAATGGGGTGCCAATTCGCGCGAAAGTCGCGCCATGATGTTGTCCATGCCGATGCGTACAGCAATGGCGGCAGAAACAGAAGAAATATCAGATCGGGATTGAGTGTAAATTGTGGTAAGCCTGGGACAAATCCTAGCAGCAGGCCACCAAAAACCAGCAGTATAGGATATGGGATTTTTAAGTAGGGTGCAACAACGGCAAGTGCAACCACAACTACGAGTAAACTTAAAATAAGCGTGATAGTGGTATGTACAGAAGGTTGCTCAGCAGAGACAGCAACAAGCGTTACAGAATGAAGCAAAGCAAGCATATGTTTTCCTTAGACACATCCTAGTGGTATCTCTATTGCCTGAACGGGAATATACCTTTATTACGTTTTTGTTGGAGGTAAGAGACAAGCTATTTAAAATATAGCAACTAAGAAATAGATAGAAGGAACATAGACATGGCAGCAACAATTCCAGCAGAATTCAATGACCTTTTAGAATCAAAAGCGTTGGCACACATCGCCACCGTTGGACCAAAGGGTGAGCCACAGACAAGTCCTGTGTGGTTTGATTGGGATGGAACACACATTCTGTTTGGTCAAACAAAGGGACGTCAGAAGTTTCATAATCTGCAACGTGAGCCACGCGTTGCCGTTTCAATCGTTGATCCCGCCAACCCATACCGTTATCTTGAGGTGCGTGGTAAGGTGGTACGCATCGACGAAGACCCAGAAGATAAATTCGTCAATAAGATGACAAAGAAATATCTCAATCAGGATACCTATCCCTATGGTCAACCTGGAGACGAGCGTGTCGTGATCGTCATCGAGCCAGAGAAGATTCCTGGTCGCGGCTAATAGCCACACAGCACATGACAGGGGCAAGCCCTGTCACTACTATACTGTTCGCCTCTGCGAGGCGAAACTACGTGGTTCCGTATATAGTAGTGACAGGGCTTGCCCCTGTCATGAAGAATGCAGTTACACTTTATACCAATTCTCCACGCAACACCGTTACCGCTTGCCCACCTATCAGCACACGTTCACCATCGAGCCGCACACGCACAACGCCGCCGCGTACCGAGGCTTGATAACCTATCATTGTATCCTTACTCAGCTTTTTACTCCAATAGGGCGCGAGACACGCATGAGCTGAGCCAGTCGCGGGGTCTTCATCAATGCCAACCTGTGGACAAAAGAAGCGTGATACAAAATCGTAACCCTCCGTGCTGGCACGACTCGTTACGATAACACCTCGTGCAGGTATCATTTTCAGCAAAGAGAAATTTGGGCGCATGTTTCGCACGACCTCTTCCGAATCTACCTCGACCAGATAATCGAACTCGTTCTTGCCAATATGTTGAGCAGGCACACCCAACGCTTGCAACAAATGCGCTGGCTCATCAATCTCTTGCTCAGGCTTTGCAGGAAAGTTGAGTTCAATCCATTCGCCCTGTTGCTCAGCCGTCAAAAGCCCACTGCGCGTATAAAAACGTGCCTGTGTACCTGCCGCCAACTGGCCCGTTTCCCATAGAACATGAGCACTGGCAAGCGTAGCATGTCCACATAGATCGACCTCGACGAGTGGCGTGAACCAACGCAAATTATAGCCATCCTCACGCGCTACAAGGAACGCGGTCTCGGAAAGGTTCATCTCTTGCGCGACCTGCTGCATCCATTGCTCATCGCGTGGCTCCTCCTGTAGGACGCACACAGCCGCAGGATTGCCCGCGAACAGCTTGTTGGTAAATGCATCGACTTGTATGATTGGTTGTCCCATGATGTTTGTATCCTGTTCTTTTTTCATCACCTGTAGGATGTGCTTCAGCACACCCATACAGAGGCTTCCATCTTCTCTTAACAACGTATACCATAATATCATGCATAATTTTATCCTCCAAAGAGAGATTCTTTATACCAGCCAAGAACCAAGTCCAAAACAATTTCTATTTGAGCGTCGTATATGTATGAGAGTCTACTATTGAGAAAGTTAAGAAGTTTGGAGAAAAAATATGCGCGTTTACAAATACATCCATTCGTGTCTTGTCGTGGAACAGGGAGATGAGAAAATTCTGTTTGATCCTGGCATCTTTTCCTTTATTGAGGGTGCTGTGCAACCCGAAACATTCAAGGATATCTCTACCATCATCCTTACACACCAGCATCCCGACCACGTAGATATGAATGCACTCAAGCAGATTGTCGCCCTGAGCAACGCATCTGTTATCACAAACTCCGAGGGCAAGACCGCACTTGCGAAAGAGGGTATCGAGGCAAGTGCGCTGGATGAAGGAAGTCAGCAAACAAAAAACTTCACCATTCGTGCGCTCTCCTCCGATCATGCCGCGATACTGTCACCCACACTCCCACAAAACACAGCGTATATTCTCAATGACACGTTTCTGAATCCTGGCGATTCGTTCGCGTCCTTCCTCAATCCGCTAAAAGGTATAAAAGTCCTGGCACTGCCAGTTGTGGCTCCGTGGCTAACAGAACTGATGGTGGCTGAATTTGCAGAACGAATATCACCACAAATGGTCATTCCTGTTCACGATGGCTATGTGAAAGATTTCTTTATCAAACAACGCTACGACAACTACGATAGCTACCTCTCCAAGAAAGGCATGAAGTTTCATCATATGAGCAAATCTGGGGACGCCGTGGATATACAATAAATAAGCGGCCTTCATTCATTAGCTGATGGGGAGACCCTCGTGGTCTCTCTAATAGGAGATATACATATAGAAATTGTGCTTAAAGAGGCAAAAGGGATTTTGACGCCACAGCGTAATGGTTTTTTAGCGAGCGGACCGTATCCTTTCACGCATGCACTCTCGTCATACGTAGGATGTGGTTTTGGACAAACGACCTGTGGTATGTATTGCTATGCACAATTTCTACCCAACTGGTCATTCAGTGGCTTTGCTAGTGCTTGGGGCGAGGCAGTACAGGTCAAAACAAATGCAGCCGAATTGTTGCATACTACACTAGCAAAGATGAAACCAACGCTACGCCAAAAGCTCCGCATTTTTATGAGTAGTACAACCGATCCTTATCAACCAATTGAAAACACGTATCAGATGACACGACAGTGTTTGGAGGTGTTCTCGCATTATCCCGATCTGGATTTGCTGGTTATTCAAACCCGCTCTCCACTAGCAGAACGGGATATTCCACTATTGAGCCAGATTCCCTATGCGTGGCTTTCTGTGACTCTCGAAACGGACAATCAAGGCTACTTGAAGAGTCTTAAAGGTGGTCCTCCACTAGAGAAACGTTGGAGGTTGGTACAAGCTGCCAGGAATGCAGGTGTGCATACACAAATTACTGTTAGTCCATGTTTACCTTATGTCAATATGGAAGATTTTGGTGAACGCTTACTTAGCAGTGGCACAGAGCGTATTGTGGTTGATACAGTCGTTGACGGGGATGGCTCATCAGGTGTGCGTACTGCCCGTAGCCCGTTCGCTAGAGCTGAACACGATTGGAATGAGACAACGCATGCTCATAAGCTCTATAAGTATTTGTGTGAACATGGCAAAGTGAGAGGAATCGAGATTGGTTGGAGCAACGCAGGATTTTGTGGAATTCGGCCACGCGAACGAACCGTAGGGGCCTAATTCTATTACACCCTGTGAGCGATTGACCATATTGAGAGGATTGATGAAACGTTCCATCTATCCTGTTAACATTATAGAATGTCACAAGGGTGTAATGAATTAGACCCCTACAATTAGCGTTCTATTGGTTTTCCCCTATCCTCGACCAGCGCAACCAGCTTCTCCAGCGGCATGTCCTCCATAGACACCAGACGCAAATCAGCGTGGTCGAGGGGCAGTTGGCCCGTTACTACATTGGGGATGGCGACACAGAAGATACCTGCCGCTTGTGCTGCACGCACGCCGTTGGGAGAGTCTTCTAGTACAATGGCCTGATCGCCTGTAATGCCGAAGTGTTTGAGCACGTCAAGGTACAGTTCTGGGTCGGGCTTTTTGTGCGCCACTTCGTCGCCACAGCGTAGATAATCAAAGCTGTCGAGTAGGCCGAGTCGTGTCAGGTGATCTGTGACCCATGCACGCGAGGAACTTGAGGCTACAGCACGTTTTAAGCCAAGCCTTTTTGCTTCTATTAGATAAGTCTCTACTCCTGGTAACACTGTTTTGAGCGCGAGCAGTTCGCGGTTACGCTCACGACGGCGTACCGCGATATCTTCGCGCTGAATCGTACTCCCCACTTGGGCTTCCAGGAAGCCATAGACATCGAACGCTTCGATGCCACTACCAATCGCGGTTGCATACTGGTCAAGGGGTAGTTGTGCGTTGTGTTCCGCGTAAACCTCTTGCCATGTTTGAAACTCCGGCTCTTCTGTATCTAAAATCAATCCGTCGAAATCGAATATAAGTGCTTGTATCATGCGTTATTTTTGCCCTTCTTTGTTTCTCTCTAACATCCCTATTGTACAACCAGCAGTGGTTATTAAGTACATATATGTGTATTTAGCTGGCAACGAAATATTCGTCACCAAAGTGCTTGCAAATCCGTTAGATACAAGTATACTATCACTTTAAGACCCGACTCAAAACTACTCAAGAAAGGAACGAACATGTCACTGGAGGTTATTCCACCAGCAGCCCACCGTTTGCCCAACACAACAATCTTGATTGTGGAGGATGATGCAGATATTGGACACTTTCTGCAACAGCTGATCGAAGAAGAGACGCCGTATAACACTGTCGTGCTAGATGATGGTCTGACCGCGTTAGAAAAAGCTCCACATATTCGTCCATGCCTCATGCTACTTGATTATCGTCTTCCAGGAATTAACGGCCTAGAGTTATATGATCGTCTCAGTGGGAAGGACGATATTAAGCATGTGCCAGCAATCATGATGAGCGCGACACTGCCGACAAAAGAGCTTCAACAACGTGGTATTTATCAGTTGCGTAAGCCGATGGATGTTGGTGGCGTGCTACGTATGATCGCGCATGCCATGGCGACCTACGAAGAACAGCAGTATGCATAACCAGTAGTGCTTGTAGTTGACGAACTGGTTGCAAACGTGATATCACTATGCTAGCTAGGTATTCAAGCCAACAACGGGTCTGGAGGTGAACAAGCATTATGGCAAACAAAGAGCAAAAGAAGACGCAGAAAGTTGCGCCTAAATCAAACAAGCAAAAGAAAGAAGCTGCTAAAGAGAAGAAAGCTGCCAAAGAGACTGGTGGTGGCATTTCGCTTAAGAAAGATTAGCGGTGTCTTTGCACAAAAAGTGTCCTCATGCGATTGCATGAGGACACTTTTTGTGCAGAAATGTTGTATAGATATTGCTTGCAAAAGCTTGACACTCTTGTTACAATGCGGGTAAGATACAATGCCTTGTATTAGCGTACACGCCTGCTTTCTTTCTTGAAGACAGGAGTTGAAAAGATGGGGGTTGCATGCAGCCAATGTCCCACGATGCCCACGATAGTGAGCTAGCCCAGGAACAATGGGTAGAGCGGGCAACCAGCAACACACGACCCGACGTGTACGAAAAACAAGAAGACCAGTGGGCCGTACTCCGGCACGAGGTGGAGGAAGCAGGTATGAATCAGCAAAACGAGCGGACACGACCAGACTGGAATGTGCGTAATACTGACGGCACTGCGTCACCCCAATTTATACAATCGCCTTTTGACCCCCAGATGCAGGGACAACATGCCGTTGATATTGTTGTTGTTGGCGTCGGCGGCGGTGGCATGAACGCGATCAATCGTATGATGAGTGCGCGTGTACGTGGCGTGCGCTTTGTCGCCATGAATACCGATGCACAAGTACTCGCCCTATCACCAGCCGCAGACCGTGTAAGCCTCGGTCATCAGCATACAAAAGGCTTAGGCGCAGGCGGCAATGCGGCAATTGGCGCACGAGCCGCAACCGAAAGTACAACAGATATTCAAGCAGTGTTAGGCCGTGCTGATCTCGTCTTTATTGCTGCTGGTATGGGGGGTGGCACTGGCACTGGTGCGGCTCCTGTTGTTGCCTCTATTGCGAAGAAGATGGGCGCGCTCACAGTCGGCATCGTCACACTACCATTTACGTTTGAAGGAACACGCCGCCGACGTATCGCGCAAGATGGCATCTCAGAACTCAGCGCAGAAATCGACGCACTCATTACAGTACCCAATGATCGACTCCTTTCAACCGTGGGACGGGACCGTAATCTCTCTGATGCATTTAAAATCGCGGATGATGTGTTGCGACAAGGTGTGCAGGGTATCGCGGAGGTTATCAACGTACCAGGAATGGTTAACGTTGACTTTGCCGATGTGCGTAGCGTGCTTCGAGAGGCTGGCACAGCCCTGATGAGTATTGGACAAGGACAGGGGCGCAAACGTGCGCAACAAGCTGCTGAAGAAGCTATCGCAGGTGGCTTCCTGAATGTAACCATTCGCGGGGCCAAGCGCGTGCTCTTCAATATCAGCGGTGGCGAAGATATGACGCTCTTCGAGGTCAACGAGGTCGCCGAACGTATTGGACTGGCAATTGATGATGCCGCCGATATCACCTTTGGGGCCGTCGTAGACCCTTCTCTGCATGACGATAGTATTCGTGTGACGCTGATCGCGGCAGGCATGGAGGAGTTGCATACGGTACGGCTGCAAGCGGTCCGATCAGAACAGGTGCAACAACGACCAGTACAACCAACGCAGTTAGCACCGCAACAGCCACCTGCACTCCAGCAGAGACCTGCAGCATATCAGCGACCAACGCCACCTGCACCGCAACAACCTCAGCAGAATATACCAGGAACACCACCTGGACGGCAGCAACGCAGTTTAGAAGACCTGCGCGGTCTACGTAGTCTTGGTCGTCGCCAGGAGCAACAGGCCGAGGAAGAAGCCATCGACATTCCACCTTTTTTAAAGCGGCATGAGTAGATGAATGAAACAAATAAGGCAAGGGCACCCGCA
>CAZZVE010000018.1:41941-47381 GCA_964657325.1 uncultured Ktedonobacterales bacterium
GGGCACCCGCATGTTTCTTTACACAAGAAAGGGATGAGCCAATGTGTTGGCTCATCCCTTTCTTGTGAAACAAGCTAATCAATCGTCGGAAGCTTCGGCTACCTCAGGAGAATCCGCTGTACGTCCACGTTCGCCACCCTTTTTCCCAATCTTGGAATAGAATTCCGAGCCTTGTTGACGCTTAGTCGATTCGCCGCCTTTTTTCCCAATCTCAGCGTAGAATTGCTGGCCGCGCTTCTCTTTTACAGACTCGCCACCCTTTTTCCCAATCTTGGAATAGAATTCAGGACCATATTTCTCGCGTACTGCCTCGCCTCCGTGCTTCGCCTTTTGCGACCCCGGTTCAGGACCACGCTTGTTGTTCGCCATTGAAAGTCCCGCCTCTCTTCTTAAACTCCATACATCCCATGTACCCAACTATCAGCGGTGAGACATCCTGCTACATCCTTTAGCCTCATATCAGGAACATCTCGCTGCTTCCTTACTGCGACTGATGCTCTCGTCGTGCCAGCGCTACTCGGTTGGCAATCAACGCCGCCGTGCTTCCCGCGCCAACTCCGTTATCAATATTAACAACGGAGAGACCTGGGGCACACGTCTGCAACATCGAAAGCAACGCGGCAACCCCTTTGCCGCCCATACCATAGCCAATAGACGTTGGAAGACCAATAACAGGAACTGGAACCAGCCCTGTGACAACCGATGGTAATGCACCATCCATACCAGCAGCGACAATGATTACATCTACGCTGCTAGCCAAAAGGTCCCGTAGTGGTGGAAGTAAACGGTGAAGTCCTGCAACTCCCACGTCATAGATTGAGGTGATCGTACATCCCATTTCCTCCGCAATGAGGGCAGCCTCTTCCGCGACAGGCATATCTGAGGTGCCTGCGCTAATAACTCCTACATGACCGCCAGTAGTCTGACGTACATATGTTGGCGCATAGATCACCATCGCCCGTGCTGCTTCACGCATCCGAATTGGATAGTCGTGAAATGCCTCTCGCACAACCGCAATGGACTCTGGACGCAGCCTACTAAGAATTGCCCGACCTGAGCCCGTAAGTAATCCTCGCGCCATTGCCAGGATTTGCTCGTTCGTTTTTGTCTCAGCGAGAATGACTTCCGGTATCCCTTTACGCCGTTCTCGCCCTGCATCAGGACGGGTCTCCACCGGAGATGTACGTTGATCCTGTTGTATGTAAGAAGAGCCTTGCTTAAATTGCTCAGAATCAAGCAGTTGACTCAGAAGTTCCAATTGTTCATCAGCGCGATAATCCACGAATATGTACACCTCGGAAAGAATTTTTCACAATCGCTAGTTGTTGCACGGTTGCCGTCTGTAGTGTAGCACAATAGCAGGCAATCAGCAACCTTCACGGTAACAGAATATATCAGATATTAACACGATTTTCACACGCACTACAAGCACAAGGTAGAGCTTGCTTGCCTATAAGGGGTATATGCTATACTATACCCTGGTTTACAAACAATGTTTCGTGGGGATGATTTACAATGACACGTTTTATGAACAATAGATATCGCATGCTTTTTTCGCTTCTTTCGTTAGGATTACTTCTATTGCTTGCGGCATGTGGCACAACAGCTACGCAGCTAAAACCACAGCAGCCAATTGTTGTAAGCAAGTCGTTTCAATCGAAGGTATCACCAGTACCCACCGTACCTACATATCGTTGCGGTGCCTGGTCGGGTAATAATGCGCCTGGGGCTTATAGTGTGCTAACGGTGTATGCTAAGCTTACAAAGAATGTTACTGGCATTGCTGGGGCGACGGCAAGCGCAACTGCCCACTTCAGCACCTCCGATTTCACACTTGATCAGCAACCCGTGAGTGATGCTGGTGGCTATGTCACGTTCACAATTCCTTTACAGGGTCGCCAGCCACGTTTAACTCCCGCGACAGTTGATGTAAGTTTTAACGTCAATGGAAAAACGGTTCAATGTTCGTCCGCGTTTTTTACTCCAAACTAGGCTTTTGACAGGTAGGGCAAAAGTGTGTACTACGTTGCGTCACGACGATACGTTCGATGAGCGTACCACAGTGAATGCACGGTGTGCCATCTTTTTGATACACACGCACATGGTTATAGTTATCGCCAGCCTCACCCCATAGGTCTCGATAGTCGTTGAACGAAGTACCACCGTGCTCAATACCATTGGTGAGAACAGTGATAATTCCTTCATGTAGCAGACCTATCTCTTCTGGGGTTAATGAATTAGCACGGCGCAACGGGTGCAGACCCGCATAAAACAGGGCTTCATCTGCATAGATATTGCCTAGCCCAACTACAAGGTCTTGTGCCAGGAGAGCGGGTTTGATACTTGTCTTGCGACGACTCAATGCCTCAGCGAATTGTTCTGTCGTAAATGTGTCGTCAAGTGGCTCTGGTCCGAGTCCAGTAAATGCCTCTGCTTCCTGGTTCTGAGACCATAGCTCGACACGTCCAAACTTACGTGGGTCCGTAAACAGCAAGCGTTCGCCATCGGTAAAATTCAGGCACATGCGACAATAAAACGTTTGTGAAAGTGTTATTGGACGTGTCGCTACGCTTCCGTCTGCCGCTGGCTCTATCTGCTGAAATGATGGTCCCTTCACATTCCATGTCACAGGGTCGGTTTCACGCACGTGTGTATCAATCTCCCAACCCGCTGGCAACAAGAGGAAGTTACCTGTCATGCGTCGATGAATGGACAAGAAAAGATTTCCACTCAAGTCGAGCAACAAAAATTTGCCACGCCGTCGCACTCCCTCAATAGTACGTCCTGCAATCTCAGCAAGAAAGTCAGCAGGGTCGGGATGTCCTATGGTGCGTTCCCAAAACACGTTAGCATCTTGAATAGTTTTTCCAATAATCGTAGCACGGAGTTGACGTGCCGTATATTCGACTTCTGGTAATTCTGGCATAGCTTTTTCTCGCTTCTCTCTATCTGCTATACTATATGCCTAAGAAGATAATGTACACAACGAAAGGCGTAGCAATGCGGCGACGCTTCCAGGCATGGCAATGGCTAATACTCATTTTTGCGATTTTTTGGGTGATTTTTGCCGTTGTGATGATTATTGGCGATTTTCCCTTTTTTATCATCAGCATCGCCTTGACAACAATTGGCGCGCTTTCCGCGCTCATCGTTGCGCTGGCATGGGCATTTCAAAATAACGTGTAATCAGGATACAAGCATGATCGACATTTGTCTACTAGGAACTTGTGGCATGATGCCACAGCCGAACCATTGGCTCTCCTGTGCATTGATACGCAATGGCTCGACGCTCACACTTATAGATTGTGGCGAAGGCACACAGATACCATGGAAATCACTGGGCTGGGGCTTTCGTCAGTTAGGCGCGATTTGCCTGACACATATGCATGCCGATCATGTCGCGGGTCTTCCAGGCGTCCTCTTTATGATCGCCCACGCCGGACGAACGGAGCCACTCGACATCTATGGCCCTATCGGAACAACGTATGTGATCGATGGACTACGACGCATAGCGGCAGAGCTTCCCTTCCCCATTTTCATTCATGAGTTTAAAGGTGGAGAGACATTTGACCTTCCAGGCGACCTACATGGCTCATGTGTCGCTGCCGCTCATGGCATCCCCTGCCTTGCCTATCGTGCTGAACTCACACGCCGACCCGCGTTTCAGGTTGAAAAGGCGAAAGCACTTGGCCTACCTGTGCAGCTTTGGTCACGCTTACAACGCGGGGAGACACTTGAGTACAATGGTCAAACGCTTCGACCAGAGCAGGTGCTTGGTGACCCGCGACGTGGCATTTCGTTTGCCTTTATCACCGATACCCGTCCTACAAAGGCTCTCGCCGGACTTGCCCACGACGTTGATCTGCTCATCTGTGAAAGCATGTACGACAATCCAGAAGACATCCCACTCGCACGCGCTCATGGTCACATGTACGCCGAAGAGTCCGCCAGCATCGCACGTGATGCCGCCGCTCATGCGCTCGTGCTGACACACTTTAGCCCTAAGATTAATGACCCATCACAAGCCGAGAAAGCGGCGAAACGCGTCTTTCCCAACACACGTGCAGGACGAGACGGCATGGTTGTCACGCTGGATTTCTCTGATTGAGGTTGTAACGTAGGGACCACATTTATGGCGTCCGTAGCGCGATTTGTCGCGCGAGAACATGATCGACACAGTTTCGCGCAATGAATTGAGCCTCGGACGCCATAAATGTGGTCCCTACGAAAATCAACGTTAACCGTGGACGAGATACCACTAGCTCGCCTCTGAAAATCGTGCTTGTGACACATTCTTTCTAAGGTTGCGGTCCAGGAAACCGATAACGCGATTGATGTACTTCTGGCGATCTTCAAAGTAGATACCACAGTGATCGGCATTGGGGTCAAGCCACAATTCTTTCGGTTCGTGTGCGGCTGCATATAAGAGTTTCGCGTCTTCCGGGTTTACAAGGCTGTCCTTTAACCCGTGAATGATAAGCACTGGACGTGGTGCAATGCGTCCAATATCGCGTAATGGCTCAACCTGATTAAAATGATACCCTGCGCGAAGCCAGAGTAAGAAATCTGTGAGCCAATCGAAGGGCGCAAACGGCAGATGAATAGTGCGCCGCACTGAATACTCAATAGCACTTCTATGAGTTGCGAAGCCACTATCCGCTACCAATGCCTCTATTTCTGGTGTTCTAGCGGTTGCCATAATCGCTATGGAAGCACCCATCGAATAGCCAACGGCACCCAATCGTGTTTGAGGAGCACGTTGTTTGGCATAGGCTACCGCACCAAGAAAATCGTTCATCTCACGATAACCGAGTGTAACGCGCTCACCAACAACAGTCCCATGACCATAATATTCAAAGGCCAGTACATTGTAACCCGCCTTCCACAATTGCCCACTCATACCTAGCACATCAGAACGACGGCCACGATAGCCTGGACACACAAGAATAGTTGCCGTTGCCTCTGGATGCGCGATATACCAACCAGTTACTTGATGTTCAGCATGTAAAGAGGGGAATTTCACCTCTTCAGCAGGTAGATTCAGTTCAAAAGGCGTGAATGTGTACATATCCGCAAAATTATCAATGCGTTTAGGACGCGTCAATGTGTTCACGATATAGGCCGCGACACCTAACAAGACGCTCACTACTCCGATACTTCCACCTAAACTACCAACAAAAATTTGTTTCAAAGAAGGACGAGGAAATCGCATATGAATAGGAAACATACCAATCGCCAACCTTTCTAGTACGTAGTTGGCACTATAACCAAGACGTATATACTACTAATACAACAACAAGCATGAGTCTTTTATGCCTTCTCGTTCGTTCATCGCAACAATTTCTTTCGTTCATCGCATGCTAATATCGAGTTAACATTTTATTCCTTCTAGTTATTGAAATCATAGAATTCATATATTGGACTTATGAAACAAAACACC
>CAZZVE010000018.1:47481-55719 GCA_964657325.1 uncultured Ktedonobacterales bacterium
GATATCGCCAAGGCAAGAGGACGTGATACATCGGTCCCTACAACCGACGTTTGTCAAATTTCATTAATGCATGATCTGATGAGGCAATAAACATGATAACACGTCCACCCAAGCCTAATTCTCTTATCACAGAAGAGGCACAGAAACGGCAACAACAAGAAACGAAGGCAAGTGTGTTTGCAACCAGGACTATAGGATGGGTACTTCAAGGGGGTGTTATCATTAGTGCTCTGGTTATTGTTATCGGTCTTGTGCTACTTCCAACTCAACCAGGTGGCTTATCGCCAGAGCGACTACTTAGATTTCCACAAACACTTTCTCAAGTTGGTGCGAGTTTGGTCGCGTTGCGACCACAAGGCATTATTGCTCTTGGCCTCCTACTGCTCATTGCAACTCCAGTTCTTCGTGTTGCGGTTTCCGTTGTCACATTCGCACTTGAAAAAGACCGCAAGTATGTGGTCATTACGCTCATTGTCCTGGCAATTCTCTTGTTCAGCCTCTTCTACCTTGGTAGCACAGCTATAAGTCAGCCTCGAAGTGAGATACAACATTTCAATTTCTCGTTGCTGATACTTACGCTCATCTTTGTTGGTTCGATTGCAGCTGGCCTACTTGGATCGCTTGTAGGATTAGGTGGGGGTGTACTCATTGTGCCCTTACTCACGCTCGTCTTCAAATTGCCTATCTCTTTTGCCATCGGAGCCAGCATCATCTCTGTTATCGCAACCTCTAGTGGTGCGGCGGCGGCATATGTGCGTGATCATATGACGAATATGCGCGTTGGTATGTTCCTGGAGTTGGCAACCACGATTGGAGCGATCAGTGGTGCGTTTTTGGCGGGCTTACTTGCCCCTGGATTGCTCTCAATTGTCTTTGGTATCATTCTTCTCATCTCTGCGGCACCACTTCTTTTTAGAATTGGAGAGGAATTACCGCAAGGTGTGAAAAATGATCGTTGGGCTAACTGGCTGCGTCTTTCGAGTTCGTATCCCGACCACCATCTAGGTAAGGATATCCCCTATCAGGTCACGCATACTCCCTATGGTTTAGGTATGATGTATGTTGCGGGCCTCATCTCAGGGTTGCTTGGTATTGGTAGTGGCACATTCAAGGTGCTCGCACTCGACACCCTTATGAGACTTCCACTTAAGGTTTCCACCACAACCAGTAACTTTATGATTGGTGTTACGGCAGCAGCGAGCGCGGGCATCTATTTCTCGCGTGGAGATATTCCACCGCTCGTCGCAGCCCCTGTTGCACTTGGCATCCTCATAGGCGCCTTAGGTGGTGCGCGTTTGTTAGCACACTTGAGCAACAAAACGCTCCGTTACATTTTTTTGCCTGTTATAGCAATTAGTGCGATTGAAATGATTTTGCATGGAGCGGGTATTGGTTTGTAGCCCGAAGGGATAGATACGTTACAATACTCTGAATCTCACGTTTTATGGTATGAGAGGCTGAAGTAGCTTCTCTTAACGAAACGGATTTCGTAGTATTGAAAACGTCGTAGTGCTTGCTCGTAAAGCGTTTTGCGTAGGCAACACGTATTCGTAGCATAGTAGTTCGTAGTTCGTAGCTTATTTCGGAGTAGTCAAAGCAATTTGGCTACTCCGTTTTTATATAGCTATAGGGGTTTACTTTACCACACGTAACACAACTCCTGTCATCATGAACCAAGCGATGTCGCGCCTCCGCTCAATCTTGAAGCCTGCCTGTTTGACAGCTCTTTCGGTATCGCGGTTCCAGTGACAATTGCCCGCAATCAGCCGAGTCATAGGCGTGATGATATTTTGTATGATCGAGAGAATTGCTCCATGAGCACGCACATGTTCGACCATCAGCAGCGTACCTTCGGGTTTGAGCACGCGCTTCACCTCGGTCAGGCCGCCAAGAGGATCACCAACGGAACAGAATACTAACGTGACAACGGCACTGTCGAAGCTCTCGTCCGCGAAGGGCAGGCTCTCCACAGGAGCCTGCGTGAGGTTGATTGGTACCCGTGCTGCTTCCACCCGTGTACGCGCATAACGTAGCATGGTACCATTAGGCTCGATGGCTTCTACCCGCTCGACTGTGGCGGGATCATAGAAAGCAAAGTTAAGCCCATTGCCTGATCCTATTTCCAGCACCACCCCATGTGCTTGCTGGACCACTTCCTTGCGCAAGGGCTGCATGAAGTTCTTTTCTTCACTATCGCTTGATGTACGCTCATAGAAATTAGCAAAGAAACGCCGCAAGATAGAGTCATTCTGTGTTGGCGTTGTAGTTTTGGGTTGCTGGCTCATGGCTGATCAGTCCTGCTTTCTGTACGCTGCGAGATAGATATTCTCATTTTGTAAACTCATTGGTCTATCCAGACGGTAAGATAAACTGATTCGTTTGTCAAGCTGAAAGTTGTAAGATCATGAGATAACGCGGTGGACACTACCGACGAGATATGCTATACTCATGGAACAAAATGGAACCGTTTGGTGTTCTCATATACGAGGAAACCAAAAACAACTTGGCAATTTCGATATAAACAACAATTCTCAGCAGAGGAACAGGCGAAAGGGGTCTCTCATCAATGCCTAAAAAGGGTGAACTTTCAAAGACAGCACGTGCCTCACTTGCGAACCGCGAAGAGGTCAATCACTTGACAGCTCGCATTTGCTCAAAGTGCGGCGAGGCCATCATGCTTAAAGAACTTCAACCAGTGAAGGTGCTTGGCAAAGGCATGGTCTATTACCACAAGGGACACTACAACGTTCAGTAAGACGCTGTGGTAGACCTAATATACACAAAACAAGTCTCAATTGTGAGGCTTGTTTTATTTTTGGCATGGTGCTCAAACGGACGCCCACAAGGGCTACCCTACTATATACGTTTTTTGCATGCTTTACACTAATATATAGTATGATAGCCTCTTCCCTGTGAACGTTCGTTGACAATCTTTTGTCTGCTTGACAATCTCCATACAAGCTGGCACAATCGACACAGCATTTAAATGAGGAGAATAATAACGCGTGGTACAGTCAATTTCTTCAGACGAAGAACAACCAGTTTCTACATCATCTACACAGGCGCAGAGTGTTCGCGTCGCCTTTCAAGGGGAACGTGGCGCGTACGGTGACGAAGCTGTACAGGCATATTTTAAGAAGACTTCTTCAACACTGCCAGAGCCGCTTCCCTACCGTGGCTTCAGCGAGGTCTTTCATGCTGTTGCAGCAGGCGAGGTCGATTTTGGCCTAGTCCCTGTCGAAAATTCACAGGCTGGTAGCATCAACGATGTGTACGATCTCTTGCGACAACACGACCTTTTCGTGATTGGAGAGATCAGCCATCCCGTTAATCACTGTCTACTGTGCTTACCTGGTCAAACACTGAGTGATATTAAGCGCGTCATCTCGCATCCACAAGCCTTAGCACAAAGCGATGTATATCTGCGCGAACTTGGCGTTGAGATTGTCGCCACCTATGATACCGCAGGAAGCGCGAAGATGATTCGAGAAGGACAACTTGAAGGGGTGGCAGCTGTCGCAGGCCGTGGAGCCGCCGAACTCTATCAACTAGAAATATTAGCAAGTAATATTCAAACCATTTCTGATAACTACACACGCTTTATCGCGCTTGGTCGTGAACCTGCACCACGCCGTAGTGGACACGCGAAAACGATGCTTGTCATGGCAACCGCACACCAACCCGGTTCGCTCTATCAATGTCTGGGTGTGCTGGCACAAAACAAAATCAACGTGCTCAAGATAGAATCGCGTCCTTCACGTCAACGCGCCTGGGAATACGTCTTCTATCTCGATTTCGAGGGACACCGCGAAGATTCCACCGTTCGTGCCGCCCTTGCCAATCTTGCGAGCCATACAACTTTCTGTAAAGTGCTTGGCTCCTTTGAAAGTGGCTTATAACAAAAACGGGTGATAGGTGTCCACGCGAGGCGATGACTCGCGTGGACACCTATCACCCGTTTTTGTTATCTCTTTACTTTTAGCGTGTTCACAAAGTTCGCGGCTAGTGTCTCATAACCTTCAGCATAGTATTCTTCGACACGACCTGAGTCGCAGAGCACTGTCAGGCTAGAGTCGATGGGTAGTTGTGCCAGCAGAGGAGCACCCGTCATACCCACGAGTTCAGCACCATTACTTGGTCCGAAAATCTCGTAGCGTTCGCCTGTTGGAGTCTCAAAGTACGACATATTCTCGACAACACCGACGATGACACCCTTGAGTTGACGCACCATGTTAATACACTTCATCACGATCATCGTCGCCAACATCTGTGGCGAAGTCACAATGACGATACCGTCAACAGGCAGCGATTGTAACACAGTCATAGGTGCATCGGATGTACCAGGAGGCAGGTCTACCAACAGATAGTCGAGATTGCCCCAGGACACATCACTATAAAACTGCTTGATCGCGCTGGACACCATTGGACCACGCCATACCACAGGGTCGCTATCCTTCTCAAGGAACATGTTCATTGACATAACCTTGATGCCGCCCTTGCTCACCAACGGCTCAATGCCACCGTCAGCCGATTTTCCAGGCTGACCCTTTGTGCCAAACATACGCGCAATACTTGGGCCTGTGATATCACCATCAAGAATACCAACCCGCTGCCCCTGCCGCCGCAGTGAGACAGCAAGCAAGCCTGTGACAAGTGACTTGCCAACGCCGCCCTTGCCACTCATAACAGCGATCACCTGCTTAATTTTGCGCTCTGCTGGTGCAGGCGACATTTGTAATGGGACACCACGCCCAACTGGAGCTTTCTTAGGCGCAACCGAGATAGGCTGGTTGTTGATGACCGCGTTGAGGTCTTTCAATAACATGTCCTGCTTCTCTGGTGTAAAACGATGTGTGCGCGCACCACCTGCCACACTTTCGCGTGAGCCAACGGCACACGCGGTACATGGTAAACCATGTCCGTGAAACACCTTGACCGTTGCTGGATATTTGCTCACGACATCATGAATAATCATATCGGGACTAATTGTTTCCGCCATGTCTTATCCTCACCAATAGCACAAAAAAAGATATACTCGTGCTACTCTTCTTTCCTTTATTGTATAGTTACACATATGCGAGATACTATGCTAATTCCTACTTCTGAACTCTGATATATTATAGCATAGACGCTTGGTGGATGCTAGAAGGGAGGAGGCAGAAGAAAACTCTTGAGAACCTACATGATGATATACTGGTAACGATTGCGTTTGTAGGATTATAAGGAAAAAGGTTGGTACCGCTTGTGCCGAATCGCATACACTTTACAGATTTGGAAGTAGTCTTTATCCACAACCTGCGTGCGGGACGGTTAGCAACAGCAGACGAGTATGGGAGTCCACATGTTATACCTGTCTGCTATGCCTTCGATGGCACCTATTTCTACATCGCGCTTGACGAGAAGCCGAAACGAGTTGAAAAAACGCAGCTGCGCAGAGTTCGTAACATCGAGGCACGCCATGAAGCATCTCTACTCATAGACCAGTACGACGATGATTGGTCACAACTTGGTTATATCTTGATTCACGGGAAGGCCGAACTAATTAGCGCGGAACAAGAGCAACATGGAAAAGCACTTGTACTGCTACGCGAACGTTATATACAGTACCGTTCGATGAGCTTGGAGCAGTATCCAGTGATTATGATTACCCCCGATAAGATTACGGCATGGGGACCCGCACTTCGTGATAGTATGCTTACTTGAAAAACTGCCCTTGTACAGATTGCAACTGAATCAGTCCTGTTGGAGAAACCGCAAGCATCACAACCACTTTATCTACGGGATCATTATTTGTACCAAAGGCGATCCGTCCTGTAACTCCCTGAATAGCATTCGCGTCTGTTATCGTCGCAAGCGAGTCCCTTAGCTGTGTTGGTGTAACATTCGTAGTTACGATAGCATTGTCTTTTGCAGTTAATATCTTTTGGTATGCTTTCAACAATACCACCGTCGCATCATAAGAGAGAATAACATCGCCATCAGCGCGACTATAGCCATATGCACCCGTACCATGTTGTTGATATGGATCAAAAAACGCAGGATAGTCGCTGAAGAATGTCGGTTGCGTCTTGGCACCTAAATAGCCCCATGTATCGGCATAGGCAAATGCAGAGAAGCAGAGACGATGAAAATTTCTCTGCACAACAGCATCTTTCGAGTAACTACCAATGGAATAAAGGCCATCACCACCTACCACTTTTATTTGTGCAAACGGTCCATCGGTAGGCAGATGCGCAAGTACTGCGTTCGCGTCGTCTGCTAGCCCTGCGAAGTAAATAACGTCAGGCATGTGCAAGAGCGCATCTTGCAACGCAGTCGTCACGGTTGCAGGCTTACCTACTGTGTAATGCTCCTCAATGACACGGTTTCCGTCACTCTCAAATTTTTGCTTAAAGGCATCGCCAATGGAAACACTATAAGCGTCTGTTGGATCGATAAAGAGTGCTGCCGCTTTCGCATGAAGTGTATTTTCGGTAAATATTGCTCCTGTAGTCGCTTGTGTAGAGTCAGGTGGCACAATTCTAAAGAAATATGGAGATGCACCCGTGAGTAAGACACTGGATGCCATTTGAGAAACGATAGGAATATGTGCATCAGTCAATGTTTGGACGACATTTAACGTTCGTGAGCTATAGGGCCATCCCATAACACCGACAATACTGGAATCACTCTTTGCCGCTTGTACAATCTGCTTTGCCACCACATCCGCATATGCCTTGTCATTGCCAGTACTAGCAATAAGTAAACGAACGAGAAATTTCCCCGCGAGTTTCTGCCCGTCGTTGTACTCTTTCTGTGCTATATACGCACCTTGTAGATCATCACGCCCTAGGTTTACATACGTTCCCGTATCCATCGTACCCACAACCAGCGTCACATACGAATTACCAGAACTGATGACGCGCTGATTTTCCAGATAAATAAGTGCCTCCGCGTCATTTGTATCCCGTGTCACCGCATCGTGCCATAGCGAAAGGGCAGTACCAACATCACCAGCACGAAGTTTTTCTGACCCCTGCTGCTTCGTAGCACCATCAAGTCGGTTTGTATCAAAAGCGAACGAGCCATCAGAAAGACCGATATACTCTCCATCCGGTGCCTTCTCTACTCCTATTCCATGAGCAGAGGTAAGCGGTATCGCAGTAGAGGCTGGTACATTGTGCGTTTGCCTTCTACTTACACCATTTAATGAGATGAGAATGCCCCCAATGAGCAGCAAGAAAACAAGAACAGCAAGCGAGACAAGAAAAGCCATTCGCCTATAGATTGGTTGATATTGTATGCTTTTGCCAGTGAAAGACGTTTGAATAGTGTTTCCAAATTCCTTAATAGACTGAATGCTACCATTGTGTGCACTTGCGTCCCCATAGTCATGTCTTGCTTCCTGTGTGGGAGATACTGCACCCTCTGCTTTACGTTGCGTATCAAACATGGAGGGTGTGGAGGAAGTAAGCAATGTATTTGATGGCTGCTTGCTCGCAGGCGTGTTGCGAACATCTTGCAGAGGCAAAGCAGACCAACTAGGCGGATTACTCATATATGATGGCAAGAGCACAGGTCGCGCATTACCTGGCGGAGAGAACGATGAGTTACTAGATTGATTGCTTGTGTATGAAGACATGGGGCCACTTGGTACACGAGGTGTGGATGAAGCTTCCTGAGCAAGTACGTCTACACCTTCGCTCAATGCAGTATATACAGGAAACCCCGCGCGTTTCGCCTCGTTCATCAGCCTGACCCCAGCAGGAATGATAAAGAAAATAGGGGTGTTATACTCTCGCCTTAAACGATTAAGTACATTGAAGGAGTCTGGCCTATAAAATGCTTCTATATGTTGTAAAGGTTGATTGGGCAACTCGATGAAGACAGGAGAGTTGTACATCTTCCAAAACTCTTGAATTTCTTCGACTAGAGCTTGTGGGGTCGTTGTTGAGGTCACTCTGATAAGCTTTATATTAATACCATTTACTTGAAGCATACAAATACTGCTCCTTTTTGTCTACCTGACAGCATTTTCCGAATTCCAGTTACTTCGTGTACACAAATACCTATACAACAACATATAAAAGACCTGTTCTTCAAAGATATATGTTACCAAATTATCTCATTGATGCTAAAGAAAATCAGCGTATAGTGAGACTAAAGATGAACAACCCTTGTTCACATATTTGATTATGAAGTTTATTTCACTGTAGCAATGATAATGTATGTGCTACGAAGATACTCGTATTTGAGCAT
>CAZZVE010000019.1:0-1868 GCA_964657325.1 uncultured Ktedonobacterales bacterium
CATCATAACAATCCTCGTCTTTTGGCCTTCCTCCCAATGTATCTCCTAAACACATATAACGGATTCTATGCGTATACAGATAATTTTCTAAAGATGCTTTAGAAAACTGTTGGTTAAAGCGTGAATAAGGCTGTGAACGTATATCTGCTAAGTATCTAATTTCATACATCTGTAATATTTTTACAAATGCATCTATTGAACGGTTTCCATAGCCCACTGTATATATTGGAAACTTCTCCATTCCTTTTCTCCCAAAAAGATTATACAGAAACAGTTTCTGCTTTGCTTGAAAAATTATTCATTATTATTATCTAATGACTCCTTCACAGTAGTGCGTCGGTAAATCGAAGCAACAGGAAACTGAATACCGAGGCTTGCGATTTCCACGGTGTCTCCTGGGCCGTAGAGACGTGCGTGATAAGCAGACCATCCTTCTGGTGTGCGATGGAACACCTCGACAGCTTGACGGTCTGTAGCAATAAGCATATACTCTTCTACCGTTGGACATTGACGGTAAAGAGCAAATTTTTTACCTCGGTCATACGCCTCTGTAGAATCTGAAAGCACTTCAACAATGAGACGCGGTGACCGAACTCTGTCTTCCTCTCCTTGGTCGCGTTCATCACATGTTACTGAGGCATCAGGAAAGGTATAACGCGTTTCAGATAAACGCACACTGAGGTCTGAGTTGTAGACATTGCAAGGACCATCGCCAAGTGCATCTTCAAGGACTCTTACAACGTTGCTTCCTATACGAGCATGATTAGCAGTTCCTCCTGACATAAGATATACTCGTCCATCAATGTACTCATATTTCACATCATGGTCATTGAGCAGAAGTTCACGCCATTCGTCAACAGTCATACGTTGAGGTAATCTTTGAGCTACCATAAAACCTCCAAGTAAAAGATTATGAACTATGCTTTTCTCGTCAGTATAACATGCTTAACCTGTCGCTCGTATAATGAGAGAACGGAAATATGATAAACGCACATTTCTTACGTCAATAAGACTATAATAGACATAAAGCTGATACATAAGTTATTGAAAAATAAGTAGCATACGTCATCGGTAGTGTGTTTGTACGAGACAGGAGAAACATCGCTATGGGTCTTTTCTCACGACTTTCGACCTTTCTGCGTATCCGTGCTAGTTCGGCACTCGATAAGGCAGAGGACCCCGGTCAGGTCATGGACTACTCGTATGCAAAGCAACTTGAGCAGTTACAGCAGTTGCGCCGCTCTATCGCTGATGTGGTCACAAACGAGAAGCGGTTAGAGCTACAGGAAGCCCAGATTCAGCAGCAGTTCGACAAGTTGGGTCAACAAGCAAGGCTAGCACTTCAAGCTAACCGCGAAGACCTTGCACGCATGGCACTGCAACGGAAAGAGACATTGCAAACGCAGATTGCGAACTACCGCCAGCAGATTGAGCAGTTGCGTGGACAAGAAAATAAATTGATAGAGATGGAACGCACCGTCTCCGCTCGTATCGAAAGTTTCCGTACCCAGAAAGAAATGGTCAAGGCGCAATATAATGCAGCACAAGCGCAGGTCAAAATCAACGAGGTCGCCACTGGTATCTCCGAAGAGATGACCGAGATGAATTTGGCTATGCAGCGTGCGCAGGATAAGGTGCTGACAATGCAGGCACGCGCCAACGCAATGGAGACACTTATCGAGCAGGGAACGCTCGGCGAACAGGGCTTGCTCGGCGCAGGATCGGGCGACAGGCTTGACCGCGAACTACAGAAAATATCGTCCGAACAAAATGTTGAGGCGCAGTTGCAGGCTATGAAACAGCAGTTGCAAATAGAGGGTCCAGAAGAAAAATAAAACAACGTGGGCCGACTGCGCGGTGGCGCAGTC
>CAZZVE010000019.1:1878-31315 GCA_964657325.1 uncultured Ktedonobacterales bacterium
CCCCCCCCACGTTGTTTTATTTTTCTAACGAAGTCTTCGTGTTCCTCTCGCCATCGTAGGTCATGAGAATACGCTTGCCCTCGTAAACTGTTTCAAGGTGTACAGGACGCCCCCACATTGTGTAAACGTGCTGCAACGTTTTTTCGGCGTAGCTCACATCGAGTTCTTGTCCCTCAAACATATGCTTGATGTATAACTCGCGGTTGCCACGATAGTCACCATTATCAACGACGAGATAGGGATAGCCAAAGTTCGTCATGCTGGCAACAATGCCATCACGCACTCTTTCCCACTGCTTTTCGGAAACAACCCACTCGTCGCCCTCTTTTTTGAACATATAGAGGTCAAGGTCTTTGATGAGGTCTTCTGTGAGGTAGTTGCGCAAAAACGAGACATCGTTATCGAGTTCACGCACCTCAAAGATTTTCTGCCGACCCATACCAGGTTTGCGTCCAAGCCGATCTTGCTCTTCCTTCGTTGGATTGTCCCAACGTTTCTCGATAGCCTCGAACATCTTGTAGCCCAGGTAGTAGGGGTTGAGCGAGGTTTTCGATGGCGAAAGCACGCCCGAATGCAGTTGCGCAAACTCGATAGTGTCAGAATCAGAGATGACGCCCTGATCGCCCAGTTCGCGCATGATACGCGAGTGCCAAATGCTGTTATGGTGCAGCATACCATTCGCAACATAGCGATGTGAGCGGTCTACAGTGATATCGTACACATCGGCGACATCATGCTCGATACTGACAACTTCATCGGTTGAGCCCTCTTTTTTAAACCACTGATGGCTTGCTAAGTATGTTTGTAGCTTCTCTTGCTTGCGTTCCAAGCCAAAGCCAATTTCCTCGGCAAACAGCTTCGCGGAACTACTTTTGATTCGCACGTTTGGACCATAGCGACGTGACAGAATACCATAGTTCAGAAGCACAATCTGTAACGTTTGCGCGATATCATCGCTAAAGGTTGACAAGATCACGCCTTCTTTTTCCGAGGCACAACCATCACAATCAAAGTAGGCACGTAAGAACGCACTCATAACTGATTTGGGAGAGCGCAAAATGCCATCAGGGATACGTTTCTTTGGAGCCTTTGCCTTCAAATCTATGCCCAATGACTGCAAGAGATCGAGGACATGTGCTGAATAGAAGACAACACGCCAACGACCACCCTTACCATTGATAGTTTTATCATCCCAGAAAGGCATTGTCTCGATAGCGAACAGGTCTTTCACAAGCTGAGCATAACGGTCAGCAAGTAGCTTGTCACCACTCGTATAACCAACGGCATTTTTCGTCGTGTGAATGTTGCCATCACCGATGAGATAGCCAAGAAACTCAGCAAATTCCTCAGTAATGTGTGTGGGTGCAGTAAGAGTAAATCGGCTTTTGTACATTGGTTTACCTTCGTTACCAAAGGTATAACCAGTGCTTCTAATAGCATCGGCAATACGCTCTTGAGCGAAGGGTGTTTTTCCACCCATTGAGCGGTACACCGTATGCACCCCGACTCCTGCCGCTTGCGCTACATCTACCACTGTCGGCAGTACAATTTTTGCAGGAGTTGTAACAGGAACTAGTTGCTCAGGCCAGATATTATCTCCAACACTTAATGGAATACGTTGCCCAACCTGTACATCCTTTAGCGCAATCCACTTGTCAGACCCAATACTTAGTTTGTGTTCCTCCGCACCTTCTAAGACCAATCCTCGCCTTGTTTTCAAACGAATAGTTGAGGCATTACGTCGAATGTGACGATCTGTGATTTCATCTTGAACACCCTCGCCACTCCCTACGGTGATTTTTTCTCCCGTTGCTAGATACTTATGTAGAGCATCATAACGCAAGAAACCGCGCTCTGTAAGAACAAGGCTATCCGCCTTGAGGCAAGCCCAGCCTTCGTTCATGACCTTCGTTTGCATTTGTGGCACGAAGTACAGGAACTCGGTACGCACAATTTCGATGAGATCACGTTGCCAGGGTTCAAGACTGGGCGCGTGACGTGACAAGAAGAGCAGGAGGTCTTTTTCTGGCTTCTCTGGAAACTTGGGAGCTTTCCCTGATGGGTATCTATCACGTTCCTCTTCGGACTTCTTGGCTTTTTTGTCTAGCCCCCATATATCATCGTATTCGCTTGTGCGCTCTGGCGATGGTTCTTCGTGCTTCACGCTGTCGGAACGCAGGAAGAGATTGTAGTCTACGTGCTCCTGGATGGAGAGTGCGGCATCCAGGAAACGTTCGACTTCGAGTTTGCCGTGGTCAAACTCATATTGCACAATACGCTCAGCATGAATACTCACCTTGTCGATCATGCGACGCGAGGTATGCTGGAAGTAGGCATTATTTTTGAAGAAATCAGTATGTCCAAAGACGTGCGCCACCACAAACGTGTTTTGTAGCAGGTTGTTCATGTCCATCAGGAAGGCATAGCTTGGATTGGTATTGACCACCATCTCATAAATTTTGCTCAAGCCGAAGTCATACTGCATCTTCTGCCGATGGTACGCTTTACCATGCGTCCAGTGGCTAAAACGACCAGGAAGACTATAAGAAGCAAACTCGTACATGATTGAGGCAGGGACCATCTCAAAGTGTGTAGGAAAAGGATCTAAGCCAAATTTGCGTGCCTGGTCCCATGCAATATCTATATTATCGCGTAAACGTTCAAGATCATCGCTACCTTCTATCAATGTCATATAAGATATCTCCTTGTAGGGACCGATTCATCACGTCCTCGTGGCAATAGACCGACGACGAGGACGCGATGAATCGGTCCCTACCTATTACACAGGCACAGCGTCCTTTTGGGCGAAGAACTTACGTAGGGCTGGATAGACTTCTTTTTTGTCCGAGATGGTGACAGCCGTAAACTTTTTGTCGGTGATCTTGTTGTAGGCAGACATGAGTGTGCTGGGTGAGCGATAGTGACCCTCGCGGATTTCGCCATAACCGAAGATGTTGCACAACTCCATCAGCTTAGTCACCATCTGCACACAACGATCATTGTCCCACGGTAAGTTGTCACCGTCGGAAAAGTGGAACGGATAGATGTTCCAGTCATCAGGATTATAACGCTCTTTGATGATTTGCAACGCGAGTTCGTAGGCAGAAGACACCTGCGTACCACCACTCTCGCCCTTGTGGAAAAATTCTTCTTCCGTAACCTCTTTCGCCTCGGTGTGGTGGCTGATGAAGACAATCTGCACATTGTTGTACTTCGTGCGTAGGAAACGCACCATCCAGAAGTAAAAACTACGTGCGATATACTTCTCGAACTCACCCATGCTGCCCGAAACATCCATCATAGCGAGCACAACGGCATTGGATGAATACTTGATGGTGGGTTCCCACACTTTGAAGCGCAAGTCTTCGGACTTGATGTCCTGGAACTTGGCCTCACCTTTTGCGGCGTTACGCTTCATATTTTCCATGATTGTGCGTTTTTTATCGAGGTTTGCCATTGGGCCTTTTTTACGCACATCGGTGAAACGTACAGCTTCGGTTTCCATCTCTTGCTGGCGTTTCTGTTCCAGGTTGGGCAAGCCGAGATCCTCAAAAATCAAGGCGGCTAATTCTTCCATCGAGATATCAGCCTCGTAGTAGTCTTGTCCAGCTTCTTTGCCAGCTTCACCACGCTTACCCTTGCCGGGTCGTGGCTCTTGCGCGACGACATCGCCAACCTTGCTTTTGCCGTTGCCTTGCCCACCATGCTCTTGCTTGCCAGAGTCATAGCGAAAACGATACTCGTCAAGTGAGCGAATAGGAACGCGCACCGTTTTTTGACCGTCAGAGAGAATAATATTTTCTTCACTGACGATTTCACCAAGATTTTTCTTTACTGCATCGCGGATCTTCTCTTTGTGGCGTTCCTGGTCAATCTGCCCCTTACGATGTAACGACCAATCATGTTGTGAGATGGACATAGCCATACTCCTTTTATTACATCTGTCGTAGGGACCGGATGTATCGCGTCCGGTCCCTACGACAGATGTACCTATATTATTTGTCAAACAGCATAATTAGAACCCCACGCGGTTAACGATTCAAGAGACTACCCGTGTAACGCAAGAGTTCGTTCGCGCTCTCAGGGGTGTAACCATGCTCGGCAACAAGACGATTGATCACTTCGTTGATCTTACGCAACTGATCTTTATCCGGTGTGCGCGTTGAGGTCGTGATCTTGACGACATCGCGTAGGTCGGCGAACAGCTTTTTCTCAATAGCTTCCTTGAGCCTCTCATGACTCATATAATCAAAGGTCAAGCCTTTACGGGCAAGCGATGAGATACGAATCAGAATTTCCTCACGGAAGGAGCGTTTAGAGTTCTCCGAGACACCAATCTGCTCCTCAATTGAGCGCATCAGGTGTTCGTCGGCGTCCATCTCCTCATCGGTAATGGGATCACGCATTTTTGTCTTGTTGCTATATGACTCGATGTTATCCAGGTAGTTGTTCAGCAGAGTGCGTGCCGACTCCTCGTAAGAGTAGACAAAGGCGCGCTGCACCTCTTTTTGTGCGATCTGGTCGTATTCCTTACGCGCTTCGCTGATGAAGTTCAGGTAACGCTCGCGCTCTTCACGCGTGATGCTGGTATGCTGGTCAAGTCCATCACGCAATGCACGCAGAGCGTCAATAGGTGTGATAAAGGTCACGCCCTGTTTGATGAGCGCATTCGAGAGACGGTTGATAACATAGCGCGGCGAGATACCATCCATACCCTCGCGTACTGCCTCTTCCTGCAATTCGCGCACGTCCTTCTGCTTGAAGTCCTCCATGTCTTCACCATCGTAAAGACGGAGTTTCTTCATCAGACTCATGCCTGCCTTCTTAGAAGGCTCAAGACGTGTAAGGATGGCAAAGATGCTAGCAATACGTAGTGTGTATGGCGCGATATGCACATTTTGTAGAGAACTCTGTTTGAGCAGTTTTTCGTAGATTTTCACCTCATCGGAGACACGCAGATTGTACGGTACCTTTACAAGAATGATACGGTCCTGCAATGCTTCCGACTTTTTGTTACCCACGAAGGATTGATACTCATGCTCGTTCGTATGACTGGCAACTACTTCATCAGCATAGATCATACTGAAGCGTCCAGTTTTGATGTTTTGTTCCTGACTCAGAGTAAGCAGTACATAAAGAAACTTCTCATCAGTTTTGAGCATCTCAACAAATTCCATCAAGCCACGATTAGCAATGTTTAGCTCACCGTCAAAGCGATATGCTCGTGGGTCGCTCTCAACACCAACTTCGCCAATGGTAGAAAGGTCGATACCTCCGACTAACTCGCTGATATCCTGGCTTTTCGGGTCTGATGGCGTGAATGTGCCGACGCCCACACGGTATTTTTCACTGAACGTGATACGCTTGATAGGAACTTCTTCGATACGACCACGGAACTGATTATCAACCGTATAGCGGCAGTGCGGACACAGGTCGCCTTCAATATAGATGCCAAACTCTTTTTCGACATCTGCACGCAGGTCGTTAGGAATCAAGTGGAGTGGCTCTTCATGCATTGGGCAGTCTCTGATAGCGTAAACTGCTCCTTCAGGAGTTCGAGTGTACGCCTCAAGACCACGCTTCATAAGCGCAACGGCGGTAGATTTACCGCCGCCAACGGGTCCCATGAGTAAGAGTACACGCTTACGCACTTCTAAGCGTTGCGCGGCAGAGTGGAAGTAGTCAACAATCTGCTGAAGAGGCTTTTCGATGCCGAAGATTTCCTGCCCGAAGAATTTGTAGTGTGGCTCACCAGTGCGCGTCGTATCTACACCTGCATCCATAATCATGTCGTAGATGCGCTCATGAGAAAGTCGGCCCACCTTTGGATCTTTGCTAGCAATCTCAAAGTACTGCGCGAATGTCCCTTCCCACTGAAGCTCCCGCTCACGATCTCGATATTCTTCTAACCGCTTTACCAAATCCATAAATGTTTGTCACCCTCTCTTCGTTGTATAGAAGACTGCATAATGTGAGTTTCATGTATCAGGGATGCTACATGCTGTGCTTCACTACCGACACTACTCACTATAACTCGTCTACGTCTAACAATTGGGAAAATGCACTACACATTCGAGCTAGGAGCATACGAGGAGAGAAGAGAACAGATGATATACGCGACACCTGCAATACTCCTGCGCATTTGCTCGAATAAGAAGACGCTATGAGACCAAAAAGGCCAGTTTCTAGCTCGACGACATGCGAGAGAGAACCAGCCCGTTCCTACATAACAGAGGATTTGTTGAATAAAATGCATTATGACCTTCGCCCCATCATATGACAGGAAACGAGGGGATATTGTTGAGCGATGCATCATGGTGATGCTCCTGCAATGTTCCAATCTGCCCTTTCTTATTTCTAGTTAAGTGAGAGACGAGGGATGAGAAAACAGCTCTACGAGTCGTCGTCACACCTCTAAACACTGCTGGTAATCGTTCACGCTAAAGGGTATGTTTCCATTATACCATACTTCTGTGCGTGAAACAATTCCATTTGGAACATTTTTTTGAAAAAGAGTATCAGAAAAGCGCGTCCCGCATGCGGGACGCGCTTTTCTGATACTCTCTAGTTATCCTTGCCAGCTTGTTCGCACCTCGCGTAGCTGTTCCGGTGTGAGCATTCTGAACAAAATAAGCAAACTCTCCAGATCGTACTCTAAGCCAACTGCATGCAGTTCCTGTCGAATACGACCAAGGGCACTGATCTGCTCCGTCGAGATCATGCCATAACTGACCAAGCTGGCTGCGAGCAGCTGGTCAGGCGTCAAAAGTTTAAACATAAGCAAAATTTCACCAAGCTGATAATTCAAATCCACACCACGTAACATGCGCTGAATATTCTGCGCAACCTCTAATCGACTTTGTGGAACAAGATGTCCTTCAAGCAAAACGCTCCCAAGAGTACGCATCGTTCTTCCACTTACCGCTTGCGACGGCGGTTGTGGAGGAGGTGATGGCATTAGAGGAAGACTTTGTACAATATCCAGTAGCATTGCATTATTGGGAGACATTGTGCGAGTGGAAGTATCTTGTTCCTTTGCCACATCTTGCGTTGGCACCTGTTCCTGTTGTTCTCTCATCGCTGAAGCAGTTACCTCATCACGTTCCTCCTCTTCATTAGCCGTCTGTTGTTCTGTTACCGAAAGATCGTCTGTTTGCACGTCATGGTTACTAGGCTCATCAAGCTCTACAGGTATTTCTTGCACTTCTTGCTGCATAACATATTCTTTTTGTTGTACAGGTTGTGCGACGGAAGCTGGACGCTGCTCTTGAACAGCAGGCATCTCAACTGGTTGTGGCGGTATCACCACTGGTATTGGCATAGTGGCTTTTGCCGCAGTCGGTGCAGGAGCTGTTGCCGTTGCCGTACGCAATGTTGAGATAGACGCCAACGGAGTCGTCTGTGCTGTCGATGCCGTCTGAGTGTTTGGTGTTACGTTCCCACTATACTGACCATAACTTGTCCGTGCATTTCCATCCGTTCGACGTACTCCATCGTTTGCAACGGTGCTATGGATTGCACGGTCGTGCGGTAAGTCTTCGATTGGTGATGCTCGTAACGGTTGTGTCCCTATAGTGTTGGTGGATTGAGGTACCTGCATTGTTGAGGATGCGTACTGATTTTCAGGCACTTCGTTTGCAACTTGATAGTTAAAACTACGTGTGCTTTCATTGTTATGTGGCACATTCCGCTCTTGTAGCAACCGAGATAACTGATCAAGCCCCGACTCGCGCTCTCCTGTTGGTTGACTATTGTAGGCAAACCGTTGCAGTGCGGGTGCATCTGCATCATATATCTGAGCACTTTGACTATTTTGTATCTGTTGCTCATTTGGGAGCGCATTCTGTCTAGCCTCATAGGTATATGCAGATGGTCGCTCTGTATCCTGGAGTGATTGTATTGTATCTGTATAGACAGTGGCATCCTGCCCACTTGTCGAACGTTGTGTAGGATAGAGCACGGCGCGTATTTTCTCAGAGTATGACTGCTGTACAGGCGGAGGAGGTGCCTGTGTTGCGACAGGAGCAGTGAGGGTTGCAGTGTCGGTACTTGAACCAGTACGATAGGTTGTGCCACCTGCGCTTGTTGACGATGAAGTTACAGCAGGAGGAGGGGTAGTCGGTGGTGCCGTGCGTGGTAAGCGTGTCTGAGTAGACGCTGAGCTTGTAGAGGTTGGTCCGGGCACACGTTCGCGCACGGCATCGACGAGGTTCATCAAACCAAGCATGCCATCAATCTCTATATCAGCTAATTGACCTTGTGAACGCTCATCAGCATCACGGGTGCCATAACCAGCTAGATTAGAGCAGAGGTAAGTAAAGACTTGGACTCCACGGCCCCTGCGTTGTGTATCTAAGGCAACCCAAAACTCTCGGCGTCCAGCAGCTGCTTGCGCAAGGTTGACAAGCAGAACACGTACAGGAAAACGAGCAATGGTGTCAAAAACCTCCACTGCGGTGCGGGCTGCATGACATTCATACCCTGCGAGCTGAAACTCGCTCGTCAATAACGCAGTCAGTTGCTGATCGCGTTCAAAGAAAAGAATGTGCGGTCCTCCAGTGCTAATATTCATGCCGACATCCTCCCTATTCCATCTCCTGTTGTTGCTGCATCTCTAAAGGGCACCATATTTCTATCCGATCTATCGTTTATCGCCGAGAATGATCCTACTGTATATTTCATGGACGCATCACTCTTCTTTATCGAATCCGTTCGGTTGCTTCAATATGTCCATAATGGCAAGAGTATAGCATACCTATCTGCAAAAGGCATAGGAACCATGACTTATGAGGCATGCTTCCTATGCGTATAATAGTAACGGGATGATACGTAAGCATTCACATATCTAACGTGTCATCATGTTTCTCAGCTTAGAGAATAGTTCAACTATATACATCTAGGAGTATCAACGCATCATGAGTCAATCTTCTCCCTTTCCAACAGCCTCTATACGACCAGTTATTGCGTTTATGACAGATTTTGGTCTTGACGACGGAGACGTAGGTGTATTAAAAGGTGTCGCGCTCGGAATCGCAGCAGATGCGCAATTGATTGATATCACGCATACCGTCGCGCCACAAAACGTTGCATCAGGCGCGTGGATACTCGCGGCAAGTTATCGGTATTTTCCACGTGGTACAGTCTTTGTATGTGTTGTTGATCCCGGAGTTGGTAGTAGCCGCAACCCCATTGCAGTTTCTGCCGGAGATTGGTATTTCGTGGGACCAGATAATGGTCTCTTTAGTCATGTATTCGCGGAACAGCCTGTGCATTCCGTTGTCACACTCTCACAATCCGCCTATCACCTACCACAAGTAAGTTCTACTTTTCATGGACGCGATATTTTTACGCCTGTCGCAGCGCATATCGCAAGCGGTGTTGCTCTAGCAGAACTCGGTCCATCGGTTGACCCTATAACGCTACAGCGTCTCGATCTAGGGCTTGCGACACGTCAAGGCAACGAGGTTCAAGATGCACATATACTACATGTAGACCACTTCGGAAATCTCGTCACGAATATTCCCCTACACCTTGTACCCGATCTTTTCAGTAGCTCCCATGTAAAAGCGACTTTTACCAAGCAAAAGATGAGCATTTCAGAGCGCAGGCGCTTCTTTTCGGAAAGTACGGAGTCTCAAGATATGCGTCCGTTCATCTTCGGCGATAGTTCTGGCTATGTAGGCATTGCGATACGCAATGGTAACGCGGCAGCCACGCTCCATGTGAGTTATGGAGACGCTATGACTTTCGACATCGAACCTTAGGACGTTCTGCACTTCTATAAAAGATGAGGACGTAAAGTCAAGCTGTAATGCAGCTTGACCTAATAATCGAGATGCATCAATTGTAGTTGCTCCAATTCATTACGCCCACGTATGGTTATCAGCGGCAGCAGGGGCGTGATGAATTGGAGCAACTACGGATTATTTTTACTCATTTAGCGTTGTGCAAGTTTTTTGGCGCGATGTTCGTGTACCCTCTCCATTGTCAGGTTATAGAGGAAGATAAACAAAACCATCCAGATCGCTCCATCCAGATAGCCACCGATGACATCAGTTACCCAGTGCTCACCCTCCCAAATTCGTGCAAAACCTACAAGCAGAATGTTGAGAGTCGCCCAGATTTGAAACGGAATAAGAAGCCAGTGATAACGTGACTGGCGAGCGGGTGGTGTAAGAGATAGATACAGCAAAAAGCCGTAAAAGACCATCATATGACAGCTATGGCCCGATGGGAAACTATTGAAGATGAGCTTGCTATCAACATGAATCATTCCAGGTAGAGGGCGAGGGCGACCAACGACATCACCAATCAGCGCATCAACGCCATTCCCAACACCAGCCGACAATGCTAAAAAAGCTGCTTGCCAGAACCAACGGAACAGCAAGAAAAATAAGAGAACCGCCGGAACCTCAAATTCATCGGGTCCAGGATTGCTAGCAAGCGTCAGAAAACGTAGTGTTGCAGCAACCCAACTTGGAAAGGGAATCATTTGTAGATTCTTACTAAAAGCTAACTCGAATGGCGTTGGTTGACGATGCGTGTGCGCGAAGAAAGCCAATGCAACCATTGCAATAACAGCAAGAACCCAGAGTATGCTGCCTAACATAATACGTCGCCTACGACCATTAGAGCGTTTGTTAGAAGTTATCCCAGAGGATACGTGTGAAGGACGCAAATTTCCCGAGTGTACGATATCCGACATGGTACATATATCCTTTGCAAAATGAAATTTTGTATATGTAACCTATACGGAAAGACAAGCAGAGGATGATACAAATGATTACTTAAAATCTTGTCATTGCTTACACCAACTTCAGCCACTCATCCTTGAGCAATCCGAAGTAGTGCTCGTCCTCGAACTGACCACGAAAGAAGTAGCGTTGGCGTAAATTTCCCTCGAACGTGAAGCCAAGTTTGAGCAGGAGATTTTTGGAGCGGATATTGTCAGGAGCAACGTCGGCTTCTATTCGATGCAATCCGAGTTCAGTAAATCCATAGGTAAGCACCGCTGACATCGCCTCGCTTGTAATACCCTGTCGCCAATATGCACGATGAAGTTCATAGCCAGTTTCGGCATAGTGAAAGTCAAAGTTGAACGAAAAAAGTGTACATGAACCTATGACAGTATCATCTCCTTTAAGTGTAATACACCAGAATAAACCTTCACGTTGCTCGTAAGTGGTCTGTAATCGCTGTATTAATCTACGCGTTTTTTCGAGAGATTGGTGAGGCTCTTGCCCCATGAACTCCATGCCTACCTCGTCAGAGCGTAGTGCGAAGAGTGCTTCTGTATCTGTTGAACGAAGCTGACGTAGCTGCAAGCGGTTCGTGGTGAGCGTGGGGAAATGCGTAAAGGCGTCATCAATGCCCATTAAAATATCTCCTTTGAACGATGCGAGATTTCTGCTAAAAGTGAATGTCCTCTTAAAATATATCGATCACTGATTGCTCTATCGTGATAACGAAGTGACCAATCAACTTGACGCAGAATTAAGTGAGCAAAGTATATACTCAAGAGATTGAGAGAAGCATGTGCAAGCGCATAACGCCAGAGTAATGTGCGGATATCAAGGTCATCGTAAGAGTAAAACAATAATGTTGCGATATCAAACATACGATCTCCCGCATAGGGAGCATCCCAATCTATGACTCCGCTCACCTGATTATTATGAACAAGAATGTTAGTAGATTGAAAATCGCCATGCACAATATCTTTCATGCGGTGAGGCTCATGCTGATGTGCGGAAACTACTCTTTTTAGCTCCTCAAGCAGATAAGCTGTCTCTCGCGAATGCTGTTGCAGAGATGGATGCAGGCAGTAACCTTCTCCACCAACAAGAACAGTCCTCACTACTTCGTCATGCCAATTTTGTTGGACTGGCAATGCACGCTCCCCTTGAAGTTCATTGAGTGCTAGCAAACATGGTGTGAGAGCGATAGTCAAAGGATAGATAGGTGTGCCAGGAAGAGCAATTTGTACGCTGTATATCCCTTCCAAAGTACGTCCGATAAAAAGAAAATGGGAAGCTGGATAACCAAACACTGCGTAAAACATCTGTTACCGCTTTTACTTGCAGCATCCAATTCAGATTTCGCCTTCCTGAGTGCCACTTCAACACATATCGCGTTCCATGCTCATCCGTGATTGCAAATGCTCCCTGCTCACCCATAGAAAAACGTTCTACCAACTTAAATGTTGTTGAATGCATTGTATTAATATGGGCAAGAAGTTCTGTTGGTAACATAGAGTGCTCTTTTCAAATATAAGAGCTACAATAATGTAATTTGTGCTATTAATCACATCATTATAGTCCCTATATAGAGATGCTATTCGGGAAATTTGCTAGCACGATCTTGCCTATGGTCTTGCCGCTTTCAACCTTTTTGTGGGCCTCACGCAGATTCGCGGCTGTAATCGGTTCAAGCTTTTCGGTAAGTGTGCTTACTATTTTACCCTCATCTATAAGTTGCGCCAATTGGTTCAGAATGTTATGTTGCTCGACCATGTCGGGCGTCTGATAGCTTGAACGAGTGAACATAAATTCCCAGGCAAAGGTAGCACTCTTGCTCTGTAATGCGGAGAGGTTGATAAGCTCTTGCGTTCCTACGATTGAGGCAATTTTGCCTTGTGGCGCGATCACTTCTACCATGTCGTCCCAGTGCTTGTCGGTGCTGTTCAAACAAAAAATGTAGTCAACTTCGTCAAAACCTAGCTGTTTAAGTTGAGATGCAAATGCTTGATGGTGGTCAATGGTATGGGTCGCACCATGTTCTTTTGCCCATTGCACCGTCTCTGGACGGGATGCGGTGCCAATAACGGTCAAGCCTGCAAAATGAGCAAGTTGGGTAGCGATTGAGCCAACGCCGCCAGCCGCGCCGATAATCAGGATACGCTTGTGTGAAATGTTGTTCGCACCCAATGGAATACCAAGACGTTCAAACAAAGCTTCCCATGCAGTAAGTGCGGTTAAGGGCAATGCTGCCGCTTGCGCGAAGTCGAGGCTTTTTGGTTTGTTGCCAACGATACGCTCATCCACAAGATGAAATTCGCTATCCCCGCCAGGACGCGTGATCGAGCCAGCGTAGTACACCTCGTCGCCAACCTTGAACAGCGTGCAGTCGGGTCCGACCTGCTCAACAACTCCGGCAACATCCCAACCAAGAACACGCGGCTCTTTCTCGACTTGCTCTTTAGGTGCTCGCCTCTTCACATCAACAGGATTGACCGAAATGGCCATGACATGAACAAGCAGATCACGACCCTCCACAGTAGGTTTCGCAATATCAACATCAACAAGACTCTCTGGATTCTCAATTGGTAGGTAACGGTATAGACCAATAGCTTTCATGGATGTACTATTCTCTTTCTCTATGTGATGTGGCATTTTTAAGATACCACAAAACAACTTTTATTTGTACAAACTCACTAATGCGACCACGCCAAAAAACGCAATAATTCCCCCAGATACTCTATTAATCCACAGTAACCACGCATTGGTAAACCTTCCACGAAAAAAATTTACAATGTTTGTCAGAATGCACCACCAGAGAACCGAACCAACAAAGACACCTAGCACTACAATAATAGCAGAAGCATAACTTTTACTTGCACCTCCGACACCAATACCAGCGAAAATTGCGACAAACGAGAGAATCGTTGTAGGATTTGTCAGGGTAAGCAACAGGGTAGAGATATAGGCACTCAGAAAACTGCTTGCTTTTGCGGTTGCCGCTCGTTCTGCCGGCTTGCTCAATACTGTCCTGATACCAAGATAGACTAAAAACAGTCCTCCAATCAAGCGTATCCAGAACTGTTGGCTGACGAAGAAGTTAGAAATCAACGTCAAGCCAAAAGCCGCGATACAACCATAGATAGCATCAGCCGTCGCAATTCCTAAGCCAGAGATCAAACCATAGCGTTGACCTCTTTGCAGTGTGCGCTGAATACACAAAATACTCATAGGACCAACGGCTGCCGCAATCGAGAGGCCAATCAAAAGACCTCGTACAAAAAAACTTCCATCCATACTACACTCCTTTTTGGATAGCAAAAAACATAAAAAAAGTCGCCAGACCCTTTGAATAGGTCTGGCGACGAGTTGCGTCTATTATGTAATCAGAGGCACGCAAAGGAAACCAAACCTAGGATAGGCTGGCTTTGCTGCTGGTTATTGCTTGTCGTAAGAAAACAATAGTACATATGCAATCTCTTTGCTTGTTTAATTTGATGCTATCATAACAGATAACCTATGGAAATGGAACTGGGTAGCAGGAAGACCGCAAGGGACTTCCCTACACGTTGAAAAATTGCCTCCAAAAAGACTTGAGCATGACGTTACGTCATCCTTTATACTCTTTGATAGAAAGGAGGAACACCTTGGATCGCCACTATTATCATACGAGTGAGTTCGCACAAAAGGCGTCCGTCTCAGTACGCACATTGCGTTACTACGATAAGGTAGGGCTGTTGTCACCCTCCACCTATACGGAAAGTGGCTATAGGCTCTATACAGATACGGACCTGCTACGTCTTCAGCAAATCCTGGCCCTGAAATTTCTTGGCTTCTCGCTGCAAGAGATTCAGCAATTTTTGCATGCTGAACCACTGCTCTTACAAGAGTCGTTGGCACAGCAAAAGGCCATGATGCGAGAGCGTCGAATGCAACTCGACACCGTTATTCAGGCCCTTACTGAGACGGAAGAGTTGCTTCAAGCGAATAAGCTTAACTGGGAGTCTATTATACGCGTGATCCAGGTGATTCAAATGACACAGAACAACGAATGGCAAGACAAGTACTTTACGCCAGAACAAAAACAACAGATGGATGACTTAAGCAAGAAACACTACACCGAAGAGCAACGGCAGCAAATAGCTGAATGGGGCAAGCATTGGAGTGAAGAAGATCAGCGTGTGATTAGCCAGAAATGGGATGTCCTCTTTGCAGAGTTAAAGCGTCTCGTCTCAACCGGACAAAATCCAGACAGCCCAGAAGCGCAGACACTGGTCACACAATGGAAGGCTCTTGTCGGCGAGTTTACACATGGCAATGATGGCATTCAACAGGGCTTGAATAGCATGTACCAGGACGTTGGGGATATGCCAGCAACACAAAGACCCTTCGCCATGCCATATACGCCAGAAGAGGGAGAATTTCTGCTCAAAGCAATGAATGTTAAAAAATAAGAGACATGGAAAGGGTCTCTTTAGAAAACACATTACCGATTGATTTCGACCAAGAGCACCCAGGCGTCGTAGATGGCGACGATAATTGAAAGCAGTGTAGCCGGGACAATCCAATAGAGTCCAGCTGTGTTCCAGACCAAAACTGCGACGCCCGCGATTGAGAAAGGCAGAGTGGCACACAGGCTGAGGGCGACGCGAAACCAGAGATAGCCATAGTAGCGAGGGTCAATCTTGCGGCGTGTGTTGGCCAAGAGAAATAAGAGAATGGCGGTATCGGCGAGTCCCGCGAGCAAGAGTTCGATGCCTGCAGCTGTCAGCGGCTGCGGCACCAGCAATAGTGCGGATATAACCAGAACGGCCAGTAGCAGCACCAGGGCCTCTAAAGCGTACTCAGGCAAGCTGCCAGAACTCAGGATACGCGCCAGGTTGATCGAGACACCAACGAAGACCAGCCCTGCCAGTGCTGCCGAGGCCCCAACCAGTGCCACCAGGAAATTTTCCCAACCAGACATGCTGTCTACCTCTTTTCAAATTTCGTAACTACTAAGGTACCCAAGCGTGTAAATCGCTTTTTTTAATGGGCCAAAATCACACAATTAAGTGAGTAGACAAGCGAGCGGCATCTAATAACCTCTACGTATGCATAATGGCAGAATGAGGGAGGAATTTTCGGCCCATATAATTGTGTGATTTTGGCCCATTAAAAAAAGTGATTTACAGTTTACGCTTCCCCCGTTCCAACTCACCCTTCAGATACTGAGCGTGGCTCGCATCATGTAATCGAATAGGAGAGGAGTGTCAGCGGGTGCTTTGACACTCCTCTCTGGTCAAAAAACTTCAAAATCCTTCTGGCAAAGGATTTTGTCCCATGAGTCGTGTACCCATCATAGCTGACTTTTTCACAACATCAAAACCATACTGTGTCATTTCAGTTTCGTACTCGCGTATTGCTTCCGAAAGTGTTCGCCGCCCGTGAACGACCTCTTCAAGATGACGTCCAAGGAGTGCTCCGTCACGCAGAGCGATGTTGGCTCCTCTCCCTAGCGTTGGGGTCATCGCGTGAATAGCATCTCCTAAAAGCGTGACGTTCGCGGACTCCGGCATCTCACATGGAATACTCGTAGACATTTCAACGAAGAAAAATGACGTCGGATCACCATGAGCCGGAATCGCTCTTGCACTTTCTGGCCATTCTTTCATGAGTTCTAAAGACAACGTCTGAAGTTCCTCGCTCCTGAAAGCCAGAAGGCGAGAGTCGTCTTTCCCAAAGAGCTCCTTTCTTCCTCCGACAATACACACGACGTAGTCGTCTTGTGACCGGAGTTCGGCTCGCGGCATGAAGTGAGAGGCCGCCACATCAGGACGTGTCGGAAACACGACTGGCCCAAGACCTAAAAAAAGTTTTCTGGAATCAACAGCAATCGTAAAAACATCTTCACGTGCTTGCTGTGGCACAAATTTCATCGCCTCGGGCATCGGGATACGACCATAGATGGCACGGACACCTGTGTCTTGAGTGTCTGCACGAGGGACACGTTGTTTTCTCACCGTTGACCGAATTCCGTCAGCTCCTACGAAGAGATCCCCTTTGGCTGTTGTTCCATCCTCGAAAGTAACGATGACGCCCTTCTCATCACTTTCATAATGAGAGAGTTTTTTTCCAAAATGGACAATGTCTTCTAGGCCAGTGAACAAGATTTGTCGTACGGTTGCACGGTTCACGTTCATGTGGGATGGAAGTCCGTGAGATGCTTGTTCTTGTGTGCTTCCGTGCTCGTCGCTTGGCAGACGACTTTGGATCGCGAGGTTCGTATCAACAAGCGTGGTAAACGGAAGCGGCTTCATGGAGGTCGCATCAAAGAGTTGGTAGAGTTCAGGGGGAAGTGACTGATACAGTGCATTCACTCCATCTGAATCAATATGGAGCCTGTACCCTTGTGGTCGATCCCAGAGGCTTGTATCGCGCTCAAAGACTTCAACATCAACGTCGTGTTGACGAAGGATTTGTGCTAAGCAAAGTCCACCTAAGCCCGCACCTGCAATAAGAACCTTTAATTTTGCCATTGTGTACGCTCCTCTCCCCTTGGTGGGAAAAGGACGTACTGGAGGCCAATCTCGCTTCGAGAGTGGATGCCTGTACGAACACAAAACGTCACCCGGACTACCTACCGGGCTGTGACTTTCGCACGTCCACACTAATTATCCTACTTTTTCTTCTATTTGTCAAGTCCGGCACGAGTGTTCTGTTTCACATGGTAAATGAGGTGAAGAGCGGGTCTCCCACTCTTCACCTCATTTACCACTAAATAGACCCTTTTCATGTCTCTTATTTTATTAATTCCGCCACGATCTTGCCCGATAACATTACGAGAGGCACACCACCGCCAGGGTGCGTGCTTCCTCCCACAAAGTAGAGATTTCGTATCTCTGACATGTTACCAGGGCGCGTGAAGGGAGCCATACGTGAGTTCGAGGATAGGCCATATATCGAACCTGCATTCGCACCGTATTTATCATAGAAGTCCTGCGGTGTCAGCATCGCTTCGCAGACAATATGCTCCCGTATATCACTCAAATCGACTTGTGTGTAACTTGCGAGCAGGTCGAGAATACGATCTCGATACGCAGGTGCTTCACGCTGCCAATCGCTCTTTGTCGTGAGATAGGGCGCATTCACCAGGACAAACAAATTTTCATGTCCAGGAGGTGCCTGTGTTGAATCGCTACGTGTGGTATCACAAACATAAATTGTTGGGTTGCTCAAAGGTACATGACGTTCAAACAAGTCATCAAACTCCGCATGATAATCGTTGGAGAAAAAAATGTTGTGATGCGACAACTGTGGGTACTGCTTATCAAGACCAAGCATGAGCACAAAGCCCGAACAGGATGGCTCTAACTGTTCCAGGCGTCGCACATATCTTTTATTATGTATAGCTGGCGACAAGAGTTTCCGATGCGTTGTCACTACATCACTATTCGCAATCACTATATCGCTTCGTATCACACGCCCATCTGCCAGCACGACGCCACGCGCCACATTCTGCTTCACAAGAATGCGCCTCACATCGCAACACGTCTCAATCGTGACACCTAGCTCACGCGCAAGCTTTTCTAACGCCTGTGCCACCGCATAAATTCCACCACGCGGATACCAACCGCCATCAGCAAGCTCTACGTAGGGAATAATTGTATAGACCGACGCCACTCGATAAGGCGAAGACCCGTTATAGGTTGCATAACGGTCAAACAATTGGCGTAGATGCTCGTCCTCAAAAAAGCCACGTACACTCTTGTCTAATGTTTGCGGTGACAGTGCGGCAAGCACAGCTTTTAGGCGTGAAAGGATGGTTGAGGGGAATATGGTGGGTGTAGAAGTCACGGCGGGTTGTGGAGGCATGACAGGGCTTGCCCCTGTCATGCTCCCTGCCCCTGTCATATCCTCTTCCGAGCGTGGATGTCCTCGCAACACGTAGCGCACAAATGTCTTCAATACATCAAGCGGACTACCCAAACTATGATACAGAAATGGGTCAGCCGCCGCTTGATAGATGTTGCGGGCAGAGTCGAGAAAACGCGAGAGTGCAGGACCATCATGCGGATTGAGATGCACAAACTCCTCGGCTAATCGCTCATGGTCGCGCCACGCGTTTAATGTTAGACCATCATGATAAAAATAACGGCATGTTATATCAAGTGACTGCAAATCAAGATAATCTTTGAGATTACGATTGACTGAAGAAAATAGGTCTTCAAGGACGTATGGCATGGTGATAAGTGATGGACCAGTATCGAAACTAAAACCATCCATCTCGATACGATTGAGTTTTCCGCCAACCTGTGCCTGTCGCTCTAAAATAGTGACCTGATAGCCTTGTGCGGCTAAACGAATGGCGGCTGAAAGACCGCCAATACCCGCTCCTACAACGATAATGCTCTTATGTTTAGATATAGACACGCTGTACCTCGTTTGTTTTCTTTACTATACTGATGCTATTATAAGCGGTAAATGGGTAGGGACCGATTTATCGCGTCCTGGGGGCTGGGAGGTAGGGGATATGCTGGGGAAAAACGTATTGTCGCATACATGTTGCCCCGTCGCCCCAACCCCATGACGTGATAAATCGGTCCCTACAGAAGATTTCACCACAGAATTTAAGGATGTATATATGATACCTGCACACAAATTTCCGCTCGGCGAATATCTCGTCGAGGGCATGATAGATGGTTCGTTCCGCAAATATTTTGACCGCATCCATTATCGACAACACGAACTCTATACAGATGAGCAACGCGCTCTGCCAATGATTATCTGCGCCAACCATTCGACGTGGTGGGATGGCTATGTCGCGTTACTCGTGGCGCGTCAGCTTGGCGTTGATCCCTACTTGATGATGGAAGAAGCGCAGTTGCGCCGCTATTTCTTTTTTAGCTGGATAGGGTGCTTTTCGGTTGACCGTCAGAACGCACGCTCCGCTATGCAATCGCTTCAATACGCTGCTCGCGTGCTTAAAGAGAAACAAGGGCGTATGGTCTGGCTTTTTCCACAAGGTGAGATTGCGCCTAATGATCGTCGCCCGTTCGAGTTTTTCACGGGAGCGGCACATCTCGCACGCCTAACCACAACCAGTCTTGTCTATCCGCTTGCGATACGCATCGAATATCTCGCCGAACAACGACCCGATCTGTTTATTAGTCTTGGCGAACCCTTGTGTGTAGAAGCAGAGATGGCGCGTACTCCTGGCTTCCTTAAACACTGCACACACCAGCTAGAGAGCATGGTGACAGCCGAACTCGACCAGTTGCGTAGCGATGTTGTAGGAGGTGATTACTCATCCTTCAAGTTATTGATGCATGGCACATCCTCAACGAACAGAATATTCGATTCGCTCCTGTTGCGGAAACAGATCGGCAGGCAATAGGAATGGTATTAATAAATGCTCTGGAAGCGAGCATGACAGGGGCAAGCCCTGTCACTACTATACATGGACTCACGCGGCAGAGCCATGCAGTGGTGAATGGTATAGTAGTGACAGGACTTGCCCCTGTCATGCTGCTTTGCATACTTATTGTTCTAGGTATCCTATTCATTATCCTCATCATCAATCTATTCACATTTTACCGTTTACGACCTCACATCGAACCACAAACTACAGTACAGCCGCTCATATCTATCCTGATACCAGCACGAGACGAAGAGCAATCTATCGAGCGATGTATCCGCTCGTTGTTAAACCAAGCATATGAGCAATTAGAGATACTTGTACTGGACGATCATAGCAGCGATTTGACAACAGCAATTGTCCAGCACATCATTGACGAACTACCTGCTCAGAAACAGGGAAGGTTACAACTTCTACAAGGCGAAGAGTTACCAATAGGATGGGGGGGCAAGAACTTTGCCTGTCAGCAACTGGCACAGCAGGCATCAGGAGACTATCTCTTTTTCACCGATGCCGATACTGTTCACGATCCTAAGATGGTTGCGTCTGTACTTGAGTGCATGCAAAGCCGTAAGGTTTCGCTGCTTACCGCGCAACCAACTTATGAACTCGCGAGCTTAGGTGAACGCCTTGTCGTACCCCTACTCACCTTTACCATTATGACGTTGTTGCCCGTTGCCCTCATACCAGTGCGACCAGAACCGAGTCTCGCTACTGGTAACGGACAACTCCTGTGTTTTGAACGTTCCGCATACGAGCATATCGGTGGACACGCATCCGTGAAGAACCGCATCTTGGAAGATGTGTTGCTAGCACGCGCGGTCAAGGCGGCAGGCTATCACATGATTTTTGTTGATGCACAAGACCTTGTGCGTTGTCGCATGTATCGCTCGTTTACGGAGGTCTGGTCAGGCTTCTCAAAAAACCTGTTCGCGTTTTATAACTATGCGTTACCCTTCGCACTTATCGGGCTTATACTCAATATACTGCTTTTTATTATGCCACTCCTCCTCGTCATCTCAGCACTATTTACACATCTATCTTTTGCTACACTACTTCTAGCAATAAGCGGATATGTACTTGCTGTCGTGATGCGTGTGTTATTAACACTACGTTTTACGCATACTCAACGAGGAACGATGCTTTTGCTATGCCTCCTACATCCCGTTTCGATTGCGCTTGAATGCCTGATTCTGCTCAACTCGATACGCTGGCACTATCGTAAGACGGGTACGATATGGAAGGGTCGGCACTATGCGACCTATCATAGAGATGATCACATAGTGCCCTAGTTCTTCTTGCCACCAATTTGTTGTATCTCTTCTCGAATTTGGAAGTTCGCAAGCCGTGATTCTTGCACCATAAAATAAGCACCCGCGAGTATCATACACATTCCGATGACCGTCAAACCCACTGGAAGCCAGGTGAGTGTATCAGCAAAATAGCGGTCTACTGCAATAGAAAGACAAGCCAGCACTAAGATACCCACAGCGAGAAAGAAAGCGGTCACTGCTCGCTCTGCCATCTGCGACCGTGTGGCGTACCGCTCAAGCCAGCGTTTCGACATATCTTGCGTCCATCCCAGTTTTCTCGTTTCCTCGTCGGACAGTTGTAACATTACTCTAGCGCGATCAATAGCCCGTGCTAGCCGTTGAAGTGCTGTCGCCACAAGGGAAGCAGAGCCGAGAATCAAAAGAGCAGGTGTAATCATCGCGGATATGATGATGATAGCAGGGGAATTTGCGTTGTTCAACACTTCATTCTCCGCCAACCATGTCAAAGAGTATTTCGATGGCCTGCTGTGCTATCGGCTGCGAGAAATCACCCGCCAATTCTCCCGAAAGCGTTGCAATGGAGACGGTAGATGCCCCAGATTGAACGATGCGTCGAAGTGCTGCATCTTCCGTGCGCTCACTAATTCCGGCGACTGCATCAATTACAAGAAACATACGATAGCCCAAATCAGAACCGGAAAGTGCAGGCAGTTGTACTGCAACTTCTGTTGCGGTACCCGCAATAAGAATAGTTTTTCTCCCTGTCGCCTCAATCGCCTGTTTGATGGCCTGATTCTCGAATGAGTCGGCAGTTGTCCGATAGTGCATCGGCAATTCTCCCAATCCCTGCGCAATTTCCGGCATAATTTTCGCAAGGCTTCCATCTTGCCCCTTGACTGCTGAGACAATCGCAGGCATGCCTAGCAAATGTGCGAGCCGTGAAAGTGCATGAACACCCTTTTGTAACCGTGCGTAGGGAACTGTAAGGGGCAAATCAGCGATACCAGCTTGTAAATCTGTGAACAGAACGAGCGTATCATTAACATCTATTTTTGAATGCTTCATGTTGATAATTCTCCTAGAGATAAAGCTGAGAGGAGAGATGCATTTACATCTGTTTCCTCCTAATTACGGATTTACTTAATTACGCCTAGTTGTCGCATCAAGCTTAAATCATCACGTACTGCCCAATGTTCTACAACCTGACCATTTGCAACACGCACGATGTGTATCTGCTCCTGAGAAACTCGCTTTCCCGTCGGGGCAATGCCCATAAACATTCCCTGATGAGTTCCACTGAATGAGTTGCGCATCACCACTTTGTCGCCATCAGCAAGCATATCTTCGATGGTAAATTTCACGTCAGGAAAGGCATTGCGATAAAACATGACCAGTTGTCTAAACGAGGCTGGTCCGAGCGGTGAGCCGGGAGCAGCATGATTGAGAAAAGAGGCAGCGATCAGCTCGTCCGCAGTTGAGAGCTTGCCTTGATTGAATAACTCTTCCCAGGTACGGCGTACAACGGCTTTATTCTCTTCCTCTGCCATCAAAAAATACTCCTTTTCCCCAGGGTAGACTCTGAATGGTGGTCTGCCCTATCATGTCAGTAGAAACCAAGAAACGATGAGTAGGCGCAATGCTGCTGTAGACATTCGTCATCGCGCACTTGCATGATTGTAGCAGGAAGAAGACAAAGGCACCTTGTAAAAAGTTGCTCTTTATTATGAGGAAATTGGTAAATTCTTGCTATTCTGGTGGAGTAGCGTTTGAGGCGTTACACCGATGATTCGCTTAAAATAATGTGTGAAGTGGCTCTGATCAAAAAATCCGACACTTAGAGCAACTTCTGCAACGGAGAATTTGCCCTGTAGCAATAGGCCCTTTGCACGTTCAATCCGAGTATGCAGCACGTATTGATGAGGAGCCATACCAGTTGCTTGCTTAAAGGTACGTGCGAAGTGGTAAGAACTCATATTGGCAATAAAAGAAAGTTCAGCGAGGGTTAACTGATGAGCAAGGTTATCGTGAATGTACTCAATGACACGCTGTATCACAATTTTTGAAGGGTGGCTTAGTGTATTGTGAGCGTTAGGCTTCTGTACGGCATAACGACGCAGTAAATGTGCCGATAATGCTGTTGCAAGCGATTCGGCGTAAAGAGCAGAAGAGGCAACTATCCCTTCATCAAGTTCTGCCTTAAGTGCCAACCCTATGTGCTGTAATGATGGGTCTTGAAATCCCTTTTTGCTTTCCATAATCTCAATAGTGTCGTAGCTTCCAACGTTTTCTCCTGTCTGAGCTACAAGCGAGGGATCGAGAAAGAGGAGTAAAAATTCTGTCTCATCTTGCCAACGTATCCAGTGACGTGAAGATGCAGGATAGATCATCGCCTCACCTTGTTCTGCATAAGTGCTGTGTATACGCCCACCATCTATACGCTTCTCAGTGTGGGACGCGTTGAGAAAAATACAAAAGGTATATTGTGGCGAGCAAAGTTCGCACTCCGCAGGCGGTTGACGATGATGTTCAATACTAATCCCATTCCAGGTAGCACTTCTGGGCAATATAAGTGGTGACTGTTCATCCAGAGTCTGTATATTTCTGTATTCATTCTTTTCGTTATTCTTCTGCACACCTTCACTATTCGCAGTAGATTCTCCCTTGAACATTTCTGCAGACTCCTACTCTATCTAACATAATCAAAAGAACGACGCAATCAACCCTCACTTGACATCGCGTTCTCTGCTCGTACACCACAACGCCCACGAAATGAAAACCGCTTGAAACGGCAAACGGCCCCATAAGTAAAGCGGAGAATTCATGAAACCGCCGAGCTTAATGTGTGCGACAGCTTGGTAGACGTTAGCAGGAAAAATAGCAACAAGAAGTCCGACTAGTCCCCATGCCGATGCACGTTGCACTTTGCGATTAGGTACAAAAAGGCCAACACCACCCAGAAACTCAAGCACACCCGTAATATAAAGTGCCTCACGTCGTAGAGGTAGAAATGTTGGAATAATTTTTAATTCGGCTTCACTCGCAGTAAAGTGCATTGTCGAGGCAAGCACGAACAAAATACCCATTGTGTAACGTGCAACTGTTTTCCATAGACGAAGAGAAGATATGTTACGCATACAATTTTTTCCTTTGCATAAAAGATAATAACCATAGTGCTAAGCCAGCAAGTATACCAAGTAGTGCCGCGCCATAATAATTATGTGTAATATCAACAAGCCCAAACATGAAAAGACTTGCACCAAAGAGAATACGCGGCGTCAGTAAAACGAGCAACCAGGGCGCCCGCAAGGGGACACCCCTTCCATACAACGTGATATAGTGGGAAGTGGCTTCATGTATGGGGGGGGTGTCCCCTTGCGGGCGCCCTGTTACCCGAAGCACCCTATCAACGAGCAGAAGTAACACGAAGGCAACGACGAACCATGCCACAAAGTTTGCTAATGGCACAGCATAATAGTTGACGCGTCCAGGAGCAAGCCACTCCCAGTAGTATTCTAAGTGCGCAGCGACAGGCTCGATTTCTAAATCCAAAAGTGTTGCGAGTGCTGCACCTAATAAAGCTCCCGATATACCAATAGGTCGCTTCTCCACACGTACCCAGCCGTAGGCACCAAATACAATCAGCACCCATGCGAACATCACCGCCATTGGCACTCCCCCAGGCAATTTGGGGAAAAGTATATCAGTATAGCGATACATGCCAAAGGGAAAGCCCGTTCCCACTCCCAAAGCTTCTACTAGATATGAAAGCGTGATCACAACCAATCCCGCACACACACCACGCAACCAGCCATAGTGTAAGCATGCCGCCACAATGAGCAACATGCCTTCAAGAAAGAGCAAGGCACTACCAGCCCACGCCAGCGAAAATGGTGGATGCACATCAAAGGCAACACCAGTTACAGCAATAGGATATGCGACACAAAATATGCCGAAGAGCACAAGAAAGAAACGTTGCCCCCATACAAGGAGAGCAGAAGGTCGCTCAAATTTCATGCATCGCCACCTTGCACAACCGCGATCACCTGTGTATATGTTGTTGTTTTTGTAATGGGTGCAACAGCACCATTGCTTGTGTCTAACGCGTACAGTGTCCCATCGGAGTAGAATGACAATGTAGAAGTATTTATCCATGCCCCTAATTCGACAAAGAGGTCGGTTGAGTTTGCGAGCAGTTGTGGAGTTCTCACCACAAACTGTCCACTAGAACTGCTCGTATGTACGGTATATACCGCGTTGTGACGGTCAAAAGGTGTTTGGGCGTCGCTCGAAAACACAATATACACAAGCGTGTGACCATCAGGAGCAAATGTTGGCGTTGTTACCCAATGATAGTCCGCACTATTACTTAGATCGTGTTGTTCCGGCAGAATAACGTGTGTACTTTGTAATACAGGATCGGGATCATTACCGACAGAGACACCAATACGCCCAATTGAGAGGCTATTTGCATAGTTCAACGCTGCAATATCCAGGGGAACACTTAAATCATCAGTCGTGGGCACGATACCTTGATTGGTTGAATACACAAGCGTTGTGCCATCAGAAGAAAGCGCAAGTGGTCCTTGCTGTGCATCGCCGGGAAGGAGCAATTGTGGATTTTCGAGAGGCGAGTCGGCGAGGTTCAGGCTCCACAGACCATAATGCACAGCGCGATGATCGCCCCGATCATCTGTAAGTAACAACGTTGAGTTCGCTCGTAACCCTTTGTGCTGCAAAAACGCAAAGACACGATAGCATGGACAATCCGTCGCGTCATGCTGGTAGATAGGCACAGATTTTTCTAAAGGACCAGCGTACAGCACATTATTACCAGTTCCATTTGCGGGTTCGGTACTCCATGCAACCGTTGTGCCATCACTACTCAATACCATTGAAGTAACGACCTGACCTGTGGGAATTGTCGCAATTTGTTTGGACATGCCATCAAATATATCAGTTAGCCACAGACCGTTACCACTGTAGAGCAATTGGCCTGATGAAGTTATACGTGGTGGTACCGCGAGGTTGTAGATGTAGCCGGGAGTTGTCAAAACCGTTGCAAGTCCACCAGTAAGCGGAACAATCGAAATATTCTTTTGTTGCTCATACACAACATATTTCCCCATGGGGAGGGTAAGTTGTGGCGCGGTTGCTTGTCCAGGTGGCAACAAAGGCCCAACATCTTTATTTTGATTGACGGTAGGCGTCGGCCGCGGTGCTGTACTCGTTCTGCGTGCCACCACTTGAGACAAGTTCCACAGTAGTTGCCCCGTAAAGAGCAAGAAAAGCATGCCAACAAGCACAAGCAGCACGAACATTCCCTTCTTGGAGGCAGGTCTCGGTTGCTTTGGCAACGGGTCCGAAACCTGTTTCGTTGGGGAAGAAGAATTACTTACTTGCTGCGTCACACTACATTCACTTTCTTCATTATCATCTTTAACAGCATCTGCAGGGACAACCGATTTATCGCGTCCTTGTCGGCAATTGAAGTGCCAAGAGGATGCGATAATGCAGATAAACGAATTAACATGGGTATAAGACTCACGGACGGGCATAATACCCACGGACGCCACAAGGGCTACCCTACTATACACGATGGGCGTAGCCCACAAGTGCGTTGTATATAGTAGGGTAGCCCCTTGTGGCGTCCGTGGGATTCCCTACAATCAACGTATCTGCACAAACTCTATTAGGCGGTTTGCTCATCTTGAGTAGTACGTTCTAGTCTCTCGACGTGTCGTTGTACAAAGGCGATGGTCTTAGCAAAGACTTCTTCGCGGTCATGGTCTTTCATGATGACATGATATGAACGATGGAGCATCACCAAATGTTTCTCTTGTGAACCAAGCAAATGATAAATCTCCCGTCCATCTCGCGCAGGCACAACATGATCGCGCACCGACGCTATGACCAATGCAGGTGCGGTGATCTGTTTCAATTCATTACGCAACTTCGGCAAGAAGCGTAGCATACTTTCAACGGGTGCCATTGGCGTCCAGCGATAGACATCACGCGTATACCGACGACGAGCCTCTGGATCGCGTATATCTTCGCGCAACGTTGGTAATAAGGGCGTGACGCGTTTTGCGAGTTGAATCATAGGCATCATCCACCGGTGCATCGTAATGGGAGCACACATCGTCACAATACCCGCTACCTCTTCATGCGCGGCAGCATGCAGACACAAGGCACCACCAAGCGAATGTCCAATAAGAAAGACAGCATCACAACGTTGCTTAAGCCCATGTAACTCTTCGCGTACCGCCTCAGCCCATTCGGGCCAACCAAGGGGCAGCATATCTCGAATATGGCTACCGTGACCTGGCAATAGGATATTTTCTGTCACCATCCCCTGAGCATAAAAGAGATCATTCAGTTCTTCCATATCGTGCTTGCTTCCATTCAAACCGTGCACAAGCATAACACCAACTTTCAGCTTCGTATTGGTTGTATTCTGTTGTAGTGGAGATGTGTTGCCCATTTCGTGTTCCCTTGTTTTTGACATCCGTACCGCCATTCTATCCTACAACATATCATATCAGACGCATGGAATGTCTAACCGAATGAACCTGACGACCGAACATCATAGTATACTGGTAGGGATAGCAATTCATTGTGCCCTACCGATTAACAAGAAGTTGATGATACATTCGTCACAGGAATAAATCCGCGCACATTTTTGGTTACATTAGTATGAACATGAGTCCTTATTTGTTGTACTTTTTGCACCATGATGCTATATTCTTTCCATTCTGTAAGGGACCGATTTATCGTGTCCTCTTAACAAAATAAACAAGGACGCGATGCACCAGTCCCACACTTGACGCGCCCATTCTTTTAGGAGTTCTCTATTATGAAATTTTCGACGAAAGCTATTCACGCAGGGCAGGAGCCAGACCCGACATCGGGCGCGATCATGACCCCCATCTATCAGACATCAACCTATGCCCAAACAGGGATAGGAGAACATAAAGGGTTTGAGTATGCGCGTACCGCAAATCCAACCCGTAGCGCACTTGAAGCGTGTATCGCGGCACTTGAGAATGGAACACACGGCCTCTCCTTCGCAAGTGGCATGGCTGCAGAAAGTGCAGTCTTGAGCCTGCTGAGTGCTGGCGATCATATGATTTCCTGCGATGATCTTTACGGCGGCTCGTATCGCATTTTTGAACGCATCATGCGCCGTTACAATGTCGAGACAAGTTACGTTACCGCAGGTAATGTTGCTGACTATGAAAAGGCTATTCGTCCTAATACAAAGCTTATCTGGTTAGAGACTCCTACAAACCCACTCTTACGTCTTGTTGATATTCGCGCCGTTGCAGAGGTGGCACATCGTCATAATCTGCTCCTTGTCGTGGACAATACTTTTTCAAGCCCGTACTTTCAGCAACCACTTGAGTTAGGCGCAGACATCGTGCTACATAGCACAACGAAATACATCAATGGACATAGCGATGTCATTGGTGGTGCGGTGGTTACAAGCAATGAAGAAGTTTACGAGGCACTGAAGTTTCATCAAAACGCGGCTGGTGCGGTTCCTGGCCCCTTCGATGTGTGGCTAACCATGCGTGGCATCAAAACTCTTGCGGTACGTATGCGCCAGCACGAAGAAAACGCGCATTCTGTCGCACGCTTCCTTATGGAACAAAAGCGTGTAGAAAAAGTTTACTATCCCGGTTTGCCATCGCATCCCGATCATGAACTGGCGAAGCAGCAAATGAGTGGCTTTGGGGGTATGGTATCATTCCAATTTAAGGGAACATTTGCAGACGTAGAGCAAGTGGTACGCCGTTTCAAAGTCTTCACCTTTGCCGAGAGTCTTGGTGGTGTGGAGTCTCTGGTATGTCATCCTGCGACAATGACCCATGGCTCCATTCCAAAAGACATCCGTGAGGCTCGTGGCCTAGGCGATACACTGCTACGCCTCTCTGTTGGCATTGAGGACATCGAGGATATCCTGGGCGATCTTGAGCAAGCTCTCGCATAAGGTAACGGGTTATACCAAAAGGTGATGGCATTGAAGGACAGCG
>CAZZVE010000019.1:31325-55190 GCA_964657325.1 uncultured Ktedonobacterales bacterium
CAACACGCTGTCCTTCAATGCCATCACCTTTTGGTATAACCCGTTACCTTTTGGCAGCCAAACCGATGTATAATACAAAGGAATTATGATTTTTTCTTTATGCTATAACTTTTCTATTTCTAACTATCTTATTGACACGTCTATCCTAACGAGAGGCTCTTCCTAATAATGATACATCCCGCCTTTCCTTCTAAAAAAGGTGTGCGTCGATGGATGCCCGTCACACTTACCATATTACTATTAGCACTTATGCTCAGTGCATGTGGCGGCAATCCTCAATCACAACAACAAGCGACCACAAATAAAGCATCGCTTGATGCAGCACTTGCTCACGCAAAAGACATCGGTGTATCGGACACGATGTTACAGCCTATTTTAAGCCAGGAGGCACAGTTGAGCGCGACTAATGCCCCTGTCACCTTGTTTAACGATCAGCCCACTACTGACTACTATACTAATCTCTCGCAACGATATCATATGCTCGCCATTCAGGTAAATGGTTTGATGACACAGGCTACACAGCAATATGATTATCAATCAACACTTGATTTACAAGCATTCGAGAGTGCTCTGGCACAGCGTCAGGGTCAAGGGTTTGTTGAGGCAAAAGTGTTCGCTGACCAACTGACTCAGGACCAAAAATTGCAGGCAAAAGCACAATATCCTAAAGACTATCTCTCTATTAGCACAAGTGCGAAACGCTCTACACAAGCACTAAAACTGATGGGGCCAGCGTTTGAAAAACTTACAACATTGCAGAACACGGTCAAACAACTTCAATCCTCGCATCTTGATGTCACAGCGTTAAACCAGGAATGTCAACTCGATATTCAGCAGTTCCGAACCGCAACTGACCCCGAAAGCTTTACACAGATTATCGACCAGTTGAACGCACAATTACAAGAAACAACGACCTTCTCAACACAAGCTATTCCTTACGTCGGAGCCGCAAAGCTCAAACAACTTGGAAGTAGTATCAACCAGATGAAGCAATATGGGCAGGATGTCAGCAGCTATCAGAAGATGCTTACAGCAGATCAGACAGCGTTAAGCACAGCAAAGTCTCTTAGCGATTACCTGAAAGTATCGGCACAAATTGATACCGATGTTGCCTCCATTCAAACACCATTGATTAAAGGCGAAGCAACATATCTACTGAACCAGTTTCACCAAGAGGTCACGGTTTGGGGCAATGCTCATCTGTACCATAATGCGTTTGATAATAAAAATTACACGCAAGACTATGAGTACGATCAGGCAGAGGGCTTTGGCTCCGATGCTGACGCAGCAGTGCAATCAGCGCAAACGCCCGACGATTATCAGGCTGCGATTGACCTTATCAACAACGACATGATGCATCTCAAAGCGATGGAAGCCGACTTCGTTGATACCACGCCCTGGAGTAAGCCACATACCACCGATGCGCAGTTGATGCAGCATTATGGTGTTATGACAGGTCAAACTGTGGTTGTATCACTCGTTGAGCAGACGCTACGTTTTTATCAGGATGGACAACTCGTAAAGGCTTATCAAATCACATCAGGCCAGTTTGATAAGCCATCTCCTCCAGGTTTCTGGCATGTGTTTGACCGTGAGTCGCCCACCAAGTTTAAGTCAAGTGAGCCAAAGGGATCAGCGTTCTGGTATCCAGATACAAACATCAATTTTGCGATGGAATATCACGATGGCGGTTACTTTATGCATGATAGCTGGTGGCGTGTGAACTATGGGGTTGGCACTAACTACCCACACTACGACACAGGTGGTGATGAGTCGTTTGCTGGAACTGGGAGTCACGGTTGCATCAACATGCAAGAAAATCAAATAGCGTGGCTCTACGCCCATACGGGCTATGGTATGGCTGTTATCATCTACTAATGGAGAGAAAAATAGAGGGTTGAGTGCTGTCTGCGCGTTGCGCAGACAGCCCAACCCTCTATTTTTCTCTCCTATTCATTTGACATATGAAACGCCTTTCTGCTATAATCATTTGGCACTCAAGACCGACGGTTCGTCGGCATTTTTATACACATAAGCCCAGAACACGGGCAGACAGACGTTTCGGGGAGGATTCATACCACATGCCCAATAATGCAGCTGCTGAAAAGCGCATGCGCCAAGAACAGAAACGCCGCGCACATAACCGCAGCGTCAAAACAATTGTAAAAACTCAGATCACAAAGGCACGTACCGCTATCACAGCAAAAGCGGTTAACGCGGAAGATACCGAGGCTGTAGTACGTGCGGCAGTGAGCGAACTTGATCGCGCCGCCAAAAAAGGTGTTATTCACAAAAACAATGCTGCTCGCCGCAAGTCGCGCTTGATGAAGCAGCTTAACGCAAAATAGGTTTTTGCGTCCATTGCTCTCCGGCCTATCTTTCGTGAGCCGAGCACTGAGCGCATTAGGAGGATTTTAGGGATGGCTGATAAAGCTGACAATAAGGTTATCACGAAGCCAGCAGGTCACGCGTTGATTGCTGCTGTCGAAAGTGCTCAGTTACGCAAAGATGTTCCAGAGCTTCGTTCCGGTGATACAGTACGCCTACAGATTAAGGTTGTTGAGGGAACTCGTGAGCGCCTCCAGCCGTTTGAGGGCGTAGTTATGCGTCTTCGCGGTGGTGGTATGAGCCAGAATTTCACCGTTCGCCGTATCACGAATGGTGTTGGAGTTGAACGTACATTTCTCATCAACTCTCCCCGTATTGAGAAGATTGAAGTCCTGCGTCATGCACGCGTGCGTCGCCAGCAGCTATACTACCTGCGTGGTTTGACCGGTAAGGCCGCTCGTTTGAAAGAACTGCGCCCATTAACAGCAAAACAAGTTGCCGCCAAAGAAGCTGCGAAGGTTGCGAGAAATGCTGCCGTGCCAACGCCTATTGCATCAGTACCTGCTGCCGCTACAACAACGACAACATCAATCGCGTCAACACCTGTCACAACTACAACAACGGCAGTATCAACGCCAGTTGAGACAACACCTGTTGTCAATACAACACCTACGACAGCACCCGTAGTACCAGCATCTGAGACTACAACAACGAATGTTGACGAATAAAAAATACTCACCAACATTAGAAGAAGAAATAGCCCTGTGCGAACAGGGCTATTCTTGTATCGCAGGTCTCGACGAAGCCGGACGTGGCTGCCTTGCAGGTCCTGTGGTCGCGGCAGCCGTTATACTTCCTCTCGAAGCTGACACGCCAGCACGTCTCACAGGCGTCAACGATTCAAAGCAGTTGACAGCGCACACGCGTGAACGCCTCTACGATGTTATCTATCAACATGCACTCGCTGTTGGCGTAGGCTTCGGCTCCGTTGAGTTAATCGACGAACGTAATATCCTACAAGCTACAAAACAAGCCATGCGCAACGCCCTCGCGCAGCTCTCTCTCGCACCACAAGCGTTGTTACTAGATGCCCTTTTACTGAAAGACATCGCACTACCTCAACGTTCGCTTATCAAAGGCGACTCACGTAGCCTCTCTATAGCAGCTGCCTCTATCATTGCCAAAGTCACGCGTGACCGCTTCATGCTACAACTGCATGAGCAATACCCGGCCTATGGTTTCGCCCAGCACAAAGGCTATGGTACCGAGATGCACCTTGCCGCCCTTCGTGAACACGGCATCACACCACATCATCGCCGAAGTTTCGCACCCGTACGCGAACGCGTCGAGCAATTGAGCCTTTTTGCAAACGACGTAACGAACGAAGACATGTAGTATTTTTCGTAGGGACCAGATTTATCGCGTCCACGGCGCAATTCATTGCGCGATGTCCTTATTTCACATCTTTTTTTATAGAAAGCACAGACGATAAATCGCCCTCGGACGCTGTAAACGTGGTCCCTACTAGACCGTCAAACTCAATGTGTCACCGAAACCAGGGCACCCGCAAGGGGATGCCCTTGCTTTGTCAAATGTGCTTTGACGGTCTACTACGACTCAATCAAATTCGGCATAAAAGCTGGTACCTCCGTAGAGAAACTGTAGTAGATGTCTTCAAGATGTTGCCTTGCGATTATCGTGGTCAAGTACCTTATCATATCGTCATTCCTTGACTTTTCTTCTTATCAATGTTACAAACTTGAATGAAGTTCATTCATAACGTGGGAGTAACAAAGATGGCAGAGCGGACAAACGAAGAGACACGACCAAAACGCGAACTTATTCTCGCAGCAGCACGCGACCTCTTCGTCAAAAAGGGATACGAGGAGACAACTATAGCAGATATCGCACAAGCGGCGGATGTCGCGGTGGGAACAGTTTATCTCTACTTTCACAATAAACACGAAGTCTACACGGGTGTTGCGCTTGATGTCGAGGACATGATTGCGAACTCGTTCCATACTCCCTCTCTACTCGAACTACCATTCGTGCAAATACCGGCAGCGATGATGAAAGCAGCATTTCGTGTCTGTCACGAACACAAAAATCTTGTATCACTACTGCAAGTTGATATGCAATCCTCCGAAGAAATTCTTCAGCACAAAAAATCAGAGGAACGTACCACACAAGCTATTGATGCTGTACTGCGCCGTGCTGTTGAACGAGGCGAGCTGGCACCTTTTGATACAGAAATGTATGCGCGTATCCTTAATCTTTCGGCAGGCGCAGTATTCCATCAATGCTTCGCTATTGAAAAAGGTGAGCGGGAAGAGATGTATCTTCAGTACTTGACCGAATTCGTTGAACGTCTTTTTTTCGGTCCATCGTTACGAGAAGGCACAAAAGAGTCGAAAAGCATCTAACCTAATGCACGCGACAAACGTATATCGTATAGCTTCAAATGAATGAAGTTCATTCATTTTAGATTTGTTTACCTAGTGAGCTTTGACAAAGACATATGGATTATAGCCACGAAGAAAGGCAACAACTCATGAGCAACGCTTCATCTTATAAAGCCATTCCAACAGTTTCCATTCCAGCTGACTATCAAACAAACGTTGGCCCATTTCTTGCAAAAATGTACGAGCAGCATGGACCAATATTTCGTTCGACCTCTTTTGGAAGTGAGGTTGTCTTTTTGGTCGGACCAGAGGCAAATCGCTTTGTGCTGGTCAATGATCGTCAGAAGTTCTCGAACTACGAGGGCTGGGGCAAAATGTTTGGTACATTAGATATGTTCGGCAGAGGTTTGCTTGTCATGGATGGCAAAGAGCATGACGAACATCGTCGCATGATGAACCCGGCCTTTACCATCAGCTACATGAACAACTACCTACCATTGATGAACCGCATTATCCGTGAACGAGTTGCGACGTGGGCCGAGCAAGGTACGGTAGACATCTACGACGAGGCACGCAAAATTACCTTTGATGTAGCCGCCGAAGCACTCGCTGGACTAACCGACGCGGCGGAACGCGACTTATTCCGTGACCTCTTTTTACGTCTACTCATGACAGGAGCAACGGCAACGTCTGAAGAAGATTTTCTTTATAAAGTGAGCCTCATTCATCGTGAACTCAACGCGCTACTCATTCCAAAGATTGAAGAACGCCGCAAACACCCAACGCACGACCTCTTTGGCTTACTTGTGCAGGCACGAGACGACCAAGGGAACGCGATGAGCAATGAGCAACTTATCGCTCACCTCAATATCTTGCTTGTCGCGGGGCACGAAACCTCGACCAGCCTTAGTGCATGGCTGCTGTACCTCTTGAATCAGCACAAAGACTATACGAAGCGTGTGATGGATGAGCAAAATGCCCTGCTTGCGCCGAACGCTGAGCCAACGTTAGAAGCCATTAAGCAAATGAAGGTCTTAGATAATGCGTTGAGCGAGGCCGAGCGTATGTACCCACCCGTAGCAAACGGGCCGCGTGGTCTCTTTGAAGATGTTGACTTTCATGGCTATCATCTGCCAAAGGGCTCACAAATCCTCTATGCAATCGCTGGTTCACATATGATACCAAGCATTTTCGCGAACCCTGAAACCTTCGATCCAGACCGTTTCGCGCCGCCACGCGAGGAACACAAAAAGAATCCCTACGCTCTTGTCGGCTTTGGCGGTGGCCCACGCATTTGCATCGGCATCAACTTCGCGCAAATCGAAATCAAAGCGATGGTCTCACATATTCTGCGTAACTACCAACTTGACCTGCTTCCGGGTCAGCAAATTCTCCAGTTCTATAGTGTGACAGGTATGCCAATCAATGGTATTGGCATGCGTGTCACAGCGAAATAATTCGATATATGCTGAGAACCAAATACGAGGATTGTAGGGACGCAATCAATTGCGTCCCTACAGTCCCCGTATTCGGTTCTCAGCGTATATCAGGTGATAAGATACAAGCAAAAAACGTTGGAGGAACTACTATGTCCGACACGCTCTCAGGTGAATACTTTTTCTTACCACAGGAACACATCGTCTTTGGTACGGGGAGTCTCGCAAAGCTTGCCGACGAGGTACGGCGAGTTGGTGGGCAACGTGCCTTTCTCATCACAGGCAACTCGCTAGCAACGCAAAGCGATGTTGTGACACGCGTTGAGCAAGCACTTGGCTCGCTTCATGTAGGCACATTTTCGAGTATTCGTCAGCATTCGCCAAAAGGCGATGTAGCACGAGCAGCGGAGCTGGCGCGCACTCTTAAAGCTGATGTGCTCGTCAGTGTTGGCGGTGGTAGTCCAATTGATGCAACAAAAGCGGTTGCGCAAGCTCTCTTACAAGAAAGCGGGGGGCTCCTACCACACATCGCTATTCCGACCACGCTTTCTGCCGCCGAGTTCTCTCATCTCGTCGGCGTCACTGATGAGAGCGCGAAAATGAAAAGCGGTTTTTCCGATGCAAAGCTTACACCACGTGGCGTTATTCTCGATGCAAATCTAACGCTTACAACGCCGATGCAGCTCTGGCTGTCTACAGGCATTCGCTCTCTCGATCATGCCATAGAGTCACTGTATGCACCAGGCACACATCCTATCAACGATGTTCTGGCACTGGAAGCCATTCGTAAGCTATTTATCTACCTACCGGGTGTAAAAGCGCAGCCTGACGACTTCGACGCCCGCACCGAACTTCAACTTGCCTCCTGGATGAGTTTCTTTGGTGAAGTTAATACACCGATGGGTCTCAGCCACAATTTAGGCAGACGCATTGGAGCTAGCTATGATGTACCACACGGTATTACATCCTGTATCATCTTGCCACATGTCATGCGAGCCTTTGCTCCAATTTACACACAGCAACTCGCACGCATAGCACAAGCCCTTGGCCTCGCTTCAGAAAATGCCGATGCAACACAGCTCGCCCATTCCGCCGCAAGTGCTGTAAGCAGCTTAATTGGACAACTTGGCCTACCACAAAGTTTACGCGATGTTGGCATTAACGAAACCGAATTACCGAAGATAGCCGCAACAACGCCTAACCGCGAGTTTAGCATTGAGGAACTAGAAAAACTGCTACACGAAATGCTGTAAAGCTCCTACACGAACGTCTCTATACAGCACTAGCGTACTCCTTTGATTGCCTGAACAAGGACAGCACCGAGGCAAGCAAGGCATGCAGCTACGAAAAACAGGACCGTATAGCTGTGAAAAAGCGCGATCACGAACGCGGCTACTGTAGGACCAAAGACTTGAGGAAGAGTGTTTGCAATGTTGATTACTCCCATATCTTTGCCATTATCTCTAGCATGTGGCAACACCTGAGTGATGAGCGCAATATCTACACCAAGATAGGCTCCGAAACCAATGCCGAGTACGGCAGAGGCGAGTAAAACTGCTCCCCATGATTGGAAAAACATGAGAATTAAAAAGGAGAAGACAATTACTATGCTTGAACCGATGACAAAAATTTTGCGTCGCTGTAACCGATCCGATAAAAAACCTGCCAGCAACGCGGCAATAAGCAGGGTACCAGTGAGCACTGTCTGAAAAAAGGTTACTCCTTGCGCATCTGTTTGATGAGGATACAACTTTGTATAATGTACAACATCATGTAAGAAATACAGAAGATAGCCCAAGGCGACATAGTAACTCAGGTAGACCAGAAAGCGTGTTAACCAAGCCCAGGCGAAATCGGGATTTTTAACAGGATTGATCCAAAAGCTAGTGAGCACCATGCGAAGACTAAAGGGTAGTGTGCTCTCTCTTGCTAATGGCGTCTCTTTCAAGGTAAGTAAGAAGAGAGTCATAGCAACAAGCAGTACGCCACTAAGAAGAAAGTATGCTATAACAGCTCCGCTACCTAGCTTGGTAATCAATAGAGAACCAACAACTCCCCCTAATGGTATGGCTAAACTAACCAATGCAGCAACGGTAGCTCGTTGGCGCGTAGGAACCTTATCGGGTACAACAGCAGTCAAGGCAGCTAATAACACGTTAATCGCGACATGAAAGACAATCCATGTAAGTAGCAATACAGGAAAGGTTGTTGCATAAGCCATCATAGTAAGAGCCAACACAGAGAAAAGTGTACCAGCTACTAACCACGGACGGCGGCGACCCCAACGGAGCGATGTACGATCACTCATTGCTCCTGCCAAAGGATTAGTAATCAACGCTGCTAGAGCACCGGAGGCTGAAATGAGAGCAAAATTGCTGAACCTGTGTACAGGATCAAGAGCAGCAACCTGTGTTGGTAAAAGAATCAAACTTACAGGAAGCACAGTCATCCAGCATGCGACATTGGCGAAACAAAGCAAGGATTGAAACATCGGTGTGACTACTATGGTTGTAGGAAGTTGTAATGTCTCAACAACTGCTATCTCGTGATCTGGTATAGAAGTATCAGCCATATTCTTCATTCTTTCGCTATTGATCTCCAAACTGTTTGCGAAATTCTGTAGGGTCATAGTAGATTGACTCACGCACAATCTTGCCCTCGTGTCGTATCACCACAGTCACGCCGTGCAGAGTATAATTGCGACCCGTTGCTGCTAAACCATATAAGTCACCCGTATGAGTGCCGCTGGCCGTCCATTCAACGATCACCTGCTCACCACGCGCAATGCGGTTCTTTACTGTAATATTTGCACCAGAAACAGCCACCATACGCGCGCTTTTATGTTCCATAATGGCATCTCGTCCCACGAGTGGCTCGGCATGCATACTATCCTCAACAATTGCATGTTGTGCATAATCGTTCGTTAAGCTCTGTGCATCACCATTTGTTTGATGTACTAAATGCTTATCATGTAAGTGGAGGTTGTGCTCCTCACGTTCATCAGCTTTCACAACTTTTTGTATGGTTGGTGCAACAGGAATCTCCGATGTGGCGATAATCGCCCCTACTCCAACTGCTGTTAAACCAAAACTTGTCAGCATTTTCGCAAAAGAGCGCCGGGTCAATTTTCCTAGGCGCACCTCATCTAATTTTTGATAAATGAGAAAATTTTCTTCTGGCTTAGAGATTTCACGGCTCATTTTTCTGTACCTCCAAAGGAAATAATGGCTTTTTCTTCAATGCGCCACTTTTTAGCAAAAACGTAGAGTTCGCGCAATGCACGGAGAATAACCGCAGGTTTAGCCCCTGTAGCTTTGCCACTATTACGTGGTAAGTGCTTTACGCCCACCTGAGTAAATGTACATCCACACCGCTGCAGCTTGTACAAAATCTCTGTGTTAATCATTGCACCCCTTGTCTCCAGAGGATAACGACGGAAGAAGTCCGTATGATACAGCTTGAAGGCGCAATCAATGTCACGGACTCGTACATCAAGAACGAGGCGCACAAGCGTTTTCCAACCCCACGCATTTAACTTGCGCATCCATGTATCCTGACGATTCATACGGTAGCCAAGGACTGCATCATACGTTTCGATAAGTGGAAAGAACTTCTGTAAATCGCTGATATCAAACTGTCCATCAGAATCAGTGAAGAAAGCTAAGTCTGTTGTAACGGCCTCAAAACCACTCGCTAATGCGGCTCCATATCCCTGGTTAACCGGATGTTGAATGAGCTGTACCCTTGAGTCAGTAGCGACGATCTCCCGTACAATGCTTTGTGTTGAGTCACTGCTGCCATCATTGACGACAATTACGGTGAAGTCTTTGATCCAAGGCGTCAGAACTTCAACAACGGAAGTGATAGTTGTAGCAATTACCTCCTCTTCGTTAAAGCAAGGTAGAATAACGGAAAGGCTATAATTCGTAAGAAACGATGTTTCCCTGTGTTCTGCTTGTGTACTACCAGAAAGTCTTTCTGCCTGTTCTGGTTGCCTCGGAACATGACTGAGAGAATCGTGCATAACCATTGACACTTCCTTTCGAGGAAACAGCACATGGCGCGTATCTGCCTTATAGGGAATGCTTGTAAAAACCCAGAGGCGCATACCAAAATAAGAAATGGAAATAGTCCCTAAAATAGCTACAAGCTTTAAAAAATTAGCCCAAATAAATGGATTTATTAGTACTGGATGTACAATATGAGCAGTAGACCAGATAAGCACATCATTACAAAAAATACCAAAAGCGTTCACACAAGCAAAACGGAATACTTCGCTTCTTGTAGTTCTTTTTGCACTACGAAATGTCCAATGCTTATTCATAAGATAGCTGTTTAGTGCTCCTACTGTATAAGCGAAAGAGCTATAGACCAAAAGCGTTCCTGCATTCCGTGTAGGCATACAAAAAAGAAGGATGTTGAAGACAAGGATATCAATCAAAGTATTGAAGCTTCCTACGATACCAAAGCGGAACATCTGCCAGAATCCCACTACCTTCTTCGCAGGACTAGACTCCACGTTCTCTGTCATAGGAACCAGTTCAGTTGCAGGCAGGATGTCTGAAACATTTTCCAAGGTTCCCCCTCCTTCAAAAAATTTATTATATTCCTCTTGATTTATAAAAGTCTGTTAAAGCGTAGGCTGCTGGACGTAATGTCCAAGTACCACTGATTTTGACGATGATATAGGTATAACCGCCAGAGGTGGTAGAACCAGGACCGACCCAATAATTCATGCCGTCAATGTAAGGTAAAGTAGCGATTGCAGCAAACTCAGCTCGTAAGACCTTTAATTGAGTTGCATCGTCTACATTCATATTATTGCTATACCCAATCTCTCCAATGATAATTGGAAGATGCCAAATTTTTTCTATTGACGCCAGTTCTGTAAGACGAGCCTGAGTCGCGGTCTGAGCATCGGTAGTATTTAGCTCAGGATAGCTATCAATAGTGAGGGAGCCAAACTTTTCTACTGTAGCCATTTCTAAATCACCGGGATGCGTTGCAAAAAATGTGTTTGTAGAACGAACATTCGTAATTACGTCATAGATACCTACTTGATGAAAAGCATCATCAGCCACATCGCTACCTCTACGAATGAAGTCATTGAAGGCTCGTGTTGCATCATTTGGGGCATCGTAAGCCCAATGCTCTTGATAAGTTGAGGGCCAATATTTACCTTGCTCTGGCTCAGAACAGGCGTCGAAAATATCACCTGGTCGGAAAAAGGATGCGTGATTTACTATAAAACTACGTTCGGCGTCATAATACGCTTGAGGCGTCATAATACCGGTTGTATTGCTATCGCTCTCCCACTGATCAGGATGCCCACGAAACCACACATGTTGTCCCACAGCACGTACAGCTGTGATCCATTGCTCCATATATTCGGGATATTCCCAGTTCGTGTCTACCGCAATATAGTTTGAGTGGAGTTGTGCCGTTACGTGCACAACATCTTGTATCTGCTTGACAGAAAGTGGATGATGAACTGTATCTCGACTCACTTTCATCGTGTCAATTGATGCTAAAAATGCTGGGCGCGTTGCTGTAAGAGTATGAGTAGGAACAGGCATATTGGTTGCAGTACCTGTGTGAGTTGGTCCATTGTTGCCAGGTGACTTCGTAACAGAGTAGGTTCCACATCCAACTAGAAAAACAAGGACCACAGCAAGAAGCCATCTATGTGGACGTATCCCTCTCGCATACTCCCTACTCCTTTTTATGCAAAGAGACAAATATTGTTCCTTCACCTTTATTTCCTTCTACCTCATCTTCCAATAAAAGAGGCTGTGCTCCTGAGCGTTGTATAGTAACAAGCATAGAATTACTTAGATAAACATTTCTATTGACATCCATTAAGGTTGCTCCACTATAGAAGGGCTATCAAAGGTTGCAGTGCTTGTTGCTTCGGAATCGTGCGAAGTGATAGCAACACCTGCTACTACAACATGATCCATCTTCATTGTAATGGTAGATACATCAATAAACTTCCAATTTACACCATCATAAGAATAGTAAGAGTTAAAGGTTTTATCATCATCTGAGCGCACAATTCGTAGATACACATCACCTGGAGCAAGACCGGTTACACCTGCATATTGACCACTAATAAGCCCTTGAAGATAACGTGCCTCTACTCCAATACCATTTTTGACGTTGCCGGATTCAATATATACGGCATAATAAGGAGAATCAGGGAGTAGATTTTCACGCACCATGATGCCAATCTTTGCATAAGAAGCCGAAGCTTGATGTGCTGTTATATGCACTGTTATACTTCCATCTCCACTTATATGCTGCCATACATAATGAAACTGGTCGTAATCATTCCAGATATCCGCGCCTGACCCGCGAATCGTCCATTTACCATTGCTAAAAGATTGACCACCGATACTAGCAGGGTTGCCTATATCATTGCAAGACCACGGAATAGGACAATCTGTGGTGGTAGGCATAAAGCCAGAGTCGGCAGTGGTAGAGGCATGGATAGTAGGTAGGCTAAATACCGCCGTTTGCTGCGTTTCGATCTCGTTTGAACTCACAACAAGTCCATAGTCAACGGTAGTTGGTAAAGCCATAGTCGCAACACTGCCCAATATGGCTGTATAGTGTTCACCATCTAGCGAAGCTTCAGCTTGAAACTGCTCGTCGATATGCATAATACGTAGGTATAGCGGCACTTTTCCAGCAGGCATTTGAATATCTTTCTGCACCTCCCCACCGAATTCAGTACGATATTGCACAACTAGTCCAACACCTTTGACAAGAAACACACCATAATATGGAGCATCAGGGTCATTTCTTTGGCGTACCATTAACCCCACTTGCGCAGCACCACCAACACCTGTTGTCTGCTCAGAAAGCACTTGAGTGGTAATCTGTGTATCACCACTCACGCTTTGTGAAACGAAGTGAAACTGATCAGAAGTATGAAGAATACCGCTTCCACCAGCCGTTATGGTGATAGTCTTGTTCGTTGACTGATTAGAACCAACGAGAACAGGAGCACCAATATCCTGGCATACCCATCCACTCATGCATTGTGTAGCAGAACTGGGTTGTACAGCCTGTGATGGAAGGCTAAAGGCATACACATTGCCATCAGAACTACCCATAAAAATCTGTCCATGCGAGACAACAGGTGTTGAGTAAATAACCTCTTTAGTACGAAATGTGTACAACGTGGCTCCAGTTGTCGCATCTAGTACCTCCAGATAACGTCCTGCCGCCGCTACAATTAAACCATTCGTGTAGACAAGCGAGCCTAGTACCGGTCCGGCAGCCCGATAATGCCAGAGATACTTTCCGGTTGTTGGGTCCAAAGCACCTACAGAACCACGCACATATTGCTTATCGAGATCAGTATCACCCGCAGCGACATAAAGTGTTCCTTGTCCTAACGCACTCGACGAAACCGTACTATTTTCACATCTAGGACACATACCGGGCACAGCAACATTTTGTTTCCAGACTGGTCCTGCCGCAATATTATTGCGATTAAACGCATAGAGTGTTCCATTTTTGTTAACAGAGGCGACCAACGGATTACCATTTGTGTCTTTGAAAAGAATGGGTGTTGTATCAAAATCTGAATCGCCTATTGCAGCTGCCGTAGGCAGTGTCCAGACGGATTTAACTTGCATAGTAGTAGCGTCGAGTGAAAAAACTGCCTGCGCCAAGCGCTCCTCATAACTAGTTGCGGTTCCTGATGCGATAAAAATAGTATTTGTGGTAGGGTCTACGCTAGGGGATGTCCAGATGCCTCCTCCAATTTCCCCATCAGCCACAAGGTTCAGCGTTTGAACAATTGTATGAGTTGTTAAGCTTATCTTCAATAATTGTCCCGGCACAAGCGGACAGTCACCTTCACTAGCAATACCTACGTATGCATATCCCTTATAGAGTAGTGGGCTAGACCAATTATAATGTCCACCCTCAGCACTGTTATCGCCAGTAAATACTTTCCATAACACATTTCCTGTTTTCGCATCAAGGGCGTACCAATATGCGTCACCACCCCCAACATACACCGTACCATTCTCAACTGACGCAGACGAGGTAATACCAACCTGATTTGGATCACAGACGGGACGTGTGGTTGTCGTGCCAAGAAACGTCTTCCAGAGTTGTCTTCCTGTCATTTCGTCAAGAGCATACTCATAGCCATTCCATGAACCAATATAGACAATCCCATTTACAACTGCTGCTGAGGCCGCCACAATATCACCGGTATTGAATGACCATAACTTCTTGAGTTGCGATGCGTTTTCAGGCGAAAGAATAGTTTCTTTCGTTGCTGAGGTTCGTTCTGGATCATGTAGATACATTGTCCAGTCACTACCAACTGTTGGTGCTTTAGGAAGTGCTGTTGCTACAGGCTTTTGCGCCTGTATAACATTTTTTGATGAGAAAACCTGTGTTGCAACCCCTTGTAGTGCCGTTCGTTCTACTGCAAGTATGGGCAAGCTAAAGAATAACAAAACCACGAGTGCAAACTTGAGCAAATTTGAGTTGGTTCGCAGTTTTTTCATAGTGTTTTCACTCTCTTATCAGATAAAGCAGAAATATTTTTTCTATAAGCAATAACATGAGCTATGGTAGACTGTGGTATATGAGCAATTGGGCCGCTCAAACCACAGAGTCGATGCTCGGTCAGCAAGCCAGATGGAACGGGACGCGTGGGAAGTGGACCAAGACCATTGCGATGATACAGACTGAGACCACTCTGCTCTTGCACTACAAGTGTAAATTGAGAGAGGAATAAGGGTTCACTTATGTGGCTACCCTGCGCAACAAGATCTCGCTTGTCCTCTGGATTAGCGACAACCCAATCCACAATGGAAGCGGGATTTCTCAGTGCCTGCCTCCAAAGATTACCAGAGCCTTCATAAATCACACTTTTGAAATTCACCCCGACATCCAAACCCACAGAATTTGTGCCGGAGGTAAACGTATCAGTCATAAGCTTTCCACCTGCATAGTGCTGTGCGAGATACACAACGATGGGATGCAACGGCGCACAGTCTAGCCCATATTGACCGTCCTGTAGAGAAATAATACCAGTAGAGGCCATCGAAAACATTTGCACGACAATTATTAAGCACAACGTTATCTGAAGAAAGTTACGCAACCAAACCTTTGTATCTATGCTTGCCAGAATCGCGATAAAGATTGCCGTCGGTGCCACCATTTGTACACCATAACGCGTGTTATAAAAGGTCATATCATAAGGAGCATGAGCAGGTGAGGCTCCTGGCACAAAAAGAGCAGCTTGCCCTGTGTAGAGTGAAAATACGTAGAAAGCAAGCGGAACGAGGAGAGCCGAGGCTGCTACTGTTTCGGGAGTGAGATGACGTTTACTATAAAAAATCGCACACCCCACCGCTCCTAAAAACAGCAGTATACTTCCCACATTCCATGCAGAAGCTACAATGTAGGTACGTATTGACTGCCAGAGATCATGATAGGTAAACAGATAGTGAAGCTTAATCAGGCTTTGCTGCTGTGCCTGTGACGAGAAGGCACTATGCTGAAAATACAATGGGTCTTTAAAGATGACAAGGCACCAAAGTACCCATAAGACGATACCAAGTCCTCCTAGAGTGGCATATGCCAGCAGATTGCTCTCTATTTCCGACCAAGACGTTCGTCGCATCTTGCCAATTACAAAAACGAAGAGTAGCAGTGCAGGAAATAGAACCCATGCATCATAGCGTGCTAACGTTGCCAGGAACGTACTAGCACCAGCCGCAACCAAGTGTTTCAGCTTTCCCTCTTGTGCCCAGACGAGGAAATAATAACTCGCCAGGATAAGCGTCACGATGAGAATCAGTTCGCTCAGTGGTGTTGTCTGGAGATAGAGAATGTTTAGATTTCCAATAAAAGCTAATGTCCCGATAAAACTTGCACGACTATTATGTGTTAGGCGCCTGGCCGTGAGAAAGAGATACACCGCCGAGAGAATATAGCACGGCATTGCCGCAAAGCTGCCTGCCAAACCTGTATGCCAGAGATAGTCATTCCATATAAAAGGAATCATTAAAAGATGGGGCAAGGGCAGCCAGATACCACCCAGTTGTGCGATACCAGGAGTTAAATTATCAAAAAGACGGCGTGCGATCAGCATATGTGCATAGGTATCACCAGTGAGCAAAATCTCATAGTTTTGAAAAAAATACCAGAGCGAAGCAATACTGCTTAGGCAAGCCACAAGTAGTGTGAGACGAAACCAGGGATCGTACTTAAGCGACTCTTGCTGCACTCGATTAGTGTGGGGTAAAGCATATATTCTTATCTTTACCTTCTCGCTCACGACTGGTAGCACAAGAGTACTGGTATCTTGTAAAGCAGAGTCCTCTGGGTATGTCATTGTCAAAAGCTTTCGTTAGTCAATAGTCTCAACTTCCGTTTCTTCTACGGTTAGTGGGCTAAGGGGTGGCGTATTCGGGATGAATGGTGTCACAGGGACAGCTAAAGAGAGGGGCGTTACTGCATAGCTGATTATCTCGCCTTTTCCAGCAAGAAGATGTAAACCATGTTGTGTCTTCTCCCAATAGTGAGGTTTGAAGATAAGCTGGTAGAGCGCGATATAGGCTGCAACACTTGCCATTGCCCAATAGAATGGCATCGTAAGAGACCATTTGACGATATTAAACTTACGGCTCTTTATGCATCCAATAAGATGAATGTAGATATACATAAAGTTACCAAAAATGAGACATAATGATCCCATGTAGAGAATGGGCGTGGGATATAAGGTGTGATAGGCACCAGCCACAAATGTATGAAAAAGGAAGTAGAGTGCCACGAGTAGCCACATTAAAGGATTAATGAGCAGAATTGCACTTTTACCACCAACAATAAGTTGCAATGAAAGAAACTCACGAATACGGCCTTCTCGAAAATACTCAAGTGGATAACGCATATGTACAAGATAAGTTTGCATATATCCCTTAATCCAACGTGAGCGTTGTCGCATCCAGTTTATAAACTGTGAATTGGCCTCCTCATATGTCGTTGAGTCCATAACCACAGTTCGCAAATTATAGTAACCAAGACGCAAACCCAAGTCACAATCTTCAGTGACGTTAAACGCGTCCCATGCGCCTACCGAGTAGAGCAGGTTGGTACGAAAGTGATTTGACGTACCGCCAAGAGGAAGAGGAACTCCAAGTACCTGTAAACCAGGAAGCGTCATGTCAAACCAAGCCGAATATTCAGCCGTAAACCAGCGCGTAAGAATATTCTGGTTTGCATTATAATAATTGAGCTTTGCCTGGACACATGCTGTTTGCGGCCCTTGATCTGCAAATGTCAATAGAGCCTTTTTGAGTTGTAATGGATCAGGTACATCCTCCGCGTCGTAGATGACAACATACTCACCAATTGCTTTTAACAAGCCATAGTTGCACGCACGCGGCTTTGTTCGGGGCTGGCCTTCGGGAACAATCACAATCTCAAAGTGTGAGGGCAGATCAAGACGTTCGATAGCTCCACGCGTTTCTTCATCATCCTCTTCTGTTAAGAAGAGAATTTGCAGCTTATCAACGGGGTAGTCTAGTGCCCTCATTGCTTGAACGAACTGTGGTACAACTGATGTTTCGTGATAGAGTGGACAAAGAATAGTATAGGAAGGCCACTCCACATCAGCAAGTGCATGTACGAGTGCATCAGGAATTTGTACAACATCTGACTCACCAATGATGCGTACAGAGACAAAACAATAAACGAAAAGATCAATTGTATAGAACAATGTCAATACAGCAATAATGCTCAATAGTCCCCACGTACTAAAGATAACAAGGCTAAGTATGTAGGCTATACCAAGCATTTGTAGCATTTGCTTTTGCCTTCGCGTCATCGTTTGCAATGCAGAAAAACGAGTTTGATATGGTGCAAAGGTACAGACATTCTGCCCGTCTACCTGCACAGGTTGCATAACCATCTCTTTGTATGCATCACGTTGCCTTTTCCAATCAGCACCCTGTTGCTCTGTCTGGGTAGTGAGCCACTGTGTATAATATAAAATTCTTTCTTTAGAAGCACTAGTAGGGGGTTGTATAACAGCATCTTCTACAACAACTTGCGTATGCAACATGCGTTGATTCCCTTGGTTATGACATCAGGAGATGCAATTTAGGTAAAGGACTACGTAAATTTCTATTAACAGAAATGATAGCATGCAGGTTACACAAAAATAGTGCTTAATTGGTTAAGAACTCATGTATATTGATGGATCGAGGTTAAGAAATCTCCTGTATTAATGAAATCAGAATACACTCTTGACGATGATGAGAGAATACACCTAACAGCACATCTAATTGAAGAATGTAGTTCAACACAAAATGTTGTACACACACAAAGACATTAAGAAGACATATGCCACCATTTTCATTTACAATTGACGCGGAATGTCCCGATACACGGGCGCGTGCTGGCACGATTCAGACGCCACATGGCACGATTCAGACGCCCATCTTTATGCCTGTTGGCACACAGGCGACCGTGAAGAGTGTCGCGCCAGAAGAACTTCACGCCGCGGGCGCACAAATTATTCTCTCTAACACTTATCACCTGATGCTGCGTCCAGGCTCCGAACTGGTCGCTGACTTTGGTGGTCTCCACTCGTTCATGCACTGGGATGGTCCAATTCTAACCGATAGCGGTGGTTTCCAGGTGTGGAGTTTAGGCCATCTACGCAAGTTGAGTGAGGACGGTGTTACCTTCAAATCACATCTTGACGGATCATCACACACTCTTACACCCGAACGCGTGATGCAGATTGAGGCAGAATTAGGCGCGGACATCATTCTCCCGCTCGACATATGTGCCCCTTATCCATGCGCTCCCTTAGAGGCCCAGGCCGCAATGGAACGAACTCATCGCTGGGAAGAGCGCGCGCTACTTGCTAAAGAACGCTATAATCCAGCACAAGCCCTGTTCGGTATTGTTCAGGGTGCTTTCGAGCCAGAACTACGCAGACAAAGCGCGGAAACTATTGGCAATATGCCCTTTCCTGGTCTCTCTATCGGTGGCCTCTCCGTTGGAGAACCAAAAGCGATGATGTGGGAGATGCTCAATGTTGTCACACCTGCACTTCCTCGCAACAAGCCGCGTCATCTGCTCGGCGTTGGTTCACCAGAAGACCTTGTGGTAGGGGTTGGACTAGGTATGGATATGTTTGATTGTGTCCTACCAACACGAGTCGCACGACATGGAGGACTCTTCACGCGCCAGGGACGTGTCAGCATCAAGGGAGCGCGTTTCCGAGCCGAACACAACCCTATTGAGGTTGGTTGCGATTGTTACACATGCCGTAACTATAGTGCAGCGTATGTCCATCACCTTGCCCGCACTGAAGAGCAACTCTATTATCGTCTCGGTAGTATTCACAATATCCGTTTCATGTTGCGTCTCGCCAGTGAATTGCGTATAGCTATCCTCGCCGGAACCTACGTCGCCTTCCGAGATGAGTTTTTAGCAACCTATATGCCCGCCTCCGAATCGGTACGTGAAGCACAACGTGAAAAATGGAAAACAGCTAATGCTAGACAAGGGTAGCATGTAGGAACCTATGTATCATGCTGAGGGTGTGCTAAAGCAGACCCGTACAAGAGTCACGGCGGGTTGTAAGGATAAAATTCCTATACGGGTCTGCTTTAGCACACCCTCACAAGTCCCTACAGAGGAGGTGTCTCATGTCTACAACATACCGTTTTGTCAACACAGAACCGTTAGGCGCCGCGTTGAATATGGCGATTGATGAGGCTATCCTGACACACTACCTACAAGGATTAGTCTCACCTACCCTGCGCACATTTCGCTGGACACAGACATCTATCACGCTTGGTCGCTTCCAAAATGTTGAGCGCGAAATCGAGCAAGAGCGTTGTCAACAGCAGAACGTTGCGCTTGTACGGCGTCCCACAGGAGGACGCGCGGTCTACCACCGTGACGAATTCACCTACAGCCTCGTAATTGGCAAGCGCGAAAATGTTCCTTCCGGCGTTGTCGCGGCCTATGCCTATCTCGCGCAAGGGTTACAGGCCGCCCTTCAACAGCTTGGAATAGCATCAGAACTTAGCGAGGAGCACGTCAGCAAAAATCCATCGGCGGCGTGTTTTTCCTCATCGACGCAGGCAGACTTGACTGCAAGTGGCTTCAAAATCATTGGCAGCGCACAAGTCTGGAAGGATGATGCCTTGCTTCAGCAGGGATCATTACCACTCGACGACCGTTCTAGCGAGTTCTTCTCATTTTTACGTTTTCCCACCGAAGCTGCACGCGCCGAAGCACTAGCTCTGTATCAAACAAAAACAACACCACTACATACATTTGATCCAACTATTACAAGAGAGCAAGTCGGTGAAGCATTCGTTACAGGCTTTGCGGAAGCCTTGCAAACACACTTTGTACAGGAAGAACTAAGTCGATCAGAATGGGACATGGCACAACAGTTAGTCACAGAGAAGTATAATAAACTTGTGTGGGTAAAAGAGCGCATTTCTCTTGTGTAAACAAACACATTCAAAAGAAAACTCGGCTTTGATACCTATGTCGTTTCCGATGCAACCGCCACCTTTGACCGCGAAAGCTACAATAGAAAGCGATATACGGCCCCAGGACATGCACACAATCTCTTTGACAAGCCTTCATCGAGAGTTTGCAACGGTAATAAACACAGATACATTGCTCAAACAGGTTGAATGATGTACAATAGGCGCAACGTTGAGGTTCATAACACAGCAAGCCGCCAAAGAATCGCTACAAAAATACCGTCGCGTTAGAAGGAGTAAATCGGGCGTGAGCATGTCTATCGACACAGCACGGAAAATATTAGAGGCCAGCAAACAACGTGCTAGAGAACTACGTAGTCCTGTTAGTATTGCGATTGTTGATGCCGGAGGCCATCTAGTCCTCTTTGAGCGTATGATGTCTCCCTATGGCTGGGCAACTGGAAATATCAGTATTGCCAAGGCCAGCACCGCCGTTATGTTTAATCAGTCCACCGACGCGGTTGCGCAGTGGGGAGCTGGCATCCCAGGTTTTGCCTCAAGTATGGCAACGATGACCGAGGGAAAGTTTATTATGGCGGCTGGTGGCTGGCCTATTCGTGTAGCTGGCGCAACCATTGGAGGCATCGGCGTGAGTGGAGGCAACGCTCCTGGGCGCGATGATGAGATAGCGCGCGCAGGTATCGAGGCAGTAGATACGCCCGCAATGCAATCTGTACAACCGCAACCGATGCAACCGCCACCATCTATTGCATCACAATCCTTACCGCCCATTTCTTCTGTGCGACCAGTGACCCCATCTTCATCATCGTACTCGAATGTTTTGCCGCCGTATTATCAGCCTGCACCACAACAACTCCAGCCAGATAACGCAGTAGCACCACAAAGCGAGTTTCCAAGTCAGACAAACATTACAAAAAATATCGTACCCGATCAGGACGATTCCTATAACGATGGCACATTCAATCAGTACAATTCAGACCGTTCGGGAGGTCATGCATGAGTCAAGAATATTCCAGTAGCAAACGTACGAGACGGACAGCACGCTCACAACGCAATAAGCCGATTCTCGTCACATCTTCAAACAACGAAGTGGAAAATGGCGAAGTTGAGCATACTGTAAGTACAGCAACTATCAACGAGCCAAAACCGCTCATCGTTCCTACGCCAGAGCCAATTGAGAAGCCATCGCGCAAGCTACCAAGCTTTTTCTCTACAGTAAAAAAGAGCGAACAAGACACCATACCAAAAGAGACAAAAGAATCTGAGGTTGTGCAAGCACGTCTCGCTCGCGCAACACGCGGTAAAGTACCAGTAGAAGCTATTGGAACGGTCCCTGCTAAAACGAGCAAAAGTCCTGTGGTTGAAAGTAAAAGCACGGCGACAACTACTGCGGCTAAGCCAGCCAAGCCACCGAGTTTGTTTAAGACGCGCTACATCATTGGCATGGGCGTCTACCTTATTGCCGCAGATTTTCTCGGCCTGTACGAGCAAAAATTTCTGCAGTATCTTGGGCTGGAAAAACAACTGACGCAGTTTAACCTCTTTGGTGGCACCTTGCACGTGAATACATCGACGATTGTGTTTTTGGCATCCCTCGTCATTATCCTTGTTCTTCTTGCACGCTTCGATCTCATTCCTCGCAGTCTTGGCGGTGCTACAGGTGCCCAAAGGCGCACAGGTCAAGCACAAACAAAAAACAATGGTACAACGTCATCGGGGGAGCGGGTCATACCACCAACGGTGCGCCAAGGCGTCAAAGGTACGGACGATACGCTCTATCAGCAGTATCGCACCAGTCAGCGTCGCCAAAAGAAGAGGTAAGTTAAGAATAAGAAAAAAGGTCATGGTCGCGGTAATACCGCGACCATGACCTTTTTTCTTATTCTTGATGAATTATGCTTGACTTATTTGGTAAGAGTCTCTATAATCAAAACAGAGACCAAAAAGATACGGTCGAGAAAGTTTACGGAATTATAAAGATGTTCAGCTACAAACAACCAGTACAACAAAATAGCTTTTATTATTGGTTTAGCCCCCCAGCATGATGGTGGGCCTTTTTAGGCTGAACGACAAACACCACCAGCGTGCTGGGAAAGCAGAGGAAAACAACCTCTGCTTTTTTGTTTCTCAAAATTTGTACGGGTTCCAACGCCCACAACATGAAAAGAGGATTTGTTCCATGATTATCACCATTCGTAGCCAAGCCACAAGCGAAGAACGTACACAACTCATGACACAGGTATGCCGCGTCACAGGAAGTCTGCATCCCATCACTGCTACCATAGTGGATGGACACGAGCTTATAGTCCTTGATGGTACATCCATTGACCGCGAAGCACATACTCTACTGAACGAGCAAGCAGCAGTCGAGCGCATCACCCGTGTCAAAACAGCGTACAAGCTGGTAAGCCGTGCGTTTAAGGCCGAAGACACCAGCGTTCTTGTTGGTACAGGCCATGACTGTGAGCAGGTGATAATTGGGGGCACAACACCCACCATTATTGCTGGTCCGTGTGCCGTTGAGAATCGAGAACAACTTCTTCACACTGCCCACGCAGTTAAACGCGCGGGTGCGCATATTCTGCGCGGTGGAGCATTCAAGCCACGCACCTCACCATACCAGTTCCAGGGTCTTGGTGTCGAAGGGCTACACTTCTTAGCAGAGGCACGCGAAGCAACCGGCCTGCCGATTATCACGGAAGTCATGGAGCCGGATTTGGTTGAGACGGTTGCACAGCATGCCGACATTCTGCAAATCGGGAGCCGCAACATGCAAAACTTCCCACTACTACTAGCAGCTGGACGCCATACTGAGAAGCGTCCCGTTCTGCTCAAACGTGGCCTTTCCTCAACGATTGACGAATGGTTATTGGCGGCTGAGTACATCATGGCGGCTGGCAACCCTAACGTTATCCTCTGTGAACGTGGCATCCGCAGCTACGATCAACAAACGCGCAACGTCCTTGACCTCTCCTGTGTTCCCCTACTCCACGAATTGACACATCTCCCCATCATCGTCGATCCCAGCCATGCGACAGGAAAACGTGAACTCGTTCCTACGATGTCACGCGCAAGCATAGCAGCCGGAGCCAATGGCCTCATCATCGAGGTGCATCAAGACCCTAACAGTGCCCTCTGTGATGGTCGTCAATCCATCACTCCCGAACAACTCCAAAAAAT
>CAZZVE010000020.1:0-1198 GCA_964657325.1 uncultured Ktedonobacterales bacterium
TTTACTCTCAATGCTATTGCCAGTCCACTATCTGAAGCGGTCCGTTCCTTTATAGAACATACGCCACTCCCTTTGATCGACCCACTTTCGGGCGCGTCAGACCTTGCGACACGCACACTTAAAGTAGTCAAAGATGATGTATTCAAACAGGACACTCTGCGTATGCTACGCGCTATCCGTTTCGCCACACGTTATAACCTCACCATCGAAGAACATACACAACAACTTATACAGCGTGACGCTTCACTCCTGCTCATCGCGGCACCCGAACGTATACGCGCCGAACTGTACGAGATATTGGAACCAGAGAGTGCAACCGAACGTTTGTACCTGCTTGACTCCTATGGTCTTTTTGCTGCCCTATTCCCTGAATTTACGCCTGCACGTGGTATGTTACAACCAGGATTACATCATTGGGACGTGTTCGATCATTCGCTACACACCGTCGCGGCACTTGAACGCTTGGCAAAGCTCCTGACATTGACGCCATCAGAGATGAACGAGACTTCATTAGAAAAGGGCCGTGACGATATGTTGGAACTACAGGCATTGCTCCATGAAGCGGAGCAAGCAGGGTATTTTCAGTTTGCCAGCATCACCTCGCCTGTAATGAAATTGGCAGCACTACTACATGATATCGGCAAGACGACGACGCAAGTCATACAAGAGGATGGCAAAATTACGTTTTATGGACATCCGCAAGCGGGTGTTCCGCTTGTGCAAACTATCGCCCGACGCCTGAGTTTGAGTACGCAGGAACAGCGCCTGATTCGGCAGATTGTCGCCAATCATATGCGTCCAGGTCAATTGAGCCATGACCCTATCACAGCTCGCGCCGTTCGTCGCTACTTTGTCGATTTAGGACCTGTCGGTATTCCCGTCGCGCTCGTCTCGCTCGCCGATCATCTCGCTATGCGCGGTCCCGACCCACTCACAGAAGCATGGGAAAACCATCTCGCCACAGTATGCCTCCTGCTCACACGTTATATCCGTGAGCGAGAGGTAACGCTACCACCACATCTCGTACAACCCGAAGAACTGATACGCAAACTCAACCTCGAACAAGGCCCCGTCATCGGTCAGCTTCTTGAGCAAATCGCCGAAGCACGAGCCGATGGACTGATACACTCCAAAGAAGACGCCTTCTGGTTCGCTCAAGAAAAATTAGAACACAAAAATGAATAAATTGTGTGGCAAT
>CAZZVE010000020.1:1298-50069 GCA_964657325.1 uncultured Ktedonobacterales bacterium
ATCATCCATCTACCGAGCATAGTTGACAAGCGTTGACCTATGACGTACCATGACAGTGGCTTCAGACAGTAGCCTATTGGGAGTGTGTTGTGAATACGATTGCCATATTTTACCAGGGACGTAAACAGGAAACGGCGAATGTTGCTGCCCAACTTGCCCCTGTACTCCAACAGCAAGGCCATGAGGTACGCATCATCGACATTAGCAAGGAAATGGAAGAGGGTGATGATCCCTCGCTGCATGGCTGCGATGTGGTCATTGTCTTAGGTGGCGATGGCACTATTCTAAATGCGGCTCGTCTTTGCGCAGTTGTCGATGTGCCTATTGTAGGCGTGAATTTTGGACGCGTGGGCTTTCTCACAGAACTTGAACCACACGAACTTACATTACAACTCAATCACTACCTCGAACGCGATCATTCAGTGTGGACAGACAAGCGGGCACTTCTGCACGCGGTCCTTGAACAAGACGGCAAAAAAGAAGAATTTCTCGCGCTCAATGATATCGTTATCGCGCGTGGTACATGGCCTCGTGTGGTCAATATGCATGTATGGATAGACGACCATCACTACAGCAACACATATGCTGATGGCATGATACTCTCGACGGCAACCGGTTCTACCGCTTATAATATGGCTGTGGGGGGTCCATTGCTACACCCACAGGTGAAGAGTATTGTACTTGCACCTATCGCGCCACATCTGGCCTTTGATCGCGCACTCGTTTTACAACCCGAAGCCAAAGTAAAAATACAAATATTCACAAATTCACAGGCAGGCGTCTTTTCAGCCGATGGACAGATGAACCGCGAAATTCAGGATGGTGCGATCATCACCGTGCAAAGAAGCGAATACGAAGCTCAATTTCTAAGACGCCGACCCGCGACCTATTTTTATCAAGTTATTACGCAAAAGTTAATTAACGACAGTACACAGGCAACCAAAGACGAACATGCTACTTGAACTACATATTAAAGACTTTGCTATCATTGACACACTTCACCTCCACCTGAATCGCCTTTTTAATGTGTTTACAGGTGAGACAGGTGCAGGTAAATCAATCATTATTGACGCCGTGAACGCACTCCTCGGTGGAAAAATCGGTGCCGAGTTTGTGCGCGCTGGTTGTGAACGTGCCACCGTTGAAGGTGTCTTCTCTATCGAAGAACTTCCAGCTCCAAGCACAGAATGGCAACACCTGGACGCCTCAGCCGAGACCTCTTCACATGGCGCAACAACACTGTTTGAGGTACTCGATGACGCAGAAAATAATGCTCAAGGTGACGCGAATAGTGCTGATGCTCGCGTTGCCCTTGCCACTCTGCTCGATGAATACGGTATCTCACCTGAAGATGGACACCTGATTCTCTCGCGTGACATTCACCGTTCAGGCAGGACAGTCGCACGCATCAATGGGCGTGCTCTCTCACAGCAGGTACTACAGCAGGTTGCAAGTTGGCTCGTTGATATTCACGGGCAAAGCGAGCACATGAGCCTGCTACGTCCAGAGCAACACGTCAACTTTCTTGATCGTTATGCTGAAACACTTTCGTTGCGTGAACAACTTGGCGCGAAAGTTGCTGAATGGCGCAATGCACGTAAAACGCTACAATCACTACAGCAAAACGAGCGTGACCAGATTCGTCGTGCTGAATTTCTACGCTTCGAGATTGATGAGATCGAGAGAGCTGAACTCCACGAAGGCGAAATCGAAGAGTTAGAGGCCGAACGCAAGGTGTTAAACAATGCTGAGCGACTGCGCGAACTCTGCACTCTCATCTATGGCTCAATCAAAGGCTCTGACATTGGGAGCGACGACTTCAAGCCAGCACTCGACCAACTGCGCGTCGCACAACGCAGTATCACAGACCTTGTTCGCCTCGATGATAGCATGGAAGAACAGGCCGATAACCTCGCGGAAGCCATCTATCACCTCGAAGACGTAGCGGCAAGCATCAGTAGTTATGAATCCGATATCGAGGACAATCCACGTCGCCTTGCTGAGATCGAGGAACGCCTTGATCTCATTGCTAAACTGAGACGCAAATATGGCTTTACCATCGAAGAGATTTTACAGCGTGCCATAGAAGATCAGGCCGAACTTGAAACCATCACCAATCGTGACGAGATTATCGCCCGTTTGCAGCAGCAGGATGGACAGTTTCGCCATGTGATAGGCGAAATTGCGCAGGAACTTTCCGAACGGCGTAAGAAGGCCGCAACGTTGTTAGCGTCAGCGATGGAAGAGCAACTGAACGACCTTAACATGCGTCGTGCACGTTTCCAGGTTGAGATAATGCAAGTTCCCGATGAAAACGGCGTGCCTGTAACGCTTGATGACGAACAAGAAATGCTCTACGCCTGTGACACCACAGGTATTGACCATGTACAGTTCCTGATTGCACCTAACCCCGGCGAGCCATTTAAGCCACTCACCAAGATTGCTTCCGGCGGCGAAACCTCGCGTCTCATGCTCGCGCTCAAAACCATCCTTGCTGATGCAGATGCCACACCAACGCTCATCTTTGACGAAATCGACTCCGGTATCAGTGGTCGCAGTGGGCAGGTCGTTGGTGAAAAGCTCTGGCAACTCACCCGTAACCATCAGATTATCTGCGTTACCCACCTCCCACAAATAGCAGCATTTGCTGATACGCACTACAATGTAAACAAGCAGATTCTCGACAACCGCACCATGACGATTGTCAACGAACTGCGACCAGAGCAACGTGTGCGCGAGGTTGCTCACATCATGGGCGGCAACGTCACCGAATTTTCGATGAAAAGCGCGGAAGAGATGCTAGCGCGCTCATTCCTCTGGAAAGAGACACGCAAACACGCATAGGAATACGACGGCGGTAGGGGCGGCAATTCATTGCGCCTAAAGATGGGGGCGGTGGGGCAATCGTCCCCAATACGTATCTTGTGGCAACGTGGACCCCTCCCAACCCATCTTTGGGCGCAATGAATTGCCGCCCCTACCGCTCTACGTTATCAACATTCATCAGATGCCTGATGTAAGGGAGAAACATCTATGACTACCGTCGCCATTATCGGCGCGGGTATGAGTGGCCTCGCCGCCGCTCATACGCTACAGGACGCAGGCTGTACCGTCACGCTCTTTGAAAAGAGTCTTGGTGTTGGTGGACGTGCCGCAACACGCAAACGCGATGGTTTCATCTACGATCACGGCGCACAATACTTCAAAGGTGGGAGCGACCTGAGTACCGAATGGATTACAAAACGATTTCCAACACCCGACCTGCTCGACATCGCAAAACCTGTATGGATTTTCGACGGCAAGGGGCATATTCAGGAAGGTGACCCGAAGCAAAACGCTGATCCAAAGTGGTCATATCGTAGCGGCTTTACCTCGTTCTCCAAGCGCATGGCAGAGGGGCTAGACGTTCGCCTGGAAACACTTGTTGGACGCGTACAACAGACAGATACAGGCTGGACAGTTCTTGGAGCCGATAATAAGACACTGGGGCATTTTGATCAACTCCTTATCACTATGCCAGCAACACAGGCTATCAGTTTGATTGAGGCGAGCCAGTTTGTCCAGGAGCAGGGAAAAACCATCATTGAACAACTAGGAAAAGCGAAGTATAATCCACTCATCTCTGTCATGCTAGGCTATAAGCCAACCCCCCAAACACGCCCTTACTATGCGCTCGTGAACACTGATAAGGGACATCCAATCTCATGGTTGGCTTGGGAACACGAAAAGGCACGGGAACGCGCTCCTGAGGGTTCAGGGCTTCTCATTGCGCAGATGGCACCCTCCTATAGTAAAGAACACCGCGAGACTGCACAAACAATCCTTTTCCAGAATGTTGCTCAACTTGTCTCAACGCTTGTCGATGAGCAACTTACAGCACCTATGTTTACCGATGTACAATACTGGCGTTATGCCTTACCATCGGAAAAAGCTGATGCAGATGCACTACTCGCAGTTACGCTACCACTTGGCCTTGCCTTCTGTGGCGATGCCTTCGTGGGCGGACGTGCGCACCTTGCCCTTGAAGATGGAGTACACGTAGCACAACGATTGCTTCAAAAATAAAAATTTAGAATATGGAGACACGCTTACTATGTTTCCTTCGCTTTCGCAGGAGATACAGGACGAACTTGCGCAGCTTGCCGTTACCTATAGCGCACCGCTCGTTCGCGATATCGACCTCGGCATTAGTACAATGTTCGATCCATTAAACGCAACTGACCGCTACGGCGAAGTGTGTATGGTTATACGTCGTCGTGATGGGCGTTTGATTACGGCAATCAAAACCTTTTACCCCAATGATGCTTATCGTCTGCTCACAGGTGGCATTAATTATGGTGAGCGTGTCTATGATGCGCTACTCCGTGAAACACACGAGGAAACGGGGTTGAAAGTCAACGTAAGCCGTTTTTTAGCCGCACTTGCATACTATCGCAATGGAGACGACAAAACGCCTGTCTTTTACACCTTCGCCTTTCTGCTGAATGAAGTCAGCGGGACCTTGGGCGCATTAGATGAAAGCGAACGTGTAGAAGCGTTCCGCGAAGTCTCAGTTGAGGATTTGCCGCAATTGGCGAACACGCTAAGACATATCGACCATAAACCGAGCCGCGAAATAGGAGGCAATTGGAGCGATTGGGGTAGGTTTCGTGCTGCTATACATGATGCCGTGTATACCGCACTTGTGCTATAATAGGAGTGAAAATATATAGGGAAGTGGAGCAAGGGCGCCCGCAAGGGGAACGCCCCTCCCATACAACTAGACAGCGTGGGAACCGACCTCGTGTATAGGAGGGACGTTCCCCTTGTGGGCGCCCTTGCCCTATTGTCCAAAGGATTTATACGTATTATGAACAAGAAACTCATGAGCACCATTTTGCTCTTTATCGTTTTTGCTGGCTTTTTGTGGTGGGGAATCTCACTCCTCTGGTATGGTATCTCAACACTGCATACACCGTCAGGTGATGGCGAAAATATCGTTTATGCCCTTCTCTTGCTTGCATGTGCAGGCTATGCGCTTGTCTCATTGCTCATGCTGCCACGTCGAAAAGAACCGTAAAAGCTTCTGTAGTATGTTATGCCAGGACATCTTTATGTTGAACGAGCCATTAATAACGCCCTTGACGGTACGTATTGCAACCTCAGCCGATCTTCCTCACATCGAACGCCTTGACGCTCTTAGTGCTTCTCCTACGCGCGATATTCACCGCGATATGGAGAAGTACTTTGGCTCGGTTGATCCTTCTACGCATGAACGAACCGTTATTTTTCTTGGCGAAAAGCTTGAGGTCGTTGTTGCGAAAGCAGAGCTTATGTTGCCTGCACAAGAAACGTTCCATGCCGTTGGCTACGTAAAACGTGTCGTTGTCGATCCTACTTATCGTAAACAAGGCATCGCTCGTCAATTGATGCAATATATTATTTCATTCGCACGAACAGAATACGGCTTGAATGCACTCGACCTGCACACATGGGAACATAATACCTCCGCAATTCACCTGTATGAAGCACTTGGTTTCGAGCTACAACACCGTGAGTTGTACTTCCGTTTGACATTGTAACGCAAACAAACCCCCTCAATTTGTGACGCAATTCTTCTCCGCTTCGTTGTAAGATGTGGGCCGAGAAAACCCCTTGTCAGCTTACTTCGTAGAACATTCTCGGTACTTCGACGGGAGGTAGAGCGCGTACAGACTCAAGCACGACGCGCGAACATGCACATAATGGAACAGCGATCTGTCCCCATACAGAGGACTCGACCAAAAGCGTTGCATCAGAATTGGCCGTCATATAGGTGGATGCGATACTTCTTCACCGAAGATGTGTCGCCTGACAATCGTCTCGTCGTAGAGTTACAACGTCGTGCCACCTGGATTGGCCTCGCATTGGTCTTACAAGCAATCAACGAAATAGATCATAACTTGTACTTTCCATATATACAGCCTTTTGGTTCACTCATTCCCCTGATACTTATCCTGGGAAGTTTTTATGCCATCTGGATGGCATTTCGTCCAGCACGCAAACAAGCATTGTATACACGAAAACATCCAACGCGCTTACAGCGTATCCTACTTATTGTAACACTTCTTGTTACAATAGCAGGTGGTATCGAGTTGGGACGCAGCATATGGATGAGCTTTCTACCACCACAATTTTCTAATGATGGTACCTCGCTTGACACAAATGCAGCTATTCTACTAATAGAGGGACACAACCCATATACCGATTCTAATATGATTGATCTGGCAAGGCGTTTCCCAATTCAACCAGATTGGACTACGCCACTGCGTACCGGACAATTCAAAAACCGTATAGACTATCCATCTATGAGCGACCTGCAATCCGTGCTTGATACTGATCTGCGGGCAAAAAGTATGCCTGAATTTGAGGCAAAGGTTAGTTATCCACCACTCTCTTTTCTCACACTTGTACCGTTCGTCTTATTTAAAGACTACAATGTACTGCCATTCTACCTGCTGAGTTATCTAGCACTCATTGCGATTGGTTGGAAACTCGCTCGCCGCGAACTGCGTCCATGGGTCCTGCTCCTTGCACTGGCAAACGTACCCATGTGGACCTCTACCGTTGGTGGCAACCTTGACGTGTTTAGCATGTTGCTAGTTATACTGGCCTGGTTCTTACGTGAACGTCGTTGGAGTTCTGCGCTCATCTTAGGACTAGCATTGGCAACGAAACAAACTGCATGGTTCTTTTTGCCGTTCTATGCCATTCTTCTGTTCCGTCAACATGGACTCAAAGAAACGCTGTATCGCCTGACGATTGCAGGAGGTGTCTTTCTCGCCTGTAACTTGCCATTCATTCTATGGAATCCGCAGGGGTGGATGGCTGGTATCCTCGCGCCACTCGACCCTTTGATGTTTCCGATGGGCGTAGGTATTGTTGACCTGAGCGTGACACACTTGATTCCTTACCTGCCACAGCACGTCTACAGTATTCTTGAAGCGATTGCAATGCTCGGTACACTAGTCTGGTACTGGCGCATTTGTCGGAGGCATCCAGAGGCAGCGATGCTGCTAGCTGTTGTGCCACTCTTTTTCGCGTGGCGCAGCCTGCCCTCATACTTCTACTGTGCAGCCTTCCCGCTCTACATTTTGATGGTGGCGAAAACAACTTTCGTCCCCAAAAAAGCCGTGGAAGTTTCGTCGGCTGATACACAAAAGCAGGTGCAGCTTGTTAGTCCTATAGCTCCTGCAAATGTGCAAGCAGTAATGTAGGTGCCTCAGCTTGCACAAAAATGTCTGCCAGCGATATATCGCTGGCAGACATTTTTGTGCAAGATACTTCTCGACTCTTGAGACGCTTCGTGGTACAATCGTAGACGTTGCGTGAACAACGCGAGGAGAAAAAACAGAGATCATGGCACGAAAAGAAGAACAAAACACGACCATTTCAGACGAAGAAAATATCCAGTTACAACACATACTTGAACACCATCAGGAGCTAGCACAACAGATACGCAGCACTACCACACCAGCACAGGCAGAAGATGCGCTGAAGAACATCACGGCCCTTTCAGAAGATGTGCAAATGGCACTACTCAAAGCACTGGTCAAGGCACAAACCCTTGATGCAGCCGATATATTGACAGCACTCAACGCATTTAGTCCCAACAAAGAGGTACGCAAAGAGGCACGACGTTCACTTCTGCGCCTTGATGCCGCAAAAATTTATGCGCAGTGGACACCACCTATCGCACAAGCATCAGCGATTCAACTCAACGTGTCTCACGCACCACGCTTTTGGAAAGGCTCCGTCACCCAATCGCGTGAGCAGGGTGAAGTACAATTATTGCTGTTCTGGGAACAGGGATACGACTATAGTGAAGTACGCATTCTTGGCTTCTTGCTCGATTTCTGGCAAGAGGGCATCAAAGATGCCTTTGTCGATACCGTCAGCAAACGTGCAGTCGAACAACGCATCGCGAGTATGCGTGCGAGAATGCCTGACGTTGTTGTAGTCGATTGCACACTCGCGGAAGGCAAACGCCTGATCGAGGAGGCACTTGCTATCAATACATGGCGTGGAGTCGAGCCGAATGCAGACTACCGTAACCGTCTTCCAACCATCAATCAACTTGTCTTTCAGGCTACCGATATTGGTGAGGACAAAGGCCAAACATTTATCAATCCAGAGCTAGAAGACCAGGAAGTTATTGTCAACTTCCTTGGTGCATGGTCACTTGGCGATTATGGGCTAGCCTACGATTTACTTACCGAGGGGAGCAAGATTCGTAATAGTCTCACACGCGAAGAGTGGATTGAGCGACACCGTGCATGGTACGACGAGGCTCACCCCGCACGAATAGAACTTGGCTTTGTGCATGAACAAGAACGTAGCCAAAGCGCGCTTTGGTTGCCCACGTCAACCGTCAGTCGTACTCCATCACGCAAAGATGTTGAGCTTGGCTGGTCTGTTGAGCTTCTTGATACTCCACTGGGCGGCACAATACGCGAATTACCAATGGGGACCGCGATCAATAAAGAGACGAATAGGCACTGGTTCTGGACAAACTACACAGTTGAACGTACACCTGCTGGTTGGCGTATTCAACAGAGCACCGATGAGGGTGCGAACATCCAGGGTCTCTCAATTTCAGAACTGCAAAAGCGCATTCAAGAGTACGAAGACGCGATTGATGCCAAAATGAAGCAGCGTGACGAAGATGTCAATGCCACTCTGCAAGAGCTGACATGGCGCGTCACACAATTGCTACACTTCTACGACGCGCTTATTGTGAAGCTACCTTTAGATCGTCAGATCAACGAAGAAGCTTATGGACGTGCTGTTTTCGCAGGCAATCCAGAACGCATCATTGTGTACCTTGAACGTATGGTACAACGCTTTTCAGAGAACAAGGGCGAACTGCTCCGACGCCTCGGCGCAACCTTTGTTGGCCTTGCCTACAACTACGCAGATCAGGGCATGACTGAACGCGAAACGTTGTTTCTAACACGTGCCGAAGCAACGTTACAAGAGGCAGTTGAAACACAAAATACGGCGGCAGGTCATATGCTGCTTGGCGAACTCTATCTTGGTATGCAGCGTCACGACGAAGCAGAGGCAGAGTTACTTACGGCGAAAACTATGGTTGTGACACCTGACGAAGAGAAAGCTATTGAGGGTGGCCTGGGCAATATTGAGATGCGTCGTGAACGTTTGGCTGAAGCCATTCCTCACTATCAACGCGTCATAGAGATTGACCCCAACTACCCCGGTATCTGGTTTAGCTTCGGCTTTGCGAACCGTCTACTCGGCAACTTTGCGGAGGCTGAACAAGCGTACAAGCGCGCCATAGAGATTGAGCCAACAGATATTCGCCCATATTCTGAGTTGACCGCAATTTATATGAACCGACCCGATCAGGAACTAGCACGAGCCATTATCTCGCAGGGCGTCCAGGCCAATCCAGAGTCAGCTCATCTTCATGCCCTGTACGCATCAGTCTTATCCGAGCTAGGCGAGACGCGAAACGCACAACGAGAACTACAACAGGCCGAGTCGCTTGACTCATCGTTAGAGATCGTCCAGGCAGTACGCACACATATGAACGAGAAAACAAAGAAACGCTAAAGAAGTGAGCAGATGCTCCTCATAGCAGAAAGAGAAGATCGTGGGAAAGAATAATAAGGGCAATCAGCCAGAGAGAACGCCACAAGAGGACGAGCAGATACAGAACATTCTGGCGCAATACAGCCAGATCGCTAAGGGTCTCGCGAGTAGCCGAAATGAAGAGCAGATAGGAGATGTCTTGTCTCCTATCTTTGATATGTCAAGCGTGGCACAGATAGGACTCCTCAAAGCACTTGCTAAGGCGCATACCACTCCGGCGGCAGACATTGTACTTGCCGTAAATACATACGCTCCCATTAAGGAAGTTCGTAAGGAAGCGCGACGTTCGCTCATTCAGCTAGAAGCGTCTAATACCTATCCTGAGTGGACAATTCCTTCAGTCATGTCGCTCTCTGATATCGTTAGTGGCATTGATCCTTTCAGTTCACTTGAGGACGACGAGGACTATGACGATGAAACCCTGGATGGCGAAAATGTCATTGAACGCTTTCTCAAGTACTGGGGGCAAGGAGATTTTGAAATTGCCTACGATCTACTCGCAACGAACAGTCCTCTCAGAGAAGGACTTACAAGCGAAGAATGGTCCGCACGACGTGAGGCATGGGCGACAGAGGCCGAACCAGCAGCGGTAAAAGTCGATGTTGGCTATACGCTTGATGTCGATATTGAAGACTTGCCGGATGGCCTCGACGATGGAGCAGAAGAGTTAGACGCCTTTTGGTCACTTGAGATGAAGAATGTTCCTAGCGGTAGCGGCATCCCAGAACTACCAACCGCCACAATGACATTACAAGCGACAGGACGACACTGGTTCTGGGTCAGCTATACGTTCGTCGTGGAAGACGATGAATTGCGTATTCAAAGCATACGTGATAAGGGCGCGGAAGCACTACAACTCACACCAGAAGATGCTAAAGATCGCTTGGAAGAAATCGCTGAAGAAATACAAGCCATGTCAGAAGCATTGATAGAGGACGAGGTTGAGAGCGACGAGAGTGAGGATGATGCGGATGATAATGATACCGACGAGGACGACGAGAACGAGGTTGAGGTAGAGGACGAAGAGGAACTGGAAGTCGATATCGACGAGGTAAGGTGGTTCACAAAGCAATCGCTGCATTATTGTGATGCCTTGATCGCAAGTACACCAGAAGATGATGCAACATATGAGTTGGCAGCAAAGCAGGCAACGGTCATAGGCGAGACTGAACGCGCCATAGCCTATCTCACACTCGCTGCGGAACGTTTACCCGACGAGCGGGCTGAGATTCTGCGCTCACTGGGTACAGAATATGCTGCGTTAGCGACTGAAGATACCGTAGCTCACCTGGAGCTAGAGGAGGAGTTGGAAGAGGATGAAGATGCGATACCAGCAGAGTTCACGAGCCGCTACTTCCCGTTAGCGGAAAAAGCGTTCAAAGAGGCTACTGCGTTAGACAATGCATTCTCCAACTATATTCTCTTGGCGGATTTATATGTAGGCCAGAACAAACAGATTGATGAGGCAAAAGCTCTTTTCGAGCAAGCAGAAGGATTAGCGGAAGATCCAAACCAGAGAGCTGCCGTTATGTTAGGTAGAGCACAACTTGCGCAACTTGAAGAGAAGCCTGAAGAGGCGTTAGCACTGTATCAGCACGCGGCTGATCTGGCAACGGATATCCCAGGAGTATGGAACAGCATAGGCAATATACAACTTTCGCTTGAACAAAGAGAAGCGGCGGAAAAAAGCTTTCTCAAAAGCATCGAAGTCGATCCAGCGACATCGGATGCCTACGCCGAACTTGCCACGCTCTACATAGATCAAAACAACGACGTGGCAGCTATACAAGTTCTGGAACGAGGCATAGACACCAATCCTTTGGCGGCAGACATCAAAGCAGCCCTAGCGATGCTGTATATCAATGCTGGCGATTTAGGGAAGGCTGAAGAGCTTATCGAAGAGGCTGAAGAGATTGACCCCGAAATGGAAATCGTTTATGTCGTGCGTCAGGTCATCGACTTGCAGAAGTTACAATTGCAACAGCAGCAACGCTCTTCTAACGCAAAATCAGATAAGTCAAAAAAGAAACGATGATAGAACAGCAAGAACGTCGTACCACTTACCACACGGTTACACTTGGAGCCTTGACGCGAGAAGGCGATGCACTGGCGGAAATTGTTGAGCAAGATGAAGCAGGTGAGCAACATGCTCAAACGCTGCATGTTCCTGCTGGCTTACCAGGAGAATCCGTCACCATCGCGGTTGAAGCTCCTTTAATGCCACGTCCCGGACGACGAAGCAGACGTTGGAAACAGCGTCCTCCGCGTGTCTGGATCACCGAAATACATTCGGCGTCACCCCTACGTGTGCAGGCTCCATGTCCCGTTTTTGGTACATGTGGTGGATGTCAACTACAACACATGCAATATACAGCACAATTGGAGTGGAAGCGTAGTATTGTGCTGCAATTGTTGCGCGATATCGGGGACTTCGAGGATCCGCCAGTGCTCGCAACGGTTCCATGCGATATTCCCTGGCACTATCGAAATCATATGCGCTTTTCTGTCAACCGCGCGGGACAGCCTGGACTCACTGCGCGTGGTACGCATCGCGTTCTACCACTTGTCAACTGTCCCATCGCGCATGAGCAGATCAACCAGGCGTTAGATGTGTTGAGTCAGCACGCGAATCCACAACCACAAGTGCTCATCCGTTGTGGTGCAGCAAGTGGACAGATGCTTCTTCAACCAACGCAACCAGAGGATGTTGCCCAGGAACTTGCGCAAAAGGGACTGCATCTTCATACGGAGACAATGGACGAGATACTCGGCGGTGAAACATTTCGCATTCGCCCCAGTTCGTTCTTTCAAACAAATACGGCGCAGGCGGAGAAGATGGCACAGATGGTCTTACAAGGCTTGTTGTCTCTACATGAACATTCAGAAGTGCAAGCGAAAAAGCTGACGGTGGTTGATGCGTACTGTGGCGTAGGCACATTCGCGCTCCTCTTAGCACGACATGTTGGCAGGGTCATCGCTATCGAGGAGTCCGCCAGTGCTATCAAGGATGCTCAATGGAACCTACGTGATGTAGAGAATGTAGAGATACTCAAGGGCAAAGTTGAAGCCGTCTTGCCTGCTATCGCGGCTGGATTGGACGGACTGGTGATTGATCCCCCTCGCGCGGGCTGTCAGCAAGTTGTGCTCGATGCGCTAATTCAGCATCCCGTTGCCAGCATCGTCTATGTCTCATGTGACCCATTGACACTGGCACGCGACCTGAATATTCTGTGCCATGTTCATCCTACCTATCGTTTACGCTCAATTCAGCCGCTTGACATGTTTCCCCAAACGGCTCATATTGAGTGTGTAACGGTCTTGGAGCGTATATGACTCTACTTTTACCATTATTGCTCGCCTCGGCTTCGCCACGTCGTCGTCAACTTATCGCCTCGCTTGGCTTACCCTACACCGTTGGCGTCTCGCCCATTGACGAAGACGCGATTCAGGCTACCTATGATGGACCGCCAGAAGAAACAGCAAAATGGACGGCAGAACATAAAGCAACAGGTGCATTAACACTAACCGAAGCAGCTAATCGACTGATTATCGCGGCTGATACGACAGTATTACTTGATAGCCAGATACTTGGAAAGCCGCGTGACACTGCCCATGCTCGTGAACTCCTCCTCTCCCTACGTGGACGCTGGCATTCCGTTATTACAGGCGTGGTAGCATGTACAATGGTAAGCGGCAAACTCCAACTATCAAGCGCAAGTTGCACCACACCTGTGCTAATGCGCCCTTATAGTGAGGAAGAGATAGACGCATATATCGCTACAGGTGATCCGATGGATAAAGCTGGAGCTTATGGTATTCAGCATCCAGACTTTCAACCAACTGAACGTATTAATGGCTGCTTTCTCAATGTCGTTGGTCTTCCCTTATGCGTACTCACAACACTGCTTGCACAATTTGGCGTGACACCTACTGAAGAAGGACGAAAAGACACTCCATGTCGATGGTCGGAGCGATGTCTAATTTAATAGCAATATCTGTTCGTGGTCGGTACGCACCTAGCCCAACAGGAGTGTTACACATGGGCAACCTGCGTACTGCCCTGCTTGCATGGCTCTTTACACGTACACAACACGGACAGTTCGTGCTACGCATTGAAGACCTGGACCGCCCTCGTATGCGTCCAGGTGTTACGCAGCAGATGCTCGAAGACCTGCGCTGGCTCGGTCTCGATTGGGATGAAGGGCCAGATTGTGGTGGTCCCTATGCTCCCTATACCCAAAGTGAACGACAAGATATCTACCAACACTATCTACGACAGTTACAAGATGCAGGGCTTGTGTATCCATGTTATTGTAGTCGTGCCGAGGTTGCCAGTGCAGCCAGTGCGCCTCAACAGGGAACCGAGGAGAAATTGCGCTATCCAGGCACCTGTAGACATTTGACAGATGCACAATGCAAAGCTTATGAAGCAAGTGGTCGTCGCCCTGCATTGCGTTTTCGTGTTGAGGATAATCGCGTTGTCACCTTCACGGATAGTGTTGTGGGTTCAATGACTCAACATGTTCAACAAGCGATTGGTGATTTTATTATTTGTCGGTCAGATGGCATCTTCGCCTATCAATTCGCCGTTGTCGTCGATGACGCGCTCATGCACATTTCTCAAGTTGTACGTGGCAACGACCTCTTGAACTCTACGGCACGGCAAATTCTGCTTTACGAAGCACTCGGTTTCCCTGTCCCTACGTTCGCTCACGTTCCCCTTCTTCATGATGAAGAGGGAAATAGACTTTCAAAGAGAATACAGAGTAAGGGCCTTGAGCCATTACGAGCAAGAGGAATGACACCTGAACAGGTCGTGAGCGAGCTTGCTACAAGCTGTGGTTTGATGAAGAGAGGTATACTTGTTAGCGCAAAAGAGTTGGTCGAACACTATCGAGATTGCGCTACACCTTAGACGATATGTTATAATGCTCGCAACATGAGACTACTAGATTGTTGAGATTTTTCTTACCTGATGATTTTCGCTACAAATTCTGCTGTATGGATGACCGAAACGATGACGATTGCATTAAGCATTGTACTAACAATAATAACTCTCGCTGTCGCGCTTGGGGTTGGTCTTACACTTCGCCGCATCTTGGTACGCCGCCTCAGAAAAACCGTTCTTGATAACTGGATTATACAAACTCTCGGTGTTCTTATCACACTGCTACCACTTATTATCGCTGCTTTCGGTATTCCCCTCGTTTGGAACCCATCGCTCATATTTAGTTACTGGGATATTCTTAAGCTCCAGTTCGGCCTTGCCGACATTCCCTTTAGAACTATATTCTTCAACCTGATTGGGACTCTATTACTCATCGTATTGGGTATCGGCGTTGCACGAACGCTCCAAAGGTTAACTATCCATAACCTGGGAGAAAATCGTATTGATGTCAATATCCGTACACTTATCGGACGTATCTTTTACTTTATGGTTCTCGTCTTTACCTTCTTCTGGATACTTTCTATCTGGAACGTTTCGCTCACGTTTCCCGTTGCTGCCGTCGGTGTCGTGACTGTCGCCATCGGTGTATCCTTACAGGACATTTTGAAAGACTTGGTAGCAGGCGTGTATATCCTGGCGGAGCGCCCTTTCCGTATTGGCGATCAGATCAGCACGTTTACGACAACAAACTACATCGGAGATGTGCAAGACATCCAGCTTCGCGCAACCAAATTGCGTCTCGTGAGTGGTGAAGAGGTCACAATTCCAAATAGCCTTGTCTTTGGAAGTATCGTCGTCAATAACAGCTACTACGGTGAAAGACGCGCAACGCTTACCGCGACACTTCCACAGGAAGAGTATATCAAGGATGAAACATCGAACCAGATACTGAGTGCGATTAGAGAACTCAAGCACGTGGCAGTGAAACCAGAGCCAACACTTTTTATCAGCAGCTACACATCAGAAGTGATTACCTTGACGATCCGCTTTTGGATTATTCTCCACGAGCCTGCAACGGTTTCGGATGTAATGTATACTTTGCACAAGACGCTACCACATGCGGAACTGGTTGTGAAAGAGTCTGCTGGTGACGTATAGTAAGCTAAAGGAGAGGTCCCTGGTCCCCATTGATACCCTATGTTAACTTATGGGAATAAGAGGACGCTCATTGAATAGCATTACCAGCAAGCCGCCAATTGCCCGACATATCGGAGTGATGGGCGGCACATTTGACCCTATTCACTATGGACATCTTGTCATCGCGGAGGAAGTTCGTGCTACACTTCATCTGTCGGAGGTTATTTTTATTCCAGCAGGTCAACCACCTCATAAAACAGAGCATCATATTACCGAGACGCAACACCGCTTAACAATGCTTGAACTCGCGCTTGCCTCAAACCCTCACTTTCGGATATCGCTCATGGAGATAGAGCGCACAGGACCGTCGTACACGGTTGATACGCTACGCACTCTGCGAGAACAGTTAGATGTGAACACGTCCCTCTCATTTATTATTGGCTGGGATAGCTTGGAAGAGATACATACATGGCACAAAGCCTCCGAAATACTTGCCCTTTTGACACATCTCGTCGCGGTCAGGCGTCCAGGCTATGAGGAAGATGCTGAATACAATAAGGTGCTAGAACAACGTCTACCGGGAATCCTGCAACGCCTCCTTGTGGTACAGGCTCCACAGCTAGAAATTTCCGCAACTGATTTGCGTCAGCGAGTTGCTGAAGAAAGACCCATAAAATATCAGACCCCAGAGGCAGTTGAAACGTATATCAAAGAGAATCGTTTATATTCTCATACATACGTTGAGGGTGAAGGGGAGAAACACTGATTTTCTCAGAAAGAGTTTTTTAGAATGGAACCGATGCAGTTTCAACTTGGGGACCGCTTACGCCTACGTAAACAACATCCTTGCGGCAATTTCGATTGGGAAGTTGTACGCCTTGGAGCCGATATTGGTCTTCGTTGTGAGCGGTGTGGACGGCGCGTCTTGCTACCCCGTTCAGAAGTCGCACGCCGTACTAAACAAGTACTGCCACGCATAGAAAAACCTGTTGATGATTTTTTCAATGAAGCGTAACGACAAGGAGATGATGGTATGGCTGTAGCCGCAGGGAATCAGAATAGTAGTGGATTTCTCACACTTCTCAAAAAGAGAAATTTCCTTCGACTCTGGCTGGCCCAACTTATCTCTATGACCATTCTCAACGCATCCAATTATGCGCTTTTGGTTCTTATTGAAGAGGTGACAGGCTCGACAACACTGGTCGGGCTTGCTATTATCTGCTTCAGTCTGCCCGCGTTTCTGTTCAGCGCACCAGCAGGCGTGTTTGTGGACCGCATGGATAAACGGCGCGTCCTCTGGGGCAGTAACTGTCTGCGCGCGCTCGCAACACTCATCTTTGTTATCTCGCTATTATTCAACCGCCACCAGCTTGTACCAGTCTATTTACTAACCTTCCTCGTTTCAGTTATCGGACAGTTCTTCTCACCAGCCGAAGGCTCATCAATTCCACTTCTGGTCAACGAGGATGAACTTATGCCGGCACTATCTCTATTCAATATCACCTTTATGCTGTCACAAGCACTCGGTTTTATCCTATTAGCTCCGATTGCCCTGAGTGTCCTGCCGATATTCACTATCGCACAGTTTACAATTCATCCCGTTGATCAACTGTACACGATTATCGGCGTCCTCTATCTCGTCTGCGCACTTCTTATTTCCTCTATTCCAACGGAAAGCTTTAAGCAAAAAACGGCTATACAAGCACGCGTAAGCAAAACCGCTAGCACATCTGTTATCACTGAGACATTCAGCATCCTAAGCAATGTATGGAGTGAGATGCTACAGGGTTGGAGTTTTATTCGACGCAATAAACACCTCTACCTGTCAGTTGTGCAACTCTCGTTTGCAGGTGTGTTGATTCTGGTTATCGGTGAGCTTGCAACACCTATTGTGACAAATCTTTTGCACCTGCCAGCACGTGCAATGGCCTTTGTCTTCGCGCCAGCAGGAATAGGGCTTGTACTTGGTTCCATCTTCATGCCGCGTATCACCGTGCGTATTGGACGCTCACGCGCCATCTTCATAGGAACAATAATATTAGCTATTGCCACGTTACTGTTACCACTCACAACAATTTTTGCGAAATACTTACAGCCTAATGGATGGAATGCGAATCCACTCTTGCTGGTTGTGATTGCGTTCTTTATGTTCTGTGCTGGCTTTGGCCTCGATTTCGTCAACATTCCCGCGCAAACCGCTATGCAAGAGCAAACGCCAGATTGGATCAAAGGGCGTGTTCTTGCCTTACAGCTTATGTTATATAATGCCTTTGCGATACCAATCATTCTCTTTATCGGTGCCTTCGCTGATATCGCAGGTATCGACAAGGTACTTTACCTGATGTCCATTTGCTCAATTGGCTTTGGCATATGGGGCGTGTATTATCAACGTAGGCATCCACGCGAGTTGACCGCGAACGAGAAACCAGATATACAAGAGGGAAATACAAGTGCATGATGAGAGCATAAGGAACATAGCAGAGGCAGGTAGCATGACAGGGGCAAGCCCTGTCACTACTATGCTCCCATTTGGCGTAGCTCTGCCGTGCAGTTTCGTATATAGTAGTGACAGGGCTTGCCCCTGTTATGCTACCAACATACCTTACAGGCTCTCAACTTGTACAGCAAAGGGCATGCGAAGAAATGACTGATACAGCACTTTTGGCACAGCTTGGCCCATATCAGCCGTGGCTCATCATCGGCGGTGTTGTTGTCCTCTTTTTACTCCTTCGCCTTACACGCAAAGAGTTACGCAAGCGCGTTGATGAGATTGGCTATCGGCTCATTGGTGAAAAGGGGTTGCTCGTCTGGTTCTGGTTCAATGCTCCTGGCGTTATTCTACACGAACTAAGCCATGCGGTTGTTGTCCTGCTGTTTCGACCATTTGACTTTCGCATTACCAGCATCACGCTGTTTCGTATCAAGCCTATGACATCACGTAATCCTGACGGACGTATCATGCGTAGTGGAGGTCGTCAATCACTCCAGCTTGGCGAGGTCCAGTACGTTCGTCCACAGGGACGCTTGATGAGCTATATTGGTGACGGTTTTAGTGGTACCGCTCCACTCTTCGGCGGTATTGCTATGTTCACACTACTCTACTGGGTTGCAACTGGCTATAGCTTGTGGGAATTCCCATTCTATATTCACCAGCATCTCCAACTCCTCAAACCCGGTTGGCCCTGGTGGACGCTTACCTTCGCACCCTATCTCATCCTCACTGTTACCTCCGAACTCTGGCCCAGTCGTCAAGATTGGCGCGGTGCACGCTGGTTTGTCGCTGGCTTGACGCTTCTCGTCATCCTTACAGGCGTCCTCATCTGGTACCTTAAACGCTTCGATGCCACCCTGCACATGCTCACCTTTATCTCTTCACGCGTCGATTTCGCGCTCGTCATCCTGGTCGCGCTCGATTTTGTGTTCCTTATCGTCGCGGAGATATTGGTACAAGCCCTGAGAAGATAACTAGGCAAATATGGGCCAAATTGTTCTGTTGAGCCAAAAAGAAATAAGCGCGATATCAGTTCCGCTTTGTTCTAGTTGTCGGATTGTGTTATGGCTTGTGAGTATCGCATCATCATATTCGTAGGGAACACGTTTACAGCGTCCAAGGGCGATTTGTTACCTATGATTGTAACAGAAATATATGGAGTGTATCGCATACTAATTTGGTTTAACCGAATAACGCAGAAGCAGGCAATTGTAGGGGTCTCACTCCATTACATCCTTTTAGCAATGAACCACATTGGAGGATTTGATGCAGCCTTGCCTATGTCCTCACACATTCTCAATTGCCAAAAGGTGTAATGGAATGAGACCCCTACAGATGGTTTATATGCTGATTATTTGCCTCATTCGCAAAATCTGGTCTTTACCAATCGAACCTATCAATCAAAAATGTCCTGCTATAATGCAACAAAATAGGGCTACCATGCGGGCATACAGCAGGTGCGGATACGTTCGCTAACGCTTTTAGCAACGCCAGTTGTTCGCCGCTTCCCAGTTCACGTCCACGGCGCATCGCTGAGCGGCAGGAGAGGCTAATGAGCAGGTGGTCCTCCCAGTCGTTGCTGTCCTCGGCGGCAGCCTCAGCGAGTTCTTGTAGGTGTGCGACAAGCTGCTCTTGGCCTTCACCATCCTCACCACTGGGTACAGAGCGTATCAGAAAACTACGTCCACCAAAGCGTTCGCATTCCAAACCCAGGTTATGCAGCATAGGCAAGCGTTGCTCTAGTAAATCGGCTTGATAGCGTTTCATCTCCACAATCACAGGTTCAAGTAGTAGATGTGCCTCCACTACCTCTTCCTGCTGTTGACCTCCCGCATACACATGGCGTAGATGTTCATAAATGACGCGCTCGTGTGCTCGATGCTGGTCAACAAGATAGAGACTCCCATCAGGTGCTTCCGCCAGAATTACCGCTTGCTGCAATTGTGCTAACGGGCGTAACTGACCTACGACCTCATTTGTCCCAGGTGCAGCCGTTTCAGCCTTATACCCTTCGGCAGACTCAGAAACACGTAACCCTCTTCGGCGCGGTCCTGGCAACCTCCGTTGGTTCGCTAGCACTGGTCCTGGAAACTGTATCGACTCAGGTAAGGTAGGACTTTGCTCTAACACTGAACGCACAGCTTGCGTTAGAGCAACAACGATTGAATCCTCATGCTCTAAACGCACCTCTGTCTTGGCTGGATGTACGTTCGCATCAATTTCATCTGTCGGCACCTCAAGAAACAGCACCACCAATGGATGCTTACCTTTTGGCAACAAACTTCGATAGCCATTCTCAAGCGCATCCTGTAGTGATCGTGATTGTACCCAACGTCCGTTGACAAAGAGCATTGCATACTGACGATTCCCCTGCGCCAATACGCGATTGCCGACATAGCCATGAAGCATATAATGAACTCCATCGCTCAACCGTACTGGATACAGCATCTCGTTTAGTGGTAGATGATAGAGTTCAGCGAGTGTGACGGCTAAGTCGCCAGAGCCGCTCGTCTGTAACGCGATATGTTCGTCGATAATCAGGTTGAAGCGTACCCCCGGATAGCCTACGGTATAGCGTTGTAAGAGTTGGAGAATATGCCCGTTTTCAGTTCTTGCCCCACGCATGAATTTGAGACGCGCAGGCACATTATAGAAGAGATCACGCACAGTAACCGTTGTTCCATGTAGCCGCGCACGCCGCCCACGCTGCGTAATCTCACCACCTCGTAGGGTAACAAATAATGCAGCGTGATCTTCTCCGAGATTATCGGTCTCGATAGCACGACTCAGCAAAGTTACCTCAGAGACAGCGGCAATACTAGCGAGTGCCTCACCACGAAACCCTAATGTGTGCAAACGGCTTAAGTCCTCAACGCTACGAATCTTGCTCGTGGTATGACGCAGGCTTACACGCTCTAGCTCGTCTTCTGGAATACCATGTCCATCGTCGGTGACGCGCATGAGACGTAGACCACCACCACGCACCTCGACACGTATCTCTCTCGCACCTGCATCCAGCGCGTTCTCTAGCAGTTCCTTAATCACCGAGACGGGACGCTCAATCACCTCACCTGCCGCGATACGCTCCGCCACATCGGGAGCGAGCGCGAGTAGAGGGCTACGAGGCGTAGATAGACGGAAAGGTTGTTCTTGTATTTGACTCATTATCGCAGCACTTTACTTTTCTTTTTCTGCATCAGAAACAACAAATTCAAAGCATCAAGCGGCGTGAGAGCGTACACATTGATCGCGTCCATGTCCGGTGCCGTTCCGTTCGCTTGCTCTAACGCTCTTACCACTTCGCGTGCCTCTTCGCTTTGCCACTCATAGTGCCCTTGCCCCTCAGCAACAAGTTTTCTCATATCTTCTTGACTATAGGAATAACCAGAAGTATCTCCTGGTACAGAATGCAATCCATGCTTTCCGTCGTCGCGCCTCATCTCTAATTGTTGTAGCACCGTCTCGGCTCGCTTCACCACGCTGGGAGGCATACCTGCTAGCTTTGCTACATGCACACCATAGCTACGTCCGATACTACCTTGAATGACACGATGCAGAAATACAATGCCATTCTGCTCGTCATCGCTGATCGCCATTGTATACACACTCAAATGCGACAATTCGTTGGCTATCGAGGCAAGCTCATGATAGTGCGTTGCGAACAAGGTACGCGCCATCGTCTCCGTATGCAGGTGTTCCACAACAGCCCGTGCTATCGCTAAACCATCGTAGGTGCTTGTGCCTCTACCAATTTCGTCAAGAATAATCAAGCTATGAGATGTCGCGTGATGCAGAATGGTTGCGGTCTCTTCCATCTCTACCATAAATGTACTCTTGCCCGATGCGATATCATCTTCCGCACCAACACGCGTGAAGATGCGATCAACCAGACCAATACGTGCCTTACGTGCTGGCACAAAACTTCCTATTTGTGCTAACAACGTAATCAATGCCACCTGACGCAAATAGGTCGATTTGCCCGCCATATTTGGACCTGTGAGCAGGACGACACGCGCCCCATTTTCGGCTTCCAAATGCGTGTCGTTGGGAATAAAGACATCGCCATCGAGTGCAAACTCAACCACAGGATGTCGTCCACCAGTGATCTCTAAGCCATAGCCATGCTCTAATACAGGACGCGTGTAGCCCTGATGGGCCGCGACCTCTGCAAGGCTGAGCAACACGTCAACTCTAGCAATTGCTGTTGCGGTAGTCATTAACTGCTCATAAAACACGCTTAATTGTCGTAGTAAGTCAGTATAGATGCTACGCTCCATCTCCTCTATGCGCTCTTCCGCGCTAAGAATACGCGCCTCGTGTTCTTTCAAGTCGGGCGTGAGAAAGCGTTCAGCATTGACCAGCGTTTGCTTGTGAATGTAATCAGGTGGCACAAGCTTTACGTTCGCACGTGTGACTTCGATGTAATAGCCAAAGACCTTGTTGAAACTGACTTTGAGCGACTTGATACCTGTGCGCTCGCGTTCACGTGTCTCCAGCGACACCATCCAGCGTCGAGAGTCGCGGATAGAGGCAAAGAGTTCATCTAGTTCAGCATGAAACCCTGTCCGAATAAGTCGCTTCTCATCGTCATCCTCATCACTATTTGCGGGATTGACCAATGCACGTAGAATAAGGTCCGTTACATCGGGACAAGCATCTAACTCGTTTGCAAGTGTTCTTAACAAAGGAGCCTCACAGCCAAGCAACAAATCTCGCAGTTGAGGCACGACACCTAAATAGTTGCGTAGGCCAAGCACTTCATTACGTACCGCCGTTCCCTGGCGTACACGACCAGAGATGCGCTCTAAATCCCCCAGGCCCTGTAAACACATAGTAAAGCGGCTACGTAGTGCAGGACTCTCATACAATTCTTCAATCGCTACCAACCGTGCATCCAAGATATTTAAGTCCAGCAGAGGTTGCGTAATTGTACGCCGTAGTTGTCGTGCTCCCATCGGTGTAATCGTGCGGTCCAGCACATGCAACAAACTACCATGAATCGAGCCGCTACGCGAACCTTGTAAAAGATCAAGGTTACGCTGAGTATGAGCGTCGAGTACCATATAATTTGTTGTGCGATACGAGCGTAGACCAGTCAAAAGCGCGAGCAATGCCCCATTCATCTTTTCCAAATAGGCCACGATAGCACCCGCCGCCGAGATTGCCTGGGGTACAGAAGCACATCCATAGGCATCAAGCGATTGTACACCGAACTGACGACATAAACGTGTCTGTGCCGCTTCTTGCTGAAAAAAATATGGTGGGCAATGTGTGAGAGTGATAGTCTTCGAGGGAAACTGATAGGTATCTTGTTTGCTTCCTTCAACTAGTAGGCATTCAACAGGACAGAGACGCTGTAGTTCCGCTTCCAGGGCAACAGGCAGTTCCTCAGGCGTGAACCACGTCACAATAAATTCACCCGTACTGACATCAACTGCGGCTAAGCCCGTTTGAGTACGACCAGGAGCAATTGCGACTAAATAATTATTCTGCTTTGTCGGTAGCAGATTGGGTTCGGAAAGTGTACCAGCCGTCAAAATGCGTGTTACGGCTCGCTCGACAACGCCCTTACTGGGAATTTCGCCGATTTGTTCGCAAATGGCAACTTTGTAGCCGCGATGCACCAATTTCCCTACATAATTATCTAATGCATGCAGGGGAATACCAGCGAGGGGGACGCGTTCGCTATCGCGTCCACCACCACGATGTGTCAGGACTATTTGTAATTCGCGTGCAGTGATACGTGCATCCTCGTCAAATGTTTCGTAGAAATCACCCATCTGGTACAGCAAAATAGCATCTTGATATTGACTTTTAATATTCAGATATTGGAGACGTGCGGGCGTCGTCATAGCTTCTTCCCTGCTAGCATACTCTTTATAGTTTGAAACACATGTACCATACTATATTCTTAGGATATTGTCAAAAAGAGGTAGAAAATACTATCATGAGAAGTGGAATTTACTCATAGCACCTCTTGTAGTAAGAATGCAACTTATAAGGGGTGTACACTTCACTGTCAATAACTGTTTTTGGTATAATCTATTCAGCGAGTAAAATGAATATCTTGTTGGTAACAAAGGACGATAGGATGATTAGCAACGCGGAACGTCGCTTTTATCTTTTAGGTCTGTGCAGTGCTTTCTTTTTTCTTGTTGGGCTTGTCTTCAATGTATTGAATGTGTTCACACCTTCCGCAGTATTCCTTGCCTTGGGAAGTCTGCTGACCTATTTCAGTGTCCCCGTCATGTTCATAGCCTTTGAGTCAATTTGCTTCCCCGATGATTACAACCATGCCGATAAACGCTATTCCGCCACACATTACTCTATTGGTTTTTACACCATTGCATGCGCTTGTGCTTTAGCATCATTCATTGTGCTCATTTGTATTCTGATATACGGACACACAGCACTAAAGACGCAGATATTCTTCTGGGGGCTGTTTCTCACTGTCTGCTTCAATATCATTGGTCGATGTGCTCAAAAGACTCTTTAGCCATATCAAAATCGTAGGGCTATGGCTCACTAATGAATGGAGTAGTTTCAGCTTTACGTTTTGTTTATTTCGTATATTGCGTTTATTTTGAATATAGTGTATACTAAATATGTTGTATGGAGGTTAACATGAGCGAATATATTCATGTGTACAAGAAAAGAAAAAAAGAAGAGGTTAGCTATGAAACTGCTGGAGCAAGAGCCAGTTACACCTAAAGAAAGTGAAAAGCGGAGTATTAATCTGCTTGTAGAGGCTTTTCGGAAGGAAAATCCTGATAAACCTATACTTCGAGGTCCTAGTGGATTCGAGATTGAGCTACCAGACTCGGTTTTTCAAGCCCTTGTTCAAGTAGTTAATCTTATGATGCGTGGACAGGCTGTTAGCATTATTCCTGCCACAAAAGAAGTGACGACTCAGGAGGCTGCTGATTTCTTAAATGTATCCAGACCCTATCTAGTTAAACTTCTTGAGCAGTGTGAGATTCCTTATACACTCGTTGGTACTCATCGGCGCATTCGATTTAGCGATCTTCTCCTTTATAAGAAGGACCGTGATGCCAAGAGAATGGAAGGACTCTCGAAGATTGCTGCTATCAGTGAGGAAGAAGGAATGTACGACTAGATTTTTTCTTACTCACTATACCTAAAGTAAAGGATGGATGAGAGCAGAACCTATGCGGTCAGACGACCTGTCTGATCGCTCTTTAATAATATCTTGAAAGGAAATGTCGTCATTTGGGGCGGTGTTGGATGTGAATGTACTTTATCCTGCATCCCTTCGGGATGCAGGATAAAGTACAGCAGCAGCTGGTCTTTATCGGCCTCATTTTACAGATGATATTCTCGAAGAAATGCGTAGAAGTCTCGTGAGAAATGGGAGGTCCGAGGAAAGTATGCGCAAGTTAGTAGAAATGATTAAAAATTCCTTCGAGGATGCCATCGTAACTGGTCATCATGAACTAATTAGTGCTATGAAGAATCACGAAAAAGATCGTCATGTACTCGCTGCTGCTGTGCAGTCTGGTTCACAAGTGATAGTGACGCAAAACTTGAAAGACTTTCCCTATCATGCACTCGCTCCATATGATATAGAGGTACAGCATCCTGACACATTTCTTGTTCATCTTTTTCATCTAAGTAAGGAAACTATAGCATCTGTATTAATTACACATGCATCGTTGTTAAGCAAACCAGCGAGAACAGTTCCTGAAGTCCTTAAAAATTTGGAACAGCACGCCCCAAAGTTCGTTCAATTGGTACGCCAAGATTTACAATTTGAAGACCAGTATTCATGGTCCCTTCGCAAGCACCATTCCTAACATGTCTACCACTAAGTGATTAAGCTGAAGCGTCTAAAGGCTTGATAAACATATGAACATTTAACTATTTAGACGCTTCTTCAGCCATACTTGCTGCTCTGCTATTCCCGTTATTCTTTTGCCGCCGATGCATCCGCATATTCCAATACAGTCAGGTCAACACGCTTATGAGCGGAAAGTTGCCCACTGTATGATGCACGATATGAACCTGACGTGGGAGCCACATCAAAGTAGTCGCGACCTACAGCGATAGTAATATAGCTCAAACTTGTCTCCCGTTCGTGAGTTGGGTCAAACGGTACGACCAACGCTTTGTCAGGATGTTCCGCAACAGGTAGAAGCACCTCGACCCATGCATGAGTACCACCTTCTCCAAGCATATGACCAGAGACATAACGCGCGGGCAAGTCACAGAGACGACACAACGTAATCATGATATGCGCGAAATCCTGGCATACACCCTTGCCAAGTTTAAGGGCTTCAGCGGCAGGAGTACGAAACGTTGTGATACCATTTTCGTACTGCAACGCGGAATACGTCCACCTATTAATCCGTCGTGCAAGTTCTAGCCCATGTAACCCTTCTGCTGCAAAGATTGCGGCGATGTTGCGTAGCTTCTCATCGGGTTGCGTCAATTTAGAAGGGGTAAGCATACGCGAGTCTGAGAGCCACGAGGCATCTATGTAGTGTGGACCACTATTGGCTCGGCGCTCAACAACAATCCATGCCTCAAAATCAACCGCGCTCTCGACGGTCGGCACAAGCGGATTCAGCACAAGATTGCCAAATTCGTCAAATTGACTGGCGATTTCTATCGTGGGGACAGAAACTTCTAACCGATACACTACACGTCGCTGATCGCCATATTGCTCTGGCGGCACAATCGTTAAAAGTTGGCTCAAGTCAGCAATTGGACCAGGATACTCGTACCGCAGATGCTGGTGAATCAGATACGCGGTACGTTGCACACGTTGCCAATCAACGCTCTGTGGGTCAAGCAGGTTAAGAGATGCAATCACGGTTTCAAGGTCGTTTTGGCCCTGATTCATGCTTGGATGGTATCCTCTCTTTGGGCAGAGACGTGCTCTGTAACAGGCTCCATTGTATGAGGCTTTCGCGTGTTTGGCACTTCGTCAGCCCATACAGTCATACTTTGTAAACGCGGAGAGCCATAAGAAGTAACCATCGCCACGTCTAATGCATCGCGTCCACGTCCAATCAACACACGGCCCAAACGTCGCGTATTGTTACGTGCATCGAACGTATACCATCTACCACCAAGATAGACCTCAAACCACGCACAAAAGTCCATTGGCGCGTCTACGGGCGGCACATCAATATCTGGTAGGTATCCAAAGGCATAGCGTGCAGGAATATTCATAGCGCGACAAAAGGATACGGCAAGATGTGCAAAGTCACGGCAGACGCCAACACCTTGTGCACAGATATCAGCCGCCGTTGTCGTTGGCGTACTTGTGCCATACTGAAAACGAATATTGGTGTGTACCCAATCGCAGATCGCTTGTACTCTTGCCCATCCTGGTTCAGTACCGCCGAAAAGCGACCATGCCTGATCGGAAAGCACATCGGAGAGGCAGAAGCGGCTCGGTAGCGTATACATCAAGGTATCGTCCGGTAAATCTTCGACGGGATGCTGAATAGCATCGGGAACATAGAGGTCTGGCTCATCGGCGACTTCCGCAACGGCATCATAACGCCACACCTGCTCACCAGCAGGCATAACTAAACGACGACAGAGATTCCCATAAAAATCGGAATAGAGGCGAGACTCAATGTTGGGAGTAGTTTCCCATGTCTCATGTACTAGATGATGGTCCCCATCGAGTCGGGGCTGAACCTGAATTACCGTTGGAGTAGGCCACGTTGCCTCATAACGGAACTCGCATCCTACTCGAACTTGCATGATGTTTCATTCCTTTTTCTGAACGCAAGTAGTCGCGTCCCTATAACTGTGTAATTGTTATTATATTCTACGTTGCAAACGCGCTCTAAGTCTCAAAAAAACGTACATAGTTGACTTTATCTCTATGGTTAATTATGCTAGGGAAGGTGCATCCGCTAATTGGTGGGGCATGGTAGGGACTGATTTATCGCGTCCTGAGCACGAGCGAAGCAATGTGCGCGTCCCCTTGTCTCATGGATACACTGATCATTTAAACAACGAAAGTGAGAAAGTGCAAGTGGCAGATCCGCGTAGCGCAATGGACATCAAACCCGGCTATCGAGGCAGAGCATTCACCTCCGACCTGAGTGGTCAAGAGTTCTGGTTGGTTGTCGATAAAGGTTTTCAGCCAATGGGACTGGTCATGGGCAACTGCATTTATTCAATGGGTGCAGTTCGCAATTGGCTCGTTGGCGTCAAAGGAAATTTCCAAGGTGAACTGAAAGAGTATTCGCAGCTAATGTATCAGGCGCGCGAACTTGCGCTTTCTCGGATGCAGTTCGAGGCAGACCAGTTGGGAGCCGACGGTGTAATCGGCGTAGATATCAAAGTCGAGTTCCTGCACAACAACGAGTGGATGGAAGTCACCGCGATTGGGACCGCCATCCGCTATGTAGGTGGAGGAGCGAACATGCCTCCCGTTGGCCAAGGCCGTGTGGTGATACCCACGAATTAGAAAACGATGTGTTACATATCGTTTACGTTCATCTAGGAAGATAAGGGCATCCCCTTGCGGGTGCCCTGGTTCCTCATTCACTCACACATAAAGAAAAGGATACTATCATGTCCCTCGACCTGCAACGCTTACGACAGGACACACCAGGATGCGCTCACGTCCTGCACTTCAACAATGCTGGCTCATCGCTGATGCCACAAACCGTGCTGGATGCAACGATTGCTCATTTACAGTTAGAAGCACGCATTGGCGGCTATGAAGCGGCGGCACAGGCAAAAAATAGTTTAGAGCATGTCTATGATGCTGTAGCAGCACTTATCAATTGCTCACGCGACGAAGTAGCCATTGTTGAGAACGCAACACGTGCATGGGATATGGCGTTCTACTCCATCCCGTTCAAAGCTGGAGACCGCATCCTCACTGCTTCAACTGAGTACGCCAGCAACTATATTGCCTACCTACAACAAGCGCAGAAGACAGGGGCAACAATAGAAGTCATTCCCAATGACGAACATGGACAGGTCTCGCTTGACGCACTCAAAAACATGCTTGACGACGGAGTAAAACTTATCGCCATCACTCATGTGCCGACGAACAGTGGCATTGTGCAACCAGTAGCAGCCATTGGCAAAATCGCACGTGAGGCAGGTATTCTCTATCTTGTAGATGCATGTCAATCCGTGGGTCAGATGCCGATTGACGTACAACAGATTGGCTGCGATATGCTATCCGCGACAGGGCGCAAGTACCTACGTGGACCGCGTGGCACAGGCTTTCTTTACGTGCGACGTGCCATACTTGAACAGCTTGAACCACCCTTCCTGGACCTCCATGCAGCAGAATGGGTCTCGCCTAATCGCTACGAGATACGACCCGATGCGCGTCGCTTCGAGAATTGGGAAACTAATTATGCGGGAAAAATTGGTCTTGGGATTGCCGTAGACTACGCAAATCACCTGGGACTTGATACTATTTGGCGGCGCGTCAAAAATCTAGCCTATCAACTTCGCTCACAACTGACAACGTTACCAGATGTCATCGTGCGAGATCGAGGTATCACGCAATGTGGCATTGTCACCTTCACCATTGAGGGACACAACCCAGAAGAGATTCAGCGCGAACTTGCATCATCCAATATCAATGTCTCAGTCGCCATGCGTAACGGCGCGTTACTTGATATGGATGCCCGCAAGCTAACAAGCGTGGTTCGTTCCTCCCTCCATTATTATAATAGCGAGGAAGAGGTCGAACGGTTCTGTCAACGAATAGAGAAGATAATCGGGTAACAATTTAGAACATTCCAAACGTTTATGTAGGCGGCATGGCAGGGCAAGCCCTGTCACTACTATAGACGGGGCCGCGTATCTTGTCATGCCATAGTGAAAAGTATAGTAGTGACAGGGCTTGCCCCTGCCATGCTGACAAAGCATTATTCAGCGATTTCTGGTGAATTGTGGTGACGGTTTGAAATTATTGTATTAGCGTTCACCTGTATGCCATAATACAGAGAAACCACCTACATGTTACAATCGAGTACTCTAAGGAAGAGAACCCATGACTGTACCAACTGATGCTGCATATGCCATAACACTTGACGCACAAGACCCATTAGCCTCTTTTCGGGAACGCTTTGTCATTTCTGATCCCAACCTGATTTATATGGATGGCAACTCGCTTGGACGCTTGCCAAAAGCGACACTAGCACTCACCGAGGACTTGCTACATCACCAGTGGGGCGAGCGTCTGATTCGGAGTTGGAACGAGGGTTGGTTTACAGCACCAGAACGCGTCGGAGCGAAAATAGCGGCGTTGATTGGTGCCCAACCTGATGAGGTCATTGTCGCGGACTCCACATCGGTTAACCTCTTCAAACTCGTTGTCGCCGCACTACGCTTACAACGAGGAAGGCCACGCATTCTCACTGACAACCTCAACTTTCCCTCGGACTTCTATATTCTGCAGGGTGCGGTAGATGTGTTAGACAAACAGCACCAGGTAGAAATCGTGTCTTCACCTGATGAGATTCATGGCCCTGTCATTGAGTTACTAGCACAACTTGATAGCGAGGTCGCGCTACTCACCCTCTCGCATACCGTTTTCAAAAGCGGATACACCTATGACATGGCTACGCTCACAGAAGCGGCTCACGAGGTGGGAGCACTCGTTCTGTGGGACCTGAGCCACTCAGTAGGCGCGGTACCAATCAACTTAAACGCTTCCCAAGTAGATTTAGCGATTGGTTGTACCTATAAATATCTCAATGGTGGGCCAGGCGCACCAGCATTTCTCTATATTAGACGCGACCTACAGGAGCAACTAATCAATCCCATTACAGGTTGGATGGGACAAAAAAACCTGTTCCAGTTTGAGTCGGTTTATCAACCAGCAACAGGCTTACGTAGCTTCCTCACAGGAACTCCTCCCATCGTATCACTTTCATTGATTGAGTCGGGCGTTGATCTGCTATTAGAAGCTGGTTTAGACAACCTGCGTGCAAAATCAGAGCAGCAAAGCGAGTATCTAATTGCTCTGTGGAAGTCAGTACTGGAACCCTTAGGCTTTAGCCTGAACTCGCCACGAGACGTACAGCTGCGTGGTTCTCATATCTCGCTTGGACACGCTGAAGGCTTGCGTATCGACCTGGCACTACTCAACGATATGAATGTCCTGCCTGATTTCCGCGCTCCTAACAATATTCGCCTGGGTATCGCTCCTCTCTACACATCATTTCTCGATATTCACACAACAGTCATGCATCTCAGGGATATCATTGTCGAAAAGCTCTATGAGAAATATAGTAGCGAGACACCGACGGTAACATGATGATTTATCGTCGTTCATTTTGGGCCAGGGCACCCGCAAGGGGATGCCCTGGCCCTGGTTCTGGTAATTATAGAAAGGTTATCAACAATGGCGAATAGACTTACAGGCAAGGTAGCCTTAATTACTGGTGCGGGTAGTGGCATTGGACGCACAGCAGCATTGCTATTTGCACGCGAGGGTGCACGTGTCGTCGCGGCTGATATCAACACTGACGGCAACGCTGAGACGGTGCGTATGATTGAAGAGCAAGGTGGGGAAGCCTTAGCGGTACGCCTCAACGTCACCATAGCCGAAGAAATTGAGGCAGCCGTACAGACGACGCTTGATACCTTTGGAGAACTGAATATTCTGTGTAATAACGCTGGCGTAGGCGAACAGCGCACGGCAATTACCGATCTGGAAGAGAGCGAATGGGATCGCGTCTTTGCGATTAATAGCAAAGGTGTATTTTTAGGCATCAAATATGGGGCGGCAGCCATGATAAAAGCTGGCAAAGGTGGCTCAATCGTCAATACAGCAAGTATCGCGGGTATTGTCGGCAATCCAGGCTATGTTGCTTATGCAGCCTCAAAAGCAGCTTGTATTCATATAACAAAAACGGCTGCACTTGAACTGGCGCGTCATAACATTCGCGTAAACGCCCTTGCTCCAGCGTTTACAGCCACACCGATGGTGGATGCAATGGTTTCCACGCATCGTAACCCCGACATTGCCCTACAAAAACTAGGAAGCATCATTCCACTTGGACGCCTTGGCACACCCGAAGAGATTGCGAACGCTGCCCTGTACCTTGCCAGCGATGAGTCGTCCTTTACCACAGGTGCCGTGCTTGTGCTAGATGGCGGCTTAACCGTGCAATAAATTGTAGGGCATAATCGGCGTGTAGGGCGCAATTGATTGCGCCCTACAATTTATGTTCTAAATCTTCCGTTGCACACCTTCCCAGTAAGGTGCACGAATGTTTGCTTTGAGCAGTTTTCCAGTTGGGTTACGTGGAATTTCGGCAACGAAATCTACAGAACGGGGTCGCTTATAATCAGCAATACGTTCGGTACAGAAAGAAATTAGTTCCTCTTCTGTGGCACTGGCTCCCTTACGCAGTTCAACGACAGCCTTCACCGATTCGCCCCAGAGTGAGTCAGGTACACCGACCACAGCGACATCTGCTACGGCAGGATGCGCGGTTAGCACGGCTTCGATCTCTGCCGGATAAATGTTGACGCCACCGGAGATAATCATATCAATCTTGCGGTCACAGATGTAGTAATAGCCCTCGGCATCACGATAGGCAATATCACCAACGGAGAAAAAGCCATCACGTTTGTTTTTTTCCGTTGCCTCTGGCTTATTAAAGTACTCCGCTAATGAGGCGTTGCGCGCATACATCTCGCCTGCCACGCCATCAGGCACCTCGTTTCCAGTGGCGTCCAGCAAGCGTATCTCTTGCCCTGGTCCAACCTGACCACATGACCCCGGCTTGCGTAGTTGGTCTTCTGGTCTGAGAATAGCAACAAAACCTGTTTCAGTCGCACCGTAAAACTCCCAGATATGTTCGCCAAAACGCTCGACCGCACGAACCTTCAAGGCGTAGGGACATGGTGCACCGCCGAGAATAATGGTGCGAAAAGAACTGACATCATACTGCGAAAATACCTCTTCTGGCACATCACACAGCCGTTGCAAGAGCGTGGGAGCCATAAAGGTCGTCGTAATCTTGTGACGATCAATCAGTTGTAACGCCTCTACTGCATCGTATTTGGGTTGAACAACAATTGTCGCGCCCATGAGCATGTTCACAGCGACAAAAAAGTTCGGCGCACTATGATAGTATGGACCCGCAAGTAAGTGTACATCGGACTCAGATAGTCCAAATGCTTGTACAATCCCCAGCACACTGTCTACTGCGACACCGTCTGGACGATAGGCACCTTTCGGTTTGCCTGTTGTACCAGATGTATAGCTCATTGTAGAGCCAAGCCCACCTTCACTCTGTACCACGTCTTCGCTTGCATGAGCAAGGAGTTCTTCATACTGTTGCCATCCTTGCGGTGCCTCAGAACTCACAGCGATATAGGTTACTTGCTCCGTCACCTCAGAGCGCGCTTGCTCAACGACGCCTACCAGTCCAGCCCCCGCTATCACCACTTTTGCTTGACAGTCATTGAGAATATACGCAACCTCATGCTCGCGTAAACGATAGTTAAGCAGCACACCGATAGCCGAGAGCTTCGATAGGCCACCAGCAATTTCGAGGGCTTCGATAGAGTTGTAGGTCATCACCGCAACCCGGTCCCCAGCCTTGATGCCTAAAGCACTCAATGCATTGGCAACTCTTCTAGCACGAGCATTCAATTGGATATAGGTGAGTGAGCGGTCGCCACAAATAAGCGCGGTTTTGTTAGGTCGTATTTGTGCATGTGCATCAAGAAAATGAGGTGGTTTTGTTGAAGCTACATTCACGGAGTTTTCAGAGGCTGTCATAGAGCGTCGTCTCCCTGTCTGCAATACGTCGTCGTACATCGGAACACGCTGTAATAGCAGAATTGTACCACGTATAAAGCTACATACGTAACACATTCAACACTTTTCTTATGCCAACGGAATTTCCCTCTTGCATTTCTAGGCTCCATGATGTTATTATTACGTTATACTTAGTAAGTATCAATTACTAAATATATTGAGAGTAAGAGAGAGGAATAGATCATGCCAAAGCACTTACCCGAACTTGGACGCTTCTCCGATCCAGCACTTCTCATTCTTTCAAGCTTAGCTAGTGGACCTAAACATGGATACGCTATGATGGAAGATATTGAGCAATTCAGTGGAACTCGTTTTGAACCCGGTACGCTCTATGGAGCGTTAGGTCGCTTGGAACAACGTGGCTGGATTGAACCATTACAGAGTGAAGATAGACGGAGACCTTACCGTATCACTGCCGCAGGTGTTCTCGCTCTTAAAGAACAACTCGCAACAATGGACCGTATAGTCTCGACAGGTCAGCAACGCCTTCAGCTGAGTTAGCTAGTCAAATTTTCATTTTTGTTACAGGCCGGAGGTATAGACCACATGAAAGCTATTATCTGGATTCTTCGCTGCTATCCTCCCCGATGGCGCGAACGCTATCAAGAGGAAATATTGGCACTACTAGAGCAGCATACAATCACGTCAAAAACACTGTTCGACTTGCTACTTGGAGCACTCGATGCACGCTTAGATCCAACATATCGGTCGAAGGAGGGATTTATGCTTTCAAACATTCGTGACACGCGCTCCCTGTCTATTCTCTACATCTGTGCGCTTATTGTGTTTTTGTTCTCGTCAAATTTCTGGCTTATATTGAATGGCTCACTTGCCTTTCAGGATAACGCTCTAGGTTCTACAACCGAAACACTTGGCTCTATATGCGTGTTTATAATACCCTTGGTAGGACTAATAGCACTTCATTGTCTTGCTTGGAAAGAACTTAGAAATGCGTTTCAGAACCGTCTCTGGGGTGTATTGCTCTTTGCGCTCCTTTGCCTGGGACTTGCTATTGCCCTATTCTCTCAGTCTATAGCATTCCCATTAGCACCAGATTTTCCCTTGTTTGTCTATATTCCTGATCTGCTCCTCGTTGTCGAAATGATTTTGCTGTTCAGCACCGGTCTGTTTATGATAGGAGTAAAAGGTATTAGGTTACTCAGAGACGATCAAGGGAGGCTTGTTTTCTTTGTGCTTGCGCTTGTGCTACTCTTGCCTCTAGGTCTGCATGCTTACTCTCTCTGGGGTATGCGAGGCACGAGTCCAGGAGAAACAACTAAACTTGCTCCGGGCTATCTTTTGGTAGGAGATGTAGTGTTTTCCTCAGTGATGCAGTTTCTCTGGTTTATTGCTCAAGGATTAGCACCATATCTTACACTAGGTGGACTTCTCCTTGCGTTGGCACAGAAGCCGCTAAGTACAAGAAGTGTACATATTGCACAAAGATTTGGCATACTTATAGTGCTACTATTAGCCTTCAATCTAGCGGTTATTGTAATCTGGGATGTGAATCGCTGGATAGGTGGGCACGTCTGGATTTTCGACGCTACAGCAGGAATATGGCCTCTTTTTCGTGGTCAATGGATCGGCGCATTGGTTGCAAACGCATTGATTTTGGCATTAACCTTTGGAATCACACTTGTAGCATTGCTTCGCAGTTTCACGCTTCAGCCAAGTGGGGGAAGCAACGTAGAACAGCAAGCAGCATAGCGCACCCAATGGTTATTCTTAGGACCACGTTTACGGCGTCCACGGGCGATTTATAGCCTATACATGTATTGCATACAAGGTTATGCAGATTTCACGCAATCAATTGCGCCGTGGACGCGTAAACGTGGTCCCTACAAAATCATCACACACCCATCGAACGCCCGATGATCTCTTTCATAATCTCATTAGTGCCAGCGTAGATGCTTTGCACGCGTGCATCCAGGTAAGCACGAGCGATAGGGTATTCAGTCATGTACCCATAGCCACCGAACAACTGAACACACTGGTCTAAGACTTTTTTCTGCAGGTCGGAGGTCCACCATTTCGCCATTGCCGCCGTTTCTGGCGTGAGTGTTCGAGCGTTCAACTCCTCAATACACCGATCAACGAAGACACGCGCAATCTCGATCTCCGTCTTCATCTCGGCAAGTTTAAAGCGCGAATTTTGAAAGCTGCCAATGGGTTGCCCAAATGCTGTACGCTCTTTACAGTAGGCAAGCGTTGTCTCTAACGCCGTCTCACAGGCCGCAACAGCACTGATACCCACACTCAAGCGTTCCTGGGCAAGTTGGCGCATGAGATAGTAAAAACCTTGCCCTTCCTCGCCAAGAAGATTAGTAACAGGAACCTCGACATCTTCAAAAAACAGTTCGGCTGTGTCCTGCGCCTTGAAACCCATCTTTTCGAGCTTGCGCCCACGCTTGAAGCCTTCCATGCCTCGTTCGACGACCAACAAGCTGATACCCTTATGTCGCTTCTCAGGATCGGTTTTTGCTACCACAATGACCACATCACTTAAAATGCCGTTGGTGATAAACGTCTTTTGCCCATTCAGGATGTATACATCGCCCTTACAAACTGCTGTTGTTTTGATAGCTGCTAGGTCACTACCAGTATTTGGCTCTGTCATGGCGATTGCAGTGATAAGTTCACCAGCACACATCTTAGGGAGCCAGCGTTGCTTCTGTTCCTCGGTACTATAGGCAAGCAAGTAGGGTAGGACGATATCGTTATGCAGACCCATACCAGCACCTGCACTGGACGCACCAACACGAGCCGTTTCTTCCGCAATAATCGCGCTATAACTGAAATCATCTACGCCAGAGCCACCATACCCTTCTGGTACCGCGAGACCCAAAAAGCCTTGCTGCCCCGCTTTCAGCCACAGTTCACGCGAAACAATACCAGCTTTCTCCCACTGCTCATTGTAGGGCACGATTTCCTTTTCTACAAAGTGTCGAAATGTGTCGCGGAACAATGTGTGTTCCTCTGTAAACAGCGTCCTTTTCATAGTTGGTGCTCCTGGATTGTAGTACGTCCTACTTCGTGCATCACAGCAAATTTCATCTTCTTAATGACAACACACAATTGCTTCTCCTTATTGTATCCTGCTTTATAGGAACTTGCCACTGTTGAAGTTGTTTAGAGACACACAAAAATATGGTATAGTCCAATAGAGACAAACACTCTTGTGGAATCGCCCGTAGGAGTCTAATTCTATGACACCCTTTGGCAACTAATCACGTTCGTAGGATTGATAATGCGTTTCACATGTGCTGTTACATGGTCAATCGCCAAAAAGGGTGTCATAGAATTAGACCCTACACCATGTTATAGACCAGATTACCCTAAAATAGGAGACCATTCAATGAATGCCGATTCTAAACACATCGAAGTCACAAATAATGAGAATGCACAGCAGTATGAGGTACATATGGGCGATCAACTTGCTGTACTAGAATACAAGCGTAAAGGGAATCATATCACCTATATTCATACAGGTGTTCCGCCAGCGATGGAGGGTCACGGTATAGCCAGTAAGTTAGCACACACGGCACTTGAAGATGCACGTAAAGAACATCTTACGGTCTCACCTCAATGTCCATTTGTTGCCTCCTATATTCGAGAACACACGGAATATCTTTCTCTGCTCAGCGAAGCTGAACAAACGCGCGTCATGCAACGGTAAGGAGCGTGGATAATGGAGCGTTCACAACAGCCTCGTATTGTCATTGTTGGCGCAGGAATTGCGGGACTCAACGCAGCCCTTACCCTTCAAGATGCGGGTCTTCCATGCCGTATTTACGAGGCATCAGCCCATATTGGTGGTCGTATGCACTCTGACACAACGACCTGGGCGGATAGCATGGTAAGTGAATGGTGTGGCGAGTTTATTGATAGTGATCACGAGACGATACATGCTCTTGTTACTCGCTTTGGACTTCAGCTTATTAACCTGGGAAAACATGTAGCGAGCGAAGCGCGGACAACTATGTACTATCGCAATCGCTACTATAATACTGAGGAATTTGCACGAGACTTTCGCATACTCGCTCCGACCTTGAAACAACAGTATCAAGCGGTAGATTTTCCAACAACTTATACACATTTTACAGAGATAGCAGAGCAGCTTGACCATATGAGCGCGTACGAGTGGATTGCCAAACATGTAGAAGGCGGACATACATCTCCGCTCGGAAATATGTTAAATCGTGGATGTACAGGTTTCTATGGACTCGATACACGCGAACAAAGCGCGCTCAATCTCGTATATATGTTCGGCGCACAAGCTACTGAAGATATGTTTAACGCATCAAGTGGTCCTTTGCGCGGTAGTGCTAAGATTGCGGGTGGCAATCAGCAACTTCCTCATGTCATCGCAGCTCATCTACCAAAGAATTGTATTCATTTGCATTCTACTTTAGACGCAATAAAAAAGAACAGCGATAGCTCAATCACCCTCTCGTTCACAACCTCTGAGAGTTCCACAGAAGTAGAATGCGATGCAGTGATTCTCACGTTGCCTTTCAGTACACTACGACACGTCGATTATCAGCAAGCAGGTTTTGACGCACTCAAACAAACGGCCATCGCAGAACTTGGTTATGGTACCATCTCTAAGCTTTTCTTGGAATTTGATACACGCTACTGGTATCAAGAGGGTCCCTGGCCCGGTATCAGCAATGGCTTCATCACGACAGACTTGGATATCCAGGTTCTCTGGGATACCTCGCTTGGGCAAACAGGACAACATGGCTTGCTTGTCGATTATACAGGGGGGACGGTGGGAGCATCTTACGCGCCATCGGCTCCATATTCCACCTCAGCTGACTCTGAGCGAATTCAACAGTATGCTCATTCCTGCCTAGAGCAACTTGAACGGATTTTTCCTGGTATAAGCGCGCACTATACTGGCAAGGCTGCATTGAGCTATCCGACTGGTGATCCCTATTTGCGCGGCAGTTATTCGTGCTGGCGTGTCGGACAATACACGCGATTCGCTGGCTATGAAAGAATACGTCAGGGTCCTATTCACTTTGCGGGAGAGCATTGTTCAACCGAGTGGCAAGGGTATATGGAAGGAGCGGCACAGGAAGGTGAGCGGGCGGCACAAGAAGTCGTTCAAGCTTATAGGTAAGGAGCTTCATATGACAGATATTCAAACTCTCTTTAGCTTACAAGGAGTTACTGCTGTCATCACAGGCGGAAGTGGCGCATTAGGAAGCACAATGGCACGAGGTCTAGCAAGTGCAGGTGCTCGTGTTGCTATTATTAGTCTACGTGCTGAAACAGGTACAAGAGTTGTAGAGGCTATTCGTGCCGAAGGTGGACAAGCTATCAGCATCGCAAGCAGCGTCAATGATGATGCAGCACTTGAACGTGCGGTAGAACAGGTCACAAGCACCTTTGGTCCCGTTGATATTCTGGTCAACGCTGCTGGTGGCAATAATCCACTGGCTACAACAAATGATACACGCTCGTTTTTTGACCTGGGTACCGATGCAGCAAACGCTGTATTCAATCTAAACGCGATGGGCACAATACAAAGTTGCCGAGCCTTTGGACGGAGCATGGCGGAGCGTAAACAAGGCAATATCATCAATATCACCTCGATGAGTGCCCTGCGTCCCCTGACACGTATTCCTGCCTATAGCGCAGCGAAAGCGGCAGTTACAAATTTTACGCAGTGGCTAGCGGTCTATATGGCTCAAGAATATAGTCCAAACATTCGCGTCAACTCGATTGCGCCTGGCTTCTTCCTGACAGAACAAAACCGCTTTTTGTTGACTGATGCGCAGAATGGCGAACTCACTGAACGTGGGCATACTATTATTGATCACACACCAATGGCTCGCCTCGGCACACCAGATGATCTTGTTGGTACCCTACTCTGGCTTGCCAGTCCTGCCTCCGCGTTCGTCACGGGCATCGTCGTTCCTGTCGATGGTGGCTTTTCGTCTTTTGGCGGTGTGTAACGGTATTGTTTTTGACGAGAAACGAGAGGCACAATATGCTTTACGGTGCTGGTTCAACAACGGAGACGCTTACAGACAACAACGTGCAACATTTTATTGGGCAAGCACTCGACACACTCTCCCTAGATGGAAAACGCGTACTGGTTATCATCCCTGACGGCACACGTACTGCTCCCCTTCCTCTTTTTTTCCGCTTACTGTATGAACATATTGGGCAACATGTCACACATCTCGACTATCTGATTGCCCTTGGTACACATCCAGCAATGGAAGAGGTAGCGATTGAGCATCTTATAGGTGTCTCCGCACAAGAACGTGCCGAACTCTACCCCAACGTCTCCATTCTCAATCATTCCTGGTCACAACCGGATACGCTTTCTACCATCGGCACAATCTCACGGCAAGAGGCACAACAAATTACTCATGGTTTGCTGGTGAAGGACGTGCCTGTAACACTCAATCGTATAATTCTCGACTATGACCAGCTGATTATCTGTGGTCCCGTTTTCCCTCATGAGGTCGTAGGCTTCTCTGGTGGTGCCAAGTATCTCTTCCCCGGCATCGCGGGACCTGATATTATCAACTTTACTCATTGGCTAGGTGCACTCGTCACCAGCATGCACACCATTGGCGTTAAAGATACGCCTGTCCGTCGCATCATTCATCGCGCAGCCGAATTTGTTGACCGTCCACTGCTGTGTATGGCACTTGTGCTGAAAGGCGAGGAGTTGCATGGTCTTTATATCGGGTCGTATCTTGAGGCGTGGAGCGCGGCGGCAGATCTCTCGGCACAACTCAACATCATTCCTGTAGCTACACCGTTCAAACGAGTGCTTTCGATGCCGTCACACATCTACGACGATCTCTGGACGGCAGCAAAAGCGATGTACAAAACAGAACCAGCCATCGCCGACGGTGGCGAAGTCATTATCTATGCCCCACACATCACCGAAATATCCTACACACACGGCAAACTCATCGACGAAGTAGGCTATCATGTGCGCGACTATTTCACAAAACAATGGGACCGCTTCAAGAATGTCCCTGGTAGCATTCTAGCTCATAGCACACACGTAAAAGGGACGGGCACCTTTGAGAATGACGTTGAGACACCACGTATTCATGTCACGCTAGCAACTGGCATTCCAGAGGAACGCTGTAAACAGGTCAATCTTGGCTATTCAGATTACAAGAAAATTCATGTGGAAGAGTGGAGAAACCGCGAACAAGAAGGAATTTTGTTGGTGCCCCATGCGGGCGAGATGCTTTATCGTGCCGAGTCACTTTTTACTGCTGAATAGGAAACATTGAGGAGGGAAGAAACATATGAAGTTTGGCATTTGTGCTTCCTACCACGAGGTCGCGCCACTACAAGAGAGACCATTCGATTACCTTGAAGAAAATGTACAACGCTTTCTTGTGCCAGAACAGCCTCAAGAGCGGTTCGAGGAACTAGTGCATGAAACCCGCTCGTTAGCCCTGCCTATCGAAGCGTGTAACAGTATGCTCCCTGCCGATATACCGCTTATAGCAACACCTCAGCAATCAATAGATATTATTAGGTTAGAGCGTTATGTCAAAACAATGCTCCAACGTGCCGAGCAAGTAGGCGTTCGTGTTATCGTCTTTGGAAGTGGACAGGCCCGTGCATGTCCTCCTGGATACGATCATAATGACGCAATACATCAACTTGGAACATATCTTGCAACATGGAGCGAGTGGGGACGCGAACACGGCGTATCCATCGCGCTCGAACCATTACGCTACGAGGAAACCAACATCCTGAATACAGTCATGGAAGGTGGTACGCTCGTCACAGAGCATGTCCATTCGGGTGCGACTTTGCTGATCGACACCTATCATATGGCCTGTAACGGAGAAAAACCAACCGACATTCTACCGTGGACATCACTGATTTCTCATGTACATGTTGCCGAGAAGCAAGACCGCGCAGCCCCCGGACATTATGGTGAAGATATGCGTCCCTATTTTTCAGTCCTTCATCAAGGTGGCTATGACCAACGTATCTCGATAGAATGTCGCTGGCAAGATTTCGCCAACGAGATAGGACCAGCAATTGAAACGGTGAAGCGACAATGGACGTCTTAAGGACCGATGATGCAGGTTAACAATTACTTTGGGAATCCCACGTTATTTGGTTCATGTGCGTTATCACGTCCTTGTTAGCATCGAGACACCAAGAGGACGTGATACATCGGTCCCTACGAATGAGAAACGGAGATAGAATTGCAGGAACAACATAAAACACCCTTACAACACTTGCTCACAGAAGACGCAATCGGTCAACTACATCGGCGGAAAGGACGCATGGCACAGTTAGGAAGCGAGGATGGTGTCCTCAAACTCGATTGGGTAGATGGTGTTGCACGTTTGCTTGCTGATCCTACAGCGTTAGAGACTGTAGAAGACGAGGCGCGCGCGATCTGGGAACAAGGGATTCGCCACATTATTTGGGCTGGTATGGGTGGCTCTATTATCACGGTGCGAGTTCTGGTCGAGATGGGTTTTGGCGGAGGACAGGATGAGCAGTTCATCACCATACACCCATTAGATAGTACTGATCCTGCCGCTCTAAACGTGATTGTACGCTCATTGGCACAAAGCAAAAACCTTCCCTTGCCAGCATCTTCACCTGATACAACCTATTTACACACACTTTTGCAGAATGTCATGATGATAGGCGTCTCAATGGGCATGACTTCAGAAGAGCCAATTACACACCTTGAATGGTTTACTTCATTATTGCAACAAGCACAACTACAACCTTCACAGCACTTGCTCATCATGACGCTTCCTGGCTCCTATCTCGACAAGTTCGCACAGCAATATCAGGTCCCAACACGTCCTTTGCAACTTGACGGTGGCACAGGAACAGGCGGGCGGATGAGTGCACCCACAACACGCGTCTTTCTGCTTCCTGCTGCTCTTTATCTCACCCGTCTTGCACCCACAACAAGTTTATTGCGTCACTTTCTACAACAAGCATGGCACTATCATACACTCGCAACAGCCCAGTCATCCCCATTTGTACAGCTAGCCGCCGCGTTAAGTGAAGCAAGTAAAAAGAATGCTTGTCGCTTATTGCTCACGATGCCAGAAGGATGGAGTCCACTTGTACAGTGGATTGAGCAACTTATGGAGGAAAGTTTGGGCAAAAGCAACAAAGGCGTTGTCGTCTTTCACGAGCAAGCATTGAACACACAGGCGTCGAACTACACTACTAATGGCACACTTGCTGTACAAGTCGTCTCTGAGCATCCGCAAACAACAAACGATATAGACAACTTTTCTTTATACCAGCCCTATCTTACCGATCAAGAGGCGCAGGCGAGACTTATCGCCCTTACCACCAGCTTTTTAGGTTGGCAACTCACTATGGCCCTGTATGGCTATCTTCACGATATCACGTTTGCGGGTCAACCTGCGGTAGAAAATTATAAGTCACGGGCGCGTACATTACGAAGTCAAGACGACCCTTTACAGGTACTTACAGGTCAGCGAACCGAGTCTCAGCAAAGCTTATTAATGCTCTTTGCACCTGACAACCTTGATACAACACAGGCTCCAGCCGCTCTTTTCGCGTCAGCTCTTTCACCACAAACACACCGTTTAAACTACCTTGATTGCACCTTTAACGGCGTTGCAACATCACCTGTACAATCTTTGCTTGACAAGCATATCCCATTGCTAGGCAATCAACTACTCGGTGTCCCTGTCAAGATACGGCAGGCTCCAGCCGCCTATCATTCGACGGAACAAAGCGAGATGGACGGTCCACCCGCTTTTGTAAGCTTGCGCATTCTTATACGCACTCATGAAACGAGTCTCCTTGGAACTTACACTGACACATTTTTACGCGCCCAAGCCATTAGCACATGGCAAGCAATGGTTGAACAGGGAAGGCAATGCTATCTCTTGCTTGTGAACGGGGATGATAAAGAGGTTGTTGGATTGCTGACACAATTTTTTGAAGAGGTTGAAAACATGTTGAGGACATGACAGGGGCTTGCCCCATAAGCGTTCACGTAAGAGAAAAGATGCCTGTGGTGAGGCAAGGGTGCCCGCAAGGGGAACGCCCCTCCCATAGGACCGCTGCACGTTGGGAGCGGCTTCGTGTATGGAAGGGGCGTTCCCCTTGCGGGCACCCTTGTTCCCATTCAATCCATAAGTGAACGCTTATGGGGCAAGCCCTGTCACGACTATTCTCGATTAGAACAAAGGAGAATATCACCACATGACAGAGAAACTACGTTTCGGCATCATTGGCTGTGGCGTCATCGGTCCCACACATGCCGAAGCAATTGAGAGCCTACCCGATGCACAACTTATCGCCGTAGCCGATCCTATAGCGAATAGAGCACAAAAGCTTGCTGACAAGTACAACGTTACTCCCTATAGCGATATCCAGGCAATGCTAGATCATGAACAGCTTGATGTTGTCACTGTGTGTACACCAAGTGGCGAGCATGGCAAACACGCATGTCAGGTGATGCGCACAGGACGCCACGTTATTGTAGAGAAACCAATGGAAATCACGCGAGTCGCGATTGATGAAATGCTACGCACTCAACAGGAGATGGGCGTAAAGCTCTCCGTTATCAGTCAACATCGCTTCGATACTGCCACGCAACAGATACACACGCTTGTACAAGAGCAAGCATTTGGTCGTCTCGTCCTCGGCAACGTTCTTATCCCGTGGTGGCGTTCACAGGCGTATTATGATAGTGGCGCGTGGCGTGGCACATGGCAGTTCGACGGTGGTGGCGTATTGATGAATCAGTCCATTCACTCAATTGACCTGCTCCAATGGCTGATGGGTCCAGTCAAAAGCCTCTATGCCTATACAGACACATTAGCTCATCATATGGAAACAGAGGACGTTGGCGTTGCGGTCCTACGCTTTGTGAATGGAGCGGTTGGCACTATCGCCGCAACGACAGGCGCGTATCCGGGCGTTACAACACGCATTGAGGTATTTGGCGATAAAGGGTCAGCCATCATCGAAAATGACCAACTCGGCTTTTTACACCTTGCACGTGATGATCAAGAGCAAGCAGGTGATTATGGTACAAATCCGAAAACAGCCCTAAAAAGCGCAGTAGACAGTTCCACTGCAAAAAATCCAGCTGCGCTCTCCGCGAACAGTCATGCGTTACAGATTGCAGACATGATTCGTGCCATTCGAGAAAACGGAACACCACTTGTCGATGGCAATACGGCGCGACAGGCTGTCGATGTCATTCTAGGCATCTATGAATCGGTTCGTACCCACAAGGAGATAATTCTATCATGATTCGCCTATCAGCCTTCGCGGACGAAATATCCGCCGACCTCGACGAACAAATTGCAGTCCTCCACAACGAGAACATTTCTTATCTCGACCTACGCAGTGTGGCAGGAATCAACGTTCTTGACTTGACCGATACACAGGTCATGACTCTCAAAAACACGTTGAACAAACACAATATCGGTGTCGCATGTATTGCTTCGCCGCTTGGTAAGGTCTCGATTGCAAGTCCATTTGATGCAACGCTTAAAAAACTTGAACGCGCTATTGAACTTGCGAATATCTTTCAATCCCCCTTTATTCGCATCTTTTCTTTTTATCCCCCGGTCCTTTCAGCAGAGGACGCGGAAAGCGGCGAGTTCGTTGACCCAAGCGAATGGCGTGATGAGGTTCTCAAACGGCTACAAACAATGACAGAACAAGCACGCACCGCCAATATCACGCTTCTGCATGAGAACGAGAAAGATATCTACGGCGACACCATAGCGCGATGCGTCGATTTGTTCAAACATATCAATGCTCCCCATTTTCAAGCCGCGTTTGATCCCGCGAACTTTATTCAATGTAAGCAGATTCCATTCCCCGATGCCTACGACGCCCTTTCTTCGTGGGTACGCTACATACATGTAAAGGACGCGCTTGCAGATGGAACAGTCGTAGCGGCAGGCGAGGGGGTGGCACATTGGCCTGACCTCTTACGGCGTTTGCATTCGCACGGCTATGATGGTTTCCTCTCATTGGAACCACATCTCGCCCTCGCCGGACAATTCCAGGGCTTTAGCGGCCCCGAACGCTTTCATCATGCCTCCCAATCATTGCAGAAATTGCTGCAAGCGATGCATTGGGAATACGAGTAGGGACCGGAGCCAGGGCATCCGCAAGGGGAACGCCCCTCCCATACACGAAGACATGTATAGTACCCCACTGTATGGGAGGGGCGTTCCCCTTGCGGATGCCCATACGTATCAGGATAAGAATTGCTGTGTTTGTAATCGCGTATCGAGTTGTAGGGGACATGACAGGGGCAAGCCCTATCACTACTATATTGACTAAAACGGCGTGGCAAAGCTACGCGGATCCGTGTATAGAAGTGACAGGGCTTGCCCCTGTCATGCTCTCGGCGACCTGCTTTTTCTATCAGGATAATCTCAACTATTCTTATCCTGATGCGTATAGGCGTTCCCCTTGCGAGCACCCTGGTAACAACATATCCTACCCTATAGTCAAAAAGCGTAACTGATCTCTATATTCTGGCGCACGCTCTATCGCGGCACCACATGCAACCATTGCTTCATCATAACGAAGCAGTTTCCAGAGGAGTGTTCCCTTTGCCCAGTAGGTTTGAGGATCATTAGCATCAAACGCGATTGCCTTGTCATAGGCTGCAAATGCATCTTCGTACTGCTCCGTCTCACTCAATACACGCCCAATTGCATTGTAGATCGAAACAGCGTCTTCTGTATGAACTAGTGCTTGCTCATATGCACAAAGAGCTTCTTCATAGCGTTTAAGAAAGGCGAGTGCATCACCTTTACGCATGAGCATATAGGCATTCGTCGGATGAAATGCCAATACGTGTTCGTAAGCGGCAAGAGCCTCTTCATAACGGTCAAGAAACATCAAGACCGTCGCTTTGTTCTCAAAAAAAATGGCTTGAGTGGGATCAAGAAGCGTCGCTTGCTCATATGCGGCTAACGCCTTTTGATAAAACTGGAGTTTGTACAGTGAGTTTCCTCGGTTATTATGCGCGTTAGCATCACTCGCATCGAGTCGAATACATCGCTCATACGACGTAACAGCCTCTTTATGACGTTCAAGCTTTGCTAGCACAACTGCTTTATTGTAATGGAATGCCGCCTCGTTGGGAGCAAGCAACAAGGCTTTTTCATAATACATCAATGCCTGTGGGTAGCGTCCCAAACGATAGAGTGCGGTTGCCTTACAATTTACTGCATATACATTTTCGGGATCATACAAGAGCACCTGCTCGAACGCCTTTATCGCTTCTTTGGGTTGTTCAAGCTGTATATAGAGATTGCCGATACTCATATGAGCACGAAGGTTTGCGGATTCGAGTTCAATTGCCTGCTCATATGCTTCAAGAGCAAAGTCAAATAGTTCGAGTGAACATAAGATATCGCCGCGGTCACACCACGCCTGTCCAGAGGTAGGATCAAACTCCTCCTCTTCCTCTGCACACTCAGTATCAAAGAGTGGGATACTGCGCTCTTCTAGCTCTTCGGTAGTGAAGTTCGATGTAGTAACATTCCATTCCCCATGCTCTTCTGTCGCTATATCAACAGAAGAAGCGTCACGCCACCCTCTTGTGTTCATGGTTTCCCCCAAGTCTTATAGGTGGTGCCTGCATATGCTTTGCAGAAATAAGTTATATATAGAATACATCGTAAAAAGCTTGAGGGCAAGCTATCAACAAAGAATTATTGTAAAATGGCACCATGTTCTTAAACCCCTTGATCTCACACTCCTTTCGGACGTATCTATCAATGGAGACGAAAAAGAGTAATTTGTACACGATAACATGTTCTATTTCGTGCGAAGCTTATAGAAATAAGTATCTATGTAGGAAAAATATTATCTTACTAGCATAGCGGAAAATAGACGCTTATGAACGGAGACATAACATGTTTCAAGATGCCAACGTACCACCAGTTCAGCGTCCCATACGTGGAGGCAGTAGTTGGTTTCACACGCTGTGGGTGGGACTCCTACTATTTGTTATCGCCACCATTATCTTATTCCTCACACAAAACATCAATTTATATCCAACAGTCCTTCTTATCGGCAACTTTCTTGTGCCCGTAGTCTTTGTCGCCTTCCTCTACGATCATCAGCATCTCAGTATCCTGACACCTGAGACTATTGGAAGAAGTTTCGGTGTTGGTGGCATTCTGGGTGTACTCGGTGCCTCAGTACTCGAAGCACTTTTACTGCCTGCTCCATCCGCCGCTAATCAAGGACTTTCTCTAGGGAGCGCGTTGGGTGTTGGACTCATCGAGGAGGGATGCAAGATTGTAGCCGTCATGTTTATCGCACGACGCTTGCGCCATACAGAGTCAATTGATGGCCTTCTATTAGGTGCCGCAGTTGGTATGGGATTTGCAGCACTGGAAAGTACAGGTTATGCGTTTACAGCATTTATAACAAGTCAGGGGCATATCACCGCCTCCATTTTCTCAACTGTGCTACGTGGTCTCCTCGCGCCATTTGGTCACGGCGTATGGACAGCTATTCTTGGAGCCGTCTTATTTCGCCAAAGTACGCCCAGACGCTTCCGCATCACAGGCTTGGTCATTTTCACGTACCTCTTCGTCTCAGTGCTACACGGCCTTTGGGATGGTTTGCCGCTCGTCTTCTTCCTCACGATTGTCATACCACCAGGAATTAACATCTCAGTAGCAACTATTGCGCTAAGTGTCATTGGAATTGTTGTGCTAGCCGTGATGTATAGACGTGCACTGCGCCAGAGCTTGTCTCAAGCACCATTGGTATAAGTGTGGCATACACATAGAGAAAGGCTCAGGATACATTCGGAGA
>CAZZVE010000021.1:0-38705 GCA_964657325.1 uncultured Ktedonobacterales bacterium
ATGGCGGCCCAGATTTTGACATTGTACAGCAGTTGCTCACCCGATTCTCGACAATCATAGAGACAGCTCGTGTTACCGAGGGGTTACGGACCGCATACGCACGGCTCAAAGAATTGGACCAACTGAAAGACGCGTTCATCATGACAACCGCTCATGAACTGCGAACTCCCATGACTGCCGTGTATGGGTATCTTGAGATCGTTGACGGACAATGGCACAAGCTTTCAGAGGCACGTCAGCAGCAATTTGTGAAAAAAGCCTATCAGTCCAGCGAAGAAATGATTGAGATGATCAACACGATTATGGATGGGAGTGGGGTAGAGCAGGAGGTTGAGCAGGTGAAATGCACTTCTATCTTCCTTCGGCCAATCATCAGTCATGTCCTCGAAGTGCTTGACCAGACTATCGCTCGAGGACGGCATTCTATCCACGTGACATGTGGCGATGATCTCATGGTCATCGCTGATGATTTGCGAGTACGTCAGGTCGTCCTGAACCTGGTTACGAATGCGCTCAAGTACTCGGCCCCTGGCACAGCACTCGAAATTGATGTGGACGTCCTGGTCGATCACGTGGAAATCGGCGTCCGTGACTACGGACTCGGTGTACCCCAGAAGGACCAAAGACACCTGTTTGAGCGTTTTGTCCGTCTTGAGCGCGATATGAACAGCCCTGTTCGAGGCGCGGGTCTGGGCCTCTATATTTGCCGACGACTTGTTCACGCGATGGGAGGGACCATTTGGATCGAAAGTACTGGTATCAAAGGCGAAGGAAGCCGTTTCGTGTTTACGCTTCCTCGTGCGCTTCTCCCTTTGCACCCTCCTCCAAGCGATCAGCCCACTGCGTTGTCCTTTCTGTAAGGAAAGAGCAACACACGTTCCTTGAATAGCCCACCACAGGCTCACTCGTGGAGACATCCCTGTATTGGCTACTTAGGACATCCGTTCAGAAGACTGTCAACCTGATCCCTCACCGCCCTCATCTTTTCCCTTATTATATGCGACTTAACCAAGGAAGCAGCGAAGAAATGTTTCTAATGCACGCGAAGAAAGCTCTCATTTGAGAAAAACACGCCCTAGCTGACAGCATATACGTGGGGCAGCTGTGCAAAGGCAGTATGAGAGGTTTGCCAAAGACTCCTCCATAAATGACGCTGATATCTGGATGCACTTCGTCCACAAGCTGTCTCACCCCTCTTATAGTTTGACAGCAAAACTGACAGCAAACACGTTAGACACCATGAGAAAAAACGTAGTCTCTGTAGATTCCTTTCTACACATTTGAGCACAAATGAGACGCCACGAGACGCCAGTAGAAGGGCTGAACCGAGTCGTGGGTTCAAATCCCACCTCCTCCGCCAGGTCCCTTCGTTCCTATCTAATTTCCCTCTTTCCCAACATAATGATGCTGTAGGGCTATAATTTATTGCGCCCCATAGGGGTCAAGTTAAGCAAGGATGAGTTTAGAATGAGAAGCATAGAAACCTGCTTGACAAGCGAGGTTCGTGTCCGCAGAACGCATTGACCGTCTTCATGGTACGATGGTGTCGTAAACCGCTATGGAACTCTGCCAACGCGCTTCTCAGGCTAATTCATGTTTACCTCAACTGTTCTTACCTTAACGCCTATTGCTTCGTCAAGCTTCGATTGACGCATTACAATCGTTCCAAGATCATGCATGAAAGCTATTTGATGCTTCATGTTCATGTGTCAAATGAACTTTGACGAAGCACTATGGGGTCAGACAAAAATCAGGGTACGTAGTTAGGCACGACATACGGTGATAGTACACTCAAACGAACATGAGGGTTTTCTCGCAGCTTTGAAGCGAGCACGTCGGCATCTGACACCTCCCCCCACAAGTCAGAAGGAGTAGGCTGTGACGCATCCGCAATAAAGGCGTACAGCACTGAATCTTCAACACCTCGATAAGCATAGAGGTCTGTAAACGTTCCACCGTGTTGCCCCTCTATCACCCCCTCTACTAATATATCAGCACCCCACCATCTCTTCTGGTCGGTTCTCTCCATGATGACTACACTCTCCCGTTGCCGCTTGACAACATCAACATAGACACGTATTCTACTGGGCATGGCGTTATTTTGCGCGAGCAACTGACTCACCTGGGATCCTGATACACCAACGTACCACCACCACTCCCTATCTGCTGGAACCATGATGACTACGAATTTCAAGATGTGGTCATCATCAATATAGGGACTGATGTCAGTCAGCATGGCCTTATTTTGCGCGAGCAACTGCCCCACCTGCTCTGCTGTCTGACCGTAGTACCACCACCATGTTGTAGACGCTGGCTCCATGATGACTGCAAACTTCCAGTTATTGTGATCATCGAGATAAGTGCTCATATTCGTCAGCATAGCCTTGTTTTGCGTGAGCAACTGTCCCACTTGCTCTGCTGTTTGATCGTAGTACCACCACCACGCCCTATCTGCTGGTGCCAGTATATATGCAAATTTCGTTGGCATGATCCCTCCTAGTCAAGCAAATACTTCGTCTTCTCGAATGGAGGAAAAACCTCCCCTGGTTCGCTTTAATGAACCAACCTACGCTAGGAATACGTTCCCGCTCTTCCTTTTTGGAGCGTGTATATCTTCACATCCTTGCTATTTCATGCACTCAGTTCTTTAAGCCTAAACTCTTGACAAATACCCAATACTATACTAAAATCCGTATATAGGAACTATGCACACTCACAAACATACGGTCACTCGTATCATATCGGTCTTGTAGTGAAAGGTACAATGCGTGGACGGTAATCGACCATGGACAGTTTCCTTTTTTACCTACGCCAACGGGTGCAGTCCTGTTGAGGAAGCCATAGAGCAGCTTTCTCTTAAGGACAGGTTATTCATTGAGTATTGGATTGAGAAGCTTCGTGTGCGCAACATCAGCGCATGTGAGCCTCTCGCTTCTCACCTAGAGGAGGACCTTTGGGAACTACGCGCTAATCGCTACCGTCTGATCTACTGGGTAGACTCAGACAGATGTATTATCTTTCTGCATATATTCCGCAAAACCACACGCAAAACACCGCAACGTGCAAAAGATATTGCATGGAAACGGTTTAAAGACTCATAGAAGGTGTGCATATGGACCATCTGGTGTAGGAGTAGGACAACTACTCTTACGCCACCCTTCGCAACTTATATAATCCTATTCGATTAAATGAAAAATCACTACTTTCCGATATATATAGGTGCATCCGTTGTGAGTACTAGGCTAAAATGAAAGAGATGCTGCTATGCAAGAGACTGCTCAGGTGAGGCGTAATCGACGTGAAGAGGGAAAGGCGAAATATCAAGTGTGGCGTGCTCGTTTATTGTCTACTCCTGAAGCACAAGCACTTGCCGTAGAGATAGCTGCCGAACAAGACCTCTGGTTGCAACTTGTTGAAGCACGGTTGGATGCTGGACTGACGCAGGCGGAATTAGCCGAGCGTATGGGAGTTTCTCAAGCACAGGTGGCACGTATCGAAAAATCTGGCTATGACTCCTACACGCTTAAAACCTTGAGAAGACATGTACAGGCTCTTGGCAAGCATCTGAACATTTCTATTGTCTAATATACCTTTGTTAATATCAGCAATACAGAACAAGGACGCTTTCCGTTAGAAAGCGTCCTTGTTCTTTTAAGAATGTGTAGGTAGCACATCTATGTACGCTATGTCATCCTCATACTGCGCTATCAGCCAATCCACTACATCGGCCAACGCCTGTCGAAACGCCTCTAACTTGCGTTCGGCTTATTGCCGTGTTGCCACTCGAGGAGCAGTTGCAGCGCACAGACAATTTGATTGACGCGGTGGTGTATCGTCTGTACGGATTGACGGAGGAAGAGATACAGGTGGTGGAGGGCAAGGTGTAGACTTTCATCGAAACATTGTAAATTAGCATAGCTCAAAGTATGACAGAAGAAATGCAAGCTGATATGCAGGTATTATAGACACCAAGTCATCGTCTGACAGCTTTTGTGCAACCGCTTCTTCTCTTGCTCAAGGACAGGTTAGTTGCTGTCTACCTCCTCCATCAGCAATTCATTTCCTTGCTTATCATAACAAGCAAACGTCATGGTATTTGTATCCACGGTCCATTTTTCTACGCCGCTGTCCGCCAGTCCTTTGGACATTTCCAAATAGCTTGTTTTTCCCTGGTTATGAAGGTCAAGATGTTCTTGAGCTTTTTCGCGGTCGCTTCCATCACAAATAGGGAGGGTGTCGTGGACGGAAGGCGAGACAACCTTGTACGCATCTTTTCCAAAAAATTCCGAATGTCCGTCAGCGAGGTAGGAGTCATATTTTTCAACACCTAACGCCCGAAGCTCTCGTATGTACTGAGAGAAACCCTCTATGGTGCCATGGTGCTCGTGTATCTCGTTGAGTTGATCGAGTGTAAACATAGAAGAATTATACCACGACTGGGAGGCTGGAAAGCTAGCAGTGTTTTTCACGTAAAGGTGCGTGCTCTTACGCACTTCCCGTGACAAGAGACCAGAAGAATAACTATCCTTGCACGATTTGCAAGCTTCGCTCACCAAAAGCGAGCCAGAACCTTTTCATTCCGTGATTTACACTACACGTTGGCTTTTGTATAATCCAGATCAAGGTCTTTTTCCCAGTTTGATCCGTCCTTAGATAGCTCGCCTTTGCCTACGATAGATTGTTGATCTTCAGAAACAGTTAGGCTATAGCGCTGATGGAAACCGGGTGCATCACGCCACCACCTGAAGATATTGCCTTGCATACTAGCATGACAAATCCGCGAAACGCCTCTTTCGTCAAAATAAATCATGGAATATGTTGCTAACATTTCATCTCCGCCAATTATCGCTACCCCGGTTGGGACACCAGGTTCCTCAATACTTGAGCGCATGATAATAAAGGCGCCTGCTTCATGCCAGTCAAAGGACGTTCGACCGTGCAAAGTGGTATCGGGAATCATTGGATGTGTACCAACGGTGTTCCAAACTCCAATTATTGGATCGAAAGCTTTTAAAGCGTTGTTGGAAGGGAAATTTTCTGGTGCATTATTTTTTTGCATACTATATACTATAACATAATGCAGTTCTAACAGTGTCTACGTGTAAACCACGGAATGAAAAGGTTCTGGCTCACTATAACGCCTGTAGTAGTCAATCTTCATCTGGAGGTGTTGGCACGTTTTCATGAGACGCTTGAAACGTCGTCTGAAGCACATCGGCCAAAGAAGGGAGTTCATCCTTGTTCAAGCGCACCACCTCGACACCAGACTGGTGTGCCCCTGCCGAAAAGTTGTCTATTTCCAGCACGTTTAATCCTTCGACGCCCTGAGCAAGCAGGTCTTCTACGTCGCTTTCCTGTAGGAATAACAGACCTACCGTAAAGTCTTCGATCCTCAGCAGGACCTCATTCCCTTGCAAGAACTGAAAACTCCACAACTCAGGTTTCCACCCCTCAAAAGCGGGAGCCATAAAGGTCTGGAAGAGTTCTCGCGCAGCCATGCTGAGTTCGCCTGTCACTTCAATGCTATTTTCCATCCCCTCATAGGCCGAGATCGTTACTGAGGGCAGATTCAGAAACTCCCATTTCCCTGCATTTAAGAACGCATCGGCGTCGGAGGTATCCCTGTTTCCCTTGAAGATAATCCGAAAGGTATCGGATTTTTCCATGAGAGAATGAAAACAGGTTTCCCACCCTTTGAAACTCGGAGTATGACGGACTAAGAACGTTCTTTGCATGCTGTCTCTCCTACGTATGCATATACACTACATCATCCTCATACCGCGCAGTTTCCCAATCCACCACATCGGCCAACGCTTGCCGAAACGCCTCTAATTCACGTTCGCGTTCAGCCTCATCAGGCATCACGCTACTACGCCAAATCAATACAATCTCTATGCGCTGTGGGTCCTTCGCTTTGCCCGCGACATAACGTATTACCGTGCCAGGAAACAAAATTTGGTCGCTCTGTCGAATCGCCTCAAACTGCTCAAATAACTTCTCTTGTTGTTCTGCCCTCACATGTACCTTGATAGAGATTCGCAACAATGTATTATCGGAGGGAGAGATACGCCACTTAGGAGTACTTTTACGTGGACGCCCTGAAATGTTGGGCTTGAACTTCTCGACAGCCTCTAAGGGGATCATAATAATATGAGACGCCCACACTGACGGAAGGCGACCTTCATCAACGTAAGCATAAACACGTTTATCTGAAATACCAAGTATGATAGAGGCTTCCTTTATGGAAACATATCCTGGAAGTGATGGCCTATCTATGTCCTCATTCATGCCAATAGACTATAGTACAGATACTATTTTTAACCATTCTACGTAGTAACCCTTTATTACTCATTGAAAATGTGTTATACTCTCTTCATCGGCAGAAAACTTGCTATACAGGAGTCGAAGGAATGAGTACAATATATGTGTGAAGAGACGATGACGGTGACGGAGTTACGCAGCGTGTTGGGCAGCGATGAAGAGATGCGCTATGATGTGCCGTTTACCGCGTTCACGTGGTCACAATAGCTTGCGTTACAGACACGCATGATGCAGTGTTTCACCCGTTATCAACGCGCCATTGATCGCAGACAACCACAAATCGCGCTCTTAATTATTTTAGAAATGCACGGGATCACGGCGGAGATGCATAAAGAGGCATGCGCCTGGATTGGCATACAAGAACAGGAAATGTAGGGACCGATGTATCGCGTCCTCGTGGCGATTGAAATCTTGCTGGGGTTGAAGGGTTCTTCACATCCTGCCAACATTGTATATGCCGACAAGGACGCGATACATCGGTCCCTACAGAAGACGTATGACATTGAGGGGTTACGTAGATTATGAATAATCCCTTTGTGATCGACAATCAACAACACACCATGAGCGAGGTCCTCAACCTCCTGTTGGCACAACACGCGGGTCATTCGCTTGACATCGCCACCGCCTATTTCAATATCGGCGGCTGGCAACTATTGCACGAAAAGCTAGGCGCAATGGGCAGTTTTCGCCTGTTGTTGGGCGATGAGCCAGAGGTGGGCAGCGACCTGGGACTACGCGAGGTCGGCGCACACCCTATTAAGGGACTCATCAAGGACCTCGCCAACGCTGGCTACACGGAACAAACTCTGCGTCTTGTCGAAGACTTGACCGAGTTTCTGAGGCAGGAACACGTGCAGGTGCGCTTGTATACACAGGGCTTTCTGCATGCCAAAACCTATCTCTTCTACAAGTGGTGGGTGCTTTGACCGTTTCCAGCCCGTTGCCGCCATCATCGGTTCCTCCAACTTCACACGCGCGGGTCTGCTCTCCAACAAAGAACTTAACCTCGTGCATCGCGTCACGCTTGCCGCCGAGGAGGTGGGACCAGAACGCGTCAAGGGCATGCTCGAAAAACCCGAACGTGTGCAGCTTGGCACGATTGCCGACACGGACCGCGTCCTTGCCGCCAACGTCCCCGGCGTCCTCGCTATTTTCGCCCTCACGGATTGGTATGAGCAACAATCGGGCAATGGCTCAGACACAACGTGAAGCCGAACGAAGGAAAAGCCTACAAGCAAGTAATTTGCTCAAAGCCCAGTCACAGGCAGCGAAGGTAGCCGAACAAACGAGAAAGGCGTACGAACGCGCCTCACAAGTTGAGCAAAAAGAACGTACTCGGCTCTACGTAGAGTCACGCATCGCGCATGCCAACTTACAAAACGAAGAACTCGAACACACAGTGGCTCGCTTGAACACTCTTCTAACAGAAGCAGTAGCAGTTCAGCATTTCTTAGATGTACAAACACTCAAGCCTCCACTTCCCAATCCCGTTTTCACGCCAGGTCCACTTGCTATAACTGAGCCACCACCTGCGCCATACCTCTATCAACCACCCGCACCAACAGGTCTCCAAAATCTGCTTTCCGGTGCCAAAGAAAAGTATGCACAGGAAATTGCAAAAGCACAAGAAACCTAACCGTTCGGACGAGTCGAGAAACTTTTATGGCATTAGATTTGAGCAAAGTTGATCCACAAGCCTGCCTACAACGCTTGAATACCTCCGTTTCTAAAAGTCCAACTGAACTGGTCCCGGTGCGTCCTGTTCTTGAGTTCAACATAGTGGATTCCCGTTTCGTTGAAGAAACAAATGTGCTCTCAGGACTTGATCAGCGTCCGAACTTGATGGAACTTACACCATCCGAATTTGAGTCACTCATCACGAACCTCTTCCAGAAAATGGGGTTGGAAGCGAGACAAACGCAAGCATCATACTTCATAGAGATGCGCTTCTGTATCTTCCGTATACCGCTACTTGTTTTTGGGCTACGAAACTTCTCCCACAAAACATGCGTATCAACAAGGAGAGCATAGATACCGACGATACGTAAAGGAACAGGGCAATGTATGCAGCTGATCGTACAGGACAGATGGTGAGTAAGTACCGCGTGTTGCGTACACTGGGCAACAGCCGTTTGGCAGATGTCTATCTCGCTCAACAGACCGAATCGAAAGCACAGGTTGTGCTGAAAGTATTTCATGCACCACTTTCGCACCAGGAACAGAACCTCTTTCTTTCACAAGCCCACGCTCTTACTCAACTCACACATCCTAATATCGTACCACTGCTTGATTATGGTGTAGAGGACACTCTTTGTTTTCTTGTCACGGCCTATGTTCCCGAAAAGACTTTTCGTCAACGGTATCCACTCGGTTCGCGGCTCTCAGTTTCGCGCGTTCTCCCTTTTGTCAAACAACTTGCCGCCGCTCTTTCCTATGCTCATGCGAGAAATGTGGTCCATCAGAATATCAACCCAAAGAATATGTTTCTTGAGCGAAACGGGAATATTACCCTCACTGATTTTGCTCTTCCGGTCATCCTCTCGCATGCCTCTGCTCAAAAGAAGGCAGACAGCGTTCTCGCCCCAGAGCAGGTGTGGGGTGAAGCAAGTCCGGCGAGCGATCAATATACATTCGCCAGTGTCGTTTATGAATGGCTGACTGGTTGGCATCTAGTTACTCCTGAAATGGCAAGTCAACACGGAAATACTTCACCTGTTTCGTTACAGGAGACTCTTGCAATCCTCCCTCCACTCGTAGCAGACGTTGTGCAGACGGCCCTCAGAAGGGATCCTCAGCAACGTTTCAAAAGTGTTGCTGCATTCGCCACTGCTTTTGAACAAGCACATGCTGAAAGTCAAGAACCCTCTGTTGTTCCAGCAAAACCTAACTTCGCTCCAAAGATGCCTGTCCTGCATGTACAAGACGCCCCATCAGAACAGTTCTATGCAAGCGTTCCCTCAGCTCCTCATCTTCAGAGAGCACATGAGCCATCTGCACCATCAAAACGAGGTGGAAGGAAAGTACAAAGAAAGTGGGGACGGCTTGTACTCATGCCCGTTCTCCTTATTCTCTTGTTCTTGCTAGGAACATTGGCTGGAAGATTCTTCCTTGCTTCCTATAATGAAAATACGCAAGTGAGGAGGACCGGAGGAGGAAGTGAGCCGCATGCAACTCTCGTACCAACACCTACGTTGACGCCTCTCCCAACGACTACGCCTACACGGATAGTCGGCGTGGTCTACCAAGCAAATTGGTCCAAAGGCTGGTCTGGAAAGGGATCACACGATTGGATGGTGACGAACAATGAGCTTGTCAACGATGGGTCATCCTATAGCGAACAACCGGATCCAACCATTCTCGCTCCCTATACAATGACGACAACTTCAAATTATGCGGTAGAGACGAAGGTACATGTGATTGCTGGTTGGCCGTGTTTTGATGTGGCACTCCGAGGGACATCGACGCCTGGTGGTTGGCATGGCTACAAAGCAGCGGTCTGCGATGAAAAAATACGACTCCAAGCGGATAATGCTCTTCTGACAACAGTGCCATTCACCCCCGGTACAATATGGCACACCTATCGCTTTGAAGCCAAAGACTCTCGCCTCACATTCTTTGTTGATGGGCATCCTCTTGCAGAGACACATGATACCCGCTATCGTACAGGTGGATACATTGGTCTCAAAAGCTACGGAACACAGCTCGAGATACGCAGTTTTCAGGTGATTGCATTCTAGCACTTTTCCGTTGTAGTGATAGTGGAAGGAAGAACAATACACCAATTCGCCTTTGAACCTGCGTTAGTAAAAAAAAGATGTCTTAGAAGGATGCCAGCGTTTCATCATACGACGAGGTGGACTATGACCTATGCAAAAATGCTGTTACCGGTAGGAGTGATTGTCCGCGATCCTCATGGAGACCACTACGTGGTCGAAGCAGTGCTGGGCACGGGGGAGAATGGAGCCGTCTACTTGGTTCGGCAAAAGGTCGGTACTCAAGCCTACTTTGCCCTCAAAGAGAGTATTACTCCCACTCAGCAAGAGCGAGAGCACTTTCTCTTTGAGGGGCAACTCCTCCAGCACCTTCATCACCCAGCTTTGCCTCGTGTCTACCGCATTTTTGAACATGAGTCCCTCAAGCGAAGTTATCTGCTCATGGACTACGTTCGAGGAAAGAATCTGGACCTGTTGCGCCAGGAGCAATCGGACCAACGTTTGCCTCTGCCGCTCGTGCTCACACTCTTGGCCCCCATTGCCGACGCACTCATGTACCTGCACCAGCAAAAGCCACCAATTCTGCACCGCGATATCAAGCCGAGCAATATCATTGTTCCAGTTGGAGCGGACGCAGCGGTCCTCGTCGATTTTGGGACCGCCAAGCCCTTTATTGCTGGAACTGCGACGGTTCTGTTTCGAGGTTCCTCGCGCTACGCGGCTCCCGAACAGTACACTGGAGGAACGAGTCCACAGACGGATACATATGGACTTGCCGCCACGCTCTATACACTGTTGACAGGCAGCACTCCTCCCAGTGCCGTCTCACGCGTCATGAATCCAGAGCATGATCCGCTCAAGCCAGTCATTCAGATCACTCCAATAGTCCCTGCCGCAGTCTCTCACGCCATTGAACGCGCCTTATCTCTGAAAAGCGAGGATCGTTTCGCCACACTTGAGGCGTTTTGGCACGAGATCACGACACAAGCCGTCCCACCGTCCGAGTACCCGCCTTTCCTTCTTTCAACAACCAGCTCTGCTCACAGCGAGCAGAAACGTGCGGATGTGATACCCTCTTCCAAGTCAAACCGACCTCCCGCTCCACGTTCTTGGAGACGTAGCCTCTTCCTACTCGTTGCCCTCGCACTTTTGCTCATCCTCCTTTTAGGGGTGATGATCGTGCTACAGGCTGGAATTTTGCACTTCTGACCATACGTGTACAGGACCACCTCCACAGATGATCCATTTCCAGAAGACAGGCGATGCTCAATTTTCTCTCTCGCTCCAACCGCTCACATTCTTGTCTATTCAGGTAGTCCAAAAAACAAAGGTTATTACTACTCATCCATTTGTACCACAACCTGAACAAAGAAAGAGAGCTTGTCTGCTCTATCTAGCAACTACTTCATAGTACAAGAAAATGTAACACCAGATGAGTTTCTACATAAAAATCTCAGCAGAAAACGAGGAGGAGGAAAGCTAGGGCAAGAAAATGTTTGAGACGATCGGCTATGCTTGTGCTACTTCAGAGGCATGTGTGATAGGACATTCTTCTCAATGTGTGCTATCCCATGCCTGTCGTTCGAGCGGACAAGGATCGGTGAGCGTCTCCCATTCAGTATCGATACGCATCACCGAACGTTGCCGCGAGTTGTAGGGAACTCAACTAAACAGTAGCTTCCCGTACGCCGTCCCACGCATGGGGACAGTTGCCACATGCAGAGGAAGTTGATATACTTATCATCAGGTAGAGCTATTCCAGAAATTTTTGCAGCTCTTTCCTAAGAAGGATGGAAGCAAAGATATGAACACCGTAGAACAAGTGCAAACTCGAGCTTGGGCCAGGTTTCTGAAAGGACCACTCAGTGGCACTACCTTTAATATTGTCCAGCCGATTACGACCATTGGACGCGATAGAAGTAACGATATTACGGTTCTCGACCAGAAAGTTTCTCGCTTCCACGCTCGGCTCCTATGGGATGATGGATCATGGAGGGTTGAGAAGGTTTCTCAGAGCAGCTCTGTTACTGTTAATCAACAAAGCATAGAAGGTACCACCCTTTTCCACAATACCGTGGTTGAGTTGGGAGAGGATAGTGCATTCCTGTTTCTTCTTTCTCTTGACGATATGCAAGGCGAAGACTTGGGGCAGCTCCCCCTTCTTTCTGAGGGTTTACCTGCAAGTGCTTCCATGATGATGGCGGTAGAATCTATTTCAGCAGATGATCAGAGATCTGTTGTCCAGAATCTGCCAGCGGCTCAGGCGCAGCCTCTACGCAGTGGCCCTCAAGGGCAAATAGCAAAGCCTTCTGGAACCGAAGTTGCTTCGCTCACGGCTCTCGGTATTCCATCAGTGGAAATAACAGATAACACAGGCAAGACTCATCAGAAATATCCTCTTGCTCAGAGAGTTATCAACATTGGACGAGATACAACGAATGATGTGGTGATTTCTGAGCAATGCGTCTCAAGTTTTCACATGCAAATTGTGCGTGAGGGTGAGCACTATGTTCTACTCCATCCACATCCTGAACAGCATGAGACGGCGAATGGACTGCTCTATCACGGACGTAAGATTCAGGGGAACGAGGTATTTCGCAAGCCGCTGGAACGTGGGGATGTATTCCGTATAGAAGACGAGTACGGCTTATTGGTGACGTTAACCTACAATGATGGGAGTAGTTCACGGCAGGAAGTACCTCCCCTTATAAAGCCTCTCCAATTAGGTGCTGCTAAGATTACTCTTGGGCGTTTACAAGAGAATGATGTGGTGCTGAACCATCCACAGGTTTCGGCCTATCATGCTCAACTAACTCGAGAGCAGGAGAGCTATCTCCTGACCGATTTGAATAGCACAAATCATACGTACATTAACGGTTTGCAAGTAACGAGCCAACTGCTTGAGCCACGCGATGAAATTCGCATTGGACCGTTTAGATTCATCTATACTGCAACTGAACTAACACAATATGATGAGAGCGAGAGCATTCGCATTGATGCCCTTGGCCTTAAAAAGGTTGGCAATAATCAAACGATACTCCTCAATGATATTTCCCTGAGCATTCCAGCACGCTCGTTTGTCGCGCTGGTTGGTGGTTCTGGTGCTGGTAAGACAACGTTACTGGATGCACTGAGTGGTCTGCGTCCTGCTCAGCAAGGGACTGTCTTCTACAATGGACAGGATTACTATCGTCACCAAGCAGCATTTAGCACGCAACTCGGCTATGTACCACAGGAAGATATCATTCACCGTGACCTCACCGTCGAGCGAGCGTTGTACTATGCTGCCAAGCTTCGTCTACCGCAAGATTTTACTGAGGCACAGATCGAGCAACGCATTGATGAGGTGCTCGGTGATGTAGAGATAAAGCATCGTCGCTCGCTTCTTATCAGTCGCCTCTCCGGTGGGCAGCGCAAACGTGTGTCGATTGCCCTTGAACTGCTGGCGAAACCAAATGTTTTTTTCCTGGATGAGCCAACCTCTGGTCTGGACCCAGGTCTGGATCGCAAGATGATGCTCTTGCTGCGCAAACTGGCTGATAAAGGACATACGATTATCCTGGTCACTCACGCGACGAATAATATCAATTTCTGTGATTATGTCTGCTTCCTGTCTACTGGTGGCAATCTGGCCTACTTCGGGCCACCAGAAGAGGCAAAGACCTATTTCAAACAGCCTGAATTTGCTGAGATTTATAGCCTGTTAGACCCTGGAGATGACCGTCCTCACACTCCAGTAGAGGTAGGGGAAAAGTTCAGGCAATCGCGTACCTATCAGAAGTATATCAGCGACCCTCTGAGTCAAAAACCGAAAACGAGCACACAGTTTCTACGCGAACAACAGCCAGGAAGCAAGAGCAGGAGAGGGAATGGGTGGCGGCAATTTCTCCTCCTCACACAGCGCTATCTTGAACTGCTCAAAAATGATAGGGTTAGCCTTGCTATTTTGTTGTTGCAGGCACCCATTATCGGGCTGCTGCTGCTGTTCCTTATTAAGGGAGTAGGACCTGGAGGCTTTGATCCTGGCAATGTGATCCAGTGCCCGTCAACAGCAGCGATTGTGGCAGCAGGAGTATATCCTGATGTGCCTACGCCCAGTAATCCCATCGTCTCGAAAAACTGCACGCGAGTGGTGAATTTCCTGACGAATAATCCATTGGGGAAGGCGTATGCACATCTACGAGGAGGGGTAAACAAAGCGTTACAAGATTTCATCGTATCAGGTCCGGGTGAGGCCTCGTCCGTCCTTTTTTTAATGACGTTTGCTGCTATTATGTTTGGTTGTATTAATGCTGTCCGCGAGATCGTCAAAGAAGCACCGATTTACAAGCGAGAAAGAGCGGTCAATGTTGGCATTCTTCCGTATATGTTCTCGAAGATTGTTGTACTGGGAGTGTTGTGTCTGTTGCAAAGCTTGATTCTCATCGTATGTATCAGCGTTTTTGATCCATTCCACCACAGCACCTTTTTGCCGCCATTCTTGGAGGTATATATTACATTGACTCTCACTTCGTGGTCCGGTCTGATGCTAGGGTTGATGGTCTCGGCTCTTGCACCAAACAATGATCGTGCCGCAGGCGTCGTGCCTCTCCTCCTATTGCCGCAAGCCATCTTTTCTGGCGCGATCTTTCCTCTAACAAACTGGTTCTTACAAATTATTGGTGTGTTTTTTCCAGCACGTTGGGCGATGGTCGCACTGAGTTCATCGGTTGGTCTGCACAGTGAAAAGGTCAATGGTGATGAGATTTTCGGCAATAACTACTCCTACCATGGAACGCTATTCTCCATCTACAGTCAGAGAGAGGCTCTCCAGTATCTTCTCTTGATGTGGCTGGCTTTGATCATCACGATTCTTGTATACGGTGTTGCTATTGGATATTTCTTGAAACGAAAAGACTCACAAGGATAAAATTTGGATGAGTTAACTCGTCCTGAAAGAAGGATGATTTGCCGTCAATGTATAGGTTTGCGCGTGGAGCAAGTGAACTCTCCAGGTGGATTCCGCGAACTGTAAGGCATGGGCTGGGAACTATTATCGGCGCAGGAAGTTATCTGGGTTGGCGTTCTAAACGTCGGGTGACGCAACAGAATATGGCCGTTGTAACGGATCGTTCCGTGAACGATCCGTATGTACGTCACCTGGCATTTGCCTCATGGTGCAATTATGGTCGCTATGCTGCCGATTTTATAAATTTTGCTCATCTCAATATCACTGTCGGCGAACCTACTATACGCGATTTGACGCAGGGAGCTAATCGATGGCAAGACCACTTCGATCACGCATTGCAGGCTGGACGCGGAGTCGTTGTTACAACTGCGCACTTTGGTAACTGGGATATGGCCGGAGTTGCTCTTGCCAGCCACTCACCTTTCTTTGCCGTGGCGGAAACATTCAATGACAAACGCTTAAATTCCTTCTTGCAGAACCTACGCATCGAGAAAGGTACTGGTATCATTCCAATGGAAGGCTCGGCACGGCGTATCTTACGCGTCTTGCAGCAGAATCAGAGTGTGGCCTTCGTGGTTGATCGACCACTGGAAGCAGATCAAGGTGTGCCCGTAACATACTTTGGACACAAGACGTATGTACCTGCTGGTCCCGCCGCGCTAGCACTCAAAAGCGGTGCCGCCATTATGCCCGGCTATGTGTGGTATGGGCATCATCACCAATTTTATCTGCGTGTGTTTCCCCCGATTTTTCCGCGCGAACACAAAGGTGCAGATAAGGCTGAAGAAGTGGCTCGTTTGACGCAATATATCTATGCCTGTCTGGAAGTGATGGTACGTGAATGGCCGACCCAATGGTACATGTTCCGCCCATTCTGGCCAACTTCGCCTACGAAAAAGGCTCTAAAATAAATGTACTATTTGTTTCACTTTGCCACCCGAATTCTTCCCTGGATTCCACGCCGACTTGCTTACGCACTAGGATATGTACTAGGGCTTTTAGCGTGGCTATTTGCAAGAAAAGCAAGGAGACAGGCAACGCAAAATATAATCCATGTGCTTGGTGCATCTGTGCAAGAGACTCACGCAGGTCGAAGAAGGCTGCGGCAAACAGTGAAAGGCATGTTCGTAACTAATGCACGCAATTACCTTGAGCTATTTACTCTCCGGTCTCTGTCATCTGAAAAAATCCTGTGCAACATGCATGTTGAAGGGGATGAACATCTTCGTGCGGCTCTGGCGCAAGGCAAAGGGGTCATCATCATTGGGGCACACCAGGGACCATTTGACTTTCTCGTCCAGTATCTGGGCATCAAAGGATATGACGTGACTATTCCAGTTGAGCACCTTGAAGACCAAAGGATGCTGAATCTGATGCTCGACCTTCGCAAAAGTCATGGTAACCACTATTTGCCTCTTGTAGGAAGTGCGCCAATGCGAACCATTGTGCAGAAACTGCGAGACAATAAAATTGTTTCTATCGTTGCTGACCGAGCTATTGAAGGCATAAGCGTCGAAGCAGACTTTTTCGGCGCACCTGCTAGGCTGCCTATTGGTCCGATCAAGCTGGCTCAACGTACAGGTGCAGCCTTAGTTTGTGCAAATTGTTATCGCACACCGCAAGGACTAGCCAGAGGTCAATTGTTGCCCCTTTCATTGGAATTGGATGACGAGCAACGAGCCGATACAGATTGTATGATGCGAACTTTCATAGAAAAAATTGAGGGCTTCATTCGTAAGCATCCAGAGCAATGGGTAGCATTTGCTCCTATCTGGCTAGAGGATATCAAGAATGCTTCATGAGCGTTCTCATTATGCGTCGTGGGGGATCGACAAACCAACTCCTGGCACATTGAACGACATAGATAGCTGGCGAAAGGCGAACCGGTGGGGTTTCTTGTCCTCCAGGGCACACAGTGCGCTCAAGAATAGCATGGCGTAGGTCATCTGAGCTATTTCCCGGAAAGAGCGTGTAAGCAGCCCCAATGTGCTGCCAGAAGTGTGCATCGCTCCCACCCGTTTCCGCAAGCCCCCATTGGGCATTGGCAAGACGTACAGTGGAACGCATTGAAGCATTTGCAGGCGAAGGATTATATATCTCTATACCATCAATTGGAAAACCTTTGGTGAGTAAGTTATCAATCTTCTCACGACTCAAACTGGGCACAAGCCGCCCTAGTGGATGCGGAATGATTACTAACCCACCTTGCTCTTTAATAGCCTCGATGCTCGCTTCAACCGATTGTAGTGCTTTGGGAGCTGTGCTCACAAACAGCCCAAGCAAATGGCCTTGCCTCGTGCTCACCTCAACCCCTGTAATAACTTGCAGCATACTTTCCTGTTGTGACAATAACTCTGTCACGCGTTTTGCCCCTTCCACATGGTCATGATCGGTTATTGCGATTACCTGTAACCCTCTGCGCGTCGCTTCTTCGATCACGCGTGCCGGGCTGGTCATGCCATCACCTAGATTCGTGTGAATATGTGTATCAGCGCGACTATATCCTCCCGAATGAGAAAGCCCATTAGTCAGCATTCCCTCTTGAAAAGCCATTGAATCCATGTATTCTCGAACCTTTCGTTCGCACGTTCCCACTTCTCGGATGTGCAGATCAATAGTGTACATTGTAAGGCATTTCTGAACTATCAATATATGCTATCATACAGAAGAGAATATCAGTGTGGCGGAGCGATATCGCACGCCCTCGGTTACAAAGATGAAATAATAAGCGATCAGGATCAAGCGGAGTTCAAGCATGAAAATAGCCCAGGTATCTCCTTATGATTGGAACTATCCTGGAGGAATACGTGATCACATCCTAAATCTTTCAAATCAATTTATCCAGATGGGCCATGACGTTCACATCTTGGCCCCTGGCTCAGTCACAAAAGGCGCATTGTCGGAGTCCCATATCTACAACATTGGCCGAACTATACCTGTTCCCTTCAATGGCTCAATCGCACGCATAAACCTTTTACCAGATATTACATGGAGTGTACGCCGCATATTACAGAAAGAACTTTTCGATGTGATTCATATCCACGAGCCACTGGTACCCAGTCTTTCGCTTAATGTCTTACGCCTTTCACGCACTCTAACCATTGGAACCTTTCATGCCTTCGCCCAATCTGATAGAACCTCTCTTCCCCACTTAGCATATGCCTCTACCTATCCATTTCTGCGTTATTATTTCCGTCGATTGGACGGTCGCATTGCCGTCTCCAGTGCCGCCTACCAATTCATCTCTCACTATTTTCCCACCGACTATCGAATCATCCCAAATGGCATCGATTTGCAGCGCTTCAATCCACATATCGCACCCTTACCACAATTTATAGATGACAAAAGGAATATCCTGTTTGTGGGTCGCTTTGAAAAACGTAAAGGGGTTAGGTACTTACTGCGAGCAATTCCAGCTATTCGTGAGCGACATCCCAATACACGTTTTATCTTCGTAGGAGAGGGTCGTCCCCGGACAGGTTTTCAACATTTTGTGGAGCAGATGGGCTGGCCCGATGTCGTCTTCACCGGTTATGTCTCAGACGACGAGAAGTTGCGTTACTTCGCTAGCTCGCATGTGTTCTGTGCGCCAGCGATAGGAGGTGAGAGTATGGGTATAGTGCTCCTGGAGTCAATGGCATCTGGCACGCCCGTCGTAGCTTCCAACATCCAGGGCTATGCCACAATCGTGACCTCTGGTGTGGATGGATTGTTGACCACATCACGTAATAGTGAGGAACTGGCAAACGCGGTATCATCTCTCCTCGAAAATGAGCCGTTACGTCAGCAGCTTATCCATGCAGGCTTGCAGAAGGTGCGTGAGTACGTTTGGCCCCAGGTTGCGCACCGCGTCATGGACTATTATTGTAGGCTACTCTATGAACGTCAGACGGGATGAAGCCTTAGCATCCCATCTCCGAATTTTTGAAGAAACAAGAGTTTACATGTAACTGAAGCTAATTCATCGTTTATACCGGCATTGATACACGGGCCGTCGATTTTGGACTGCTTGGGACGAATGGAGAACTACTTGGCAATCCCTATCACTATCGTGACACGCACACGCTTGGCATCATGGAAGAGGTCTGGCAGCGTGTGACACGCGAAGAGTTGTTTGCTCGCACAGGCATCCAAAACCTTTCCTTGAATACGCTGTACCAGTTGTATGCATTAAAGAAAGCAGACTCTCCTCTCCTGGCACAAGCCGAGCATTTACTCATGATTCCTGACCTCCTGCGCTATTTTCTCACGGGAGAGCAGCACAGCGAATGGACGAATGCATCCACCACCCAACTGTGCAATCCTAACACACAAACATGGGATAGCGAGTTGCTGCAACGAGTGGGACTACCAACGCGACTTTTTACGACGCCTGTCACGCCTGGTACGTTCGCAGGCTCGTTACTTGTCTCGGTGTCTGAAGAGATTGGCATTCCATCGCTTCCTGTGATTGCCGTTGCAGAACATGACACCGCCTCCGCAGTGGCGGCAATTCCAACGGAATAGGAGTTGTTCGCGTATCTAAGTTGCGGCACATGGTCCTTGATTGGAACAGAAGTCGCGCAACCAATACTGACTGAGCAAGCATTAGCATGGAGCGTGACAAACGAAGGTGGTGTCAATGGAACCTTTCGACTTCTCAAAAATGTGACTGGCCTGTGGTTACTGCAAGAATGTCAGCGAGCATGGCGTAACGAAGGCAAGCTCTTCTCGCGCTACCAAGAGGGGCATTGGTCGAACAGGCACGTCCCTTTCAAGCCTTCATCGATCCCGATGCCCCTGCGTTTGTGCATCCACTCCATATGCCTCGCCAGATTCAACAGTATTGGCGCGAGAAAAGAGAGAATCTCCGTCCAGCCCCTGGTTCTACCTAATTCCCCTTTTACAACGTGTTAGCCCCACATCAGTTCTTTCCTAGTTGAAACCACATCACGCAAAATCGACATGCTACACTATGAAGATAGAACAGGTTCTATGATGAAATAAACACAGGAAACCCAAAGTTGCTTGTCATTGGTTTCTCGTGTGCTATACTTATGTATCCTTTGGAAGCAGCTTCTTTCGTGTATGTACAATGTCACGATTTAGTCGGTCCGCAGTGCCGCCTTTGGCAGCAGAAAGAGGTGCATATAAGAGATCCCCCCGATGCCCCCACTAAAACCTCCAAAGTAGCGTTATTTAGCAGCTATCCCCACGGTTTCACAGGGATAGCGAGAAAAGAGGAAACAAGTAATGCATGTACCAGAGGAATTAGAACCCATAGTACCGGGCGAAGGGAAATTCCCCAGTCTCGCAGCTCCACAACTTGAGCGAGGAGCACTGAAGCTGGTTGATATTGCCACTTCGACAATGGCCAACATCGCACCCGCGATGAGCTTCTTTTTTAGTTCTGCTTTGCTCGCAGGAACTGCTGGCATTGGTTCACCTCTTGTCATCATCTTAGCCGCTATCGCCATTGCACTCCTCGGCAATACTCTCGCCGAGTTCTCCCGTGCTCTTCCGTCAACTGGCTCGTTTATTACCTTCATTGGAAAGACCTTCGGCCCCATCATGGCGGTGTCAACCACCATTGTGATCAGTATTGGATATATCGTGGCTATCTCCTCGGTACTCGACATCTCTGGTGGGTGGACGCAGATCATTCTGCAAAAGTATGTTGGCATCAACGTACCCTGGCAGATACTTACCTTGCTCTTTGTCGTGATCGCCTTTTTCCTCATGGTGAGAGGTGTCCACCTTTCCACCCGCTTGGCAGGATACTTCTTCCTTTTGGAGATGATCGTTCTGGTCCTGGTTTCGTGTATTGAGTTGGCTACCAATGCAACACATCTCTCCCTTGCACCCTTCAATCCAGCTAACATTGGCGGGATAGCGGGCCTCGGTTTAGCGTTTCCGATAGCGGTCTACCTCTTCGTTGGCTGGGAGAACTCGGCGTCGCTCGCTGAGGAGACAAGTGAGCCGCGACGCAACGTCCCTAGAGCCATCTATTCAAGTATCCTGCTCATGACCGTGAGTTACGTCCTATTTATGTACGCCACTGTTGTTGCCTATAACTACAATGCCGCGGCCCTGGCAAAACCACTTGTCCCATTTATTGATGCGGCCCAGAAGATATCAGGCATTCTGGCCTTCCTAGCCTACATTGCCGGTTTCACCTCAATCATGAGTTCCATGATTGCGGGATCGAACTCGCAATCCCGCCTGATCTTTAATGCTGCGCGCGAGGGACTTTTACCATCCTCATTGGCAAGATTGTCCCGGCGTCATACGCCCTGGGTAAGCTTCCTAGTCTTTTTTGGGGTGAGCCTGGCTATCGTGTATATCTTCGGATGGACGGTAGACCCTGTTGTCTTTTTCGGAGAGATTGCGACGCTTGGGACGATTCTGATAGCACTGGTCTATCTTGTCTCAAACCTCGCCTTGCCCGTCTACTATTGGAGAAATCTCCGCGAACAATTCTCCTGGTTCAAACACCTGATCTTACCACTACTGGGTGTGCTTGCTATCGGCTTCCCGCTCTGGGCACTTGTGCAGCCAGGGCAGCCTGCTCCCTTTGACTATTTTCCCTGGATCAGTCTGGGAGTCGTTGTCCTTGCGGTCATCTACGCCGTCATCCTCAGCATGAGAGATCCAAGTTTGGGAGACCGTGTAGGCTCCCTCATCGCTGACCGAGAATAGAGCAGTTATTCAAAGCTAGAAAGTCCTGTTGTGCTTGTACTTCCGAGCAAAGTATGTATACTACACAGAACGCTTCTTTAAAGGGGGATAGGTACATGAACGCAGCACACTGGACTCGACAGCTTTCTCGACGCTCCACGTCTTTTTTCAGTACGGTTTTGTATCCGAAACCTGAACCACTACCCCGAACACGAGCATTTTGGTGGGCGACAGGAGTTGTAGCACTTGCTGCACTCCTGTTTGCCACCTTCTTCATTGTGTACCTGACACAGTTACAGGACGCCTACCTGACACATGCTGAAGACCTGGGCATCATGGATCAAGCTATCTGGAATACAGTGCATGGTCATATTATGCAACAAACTATCTGCAACATTATTGGAGATACCAATTGTATCAGCACCACTGGTATCTCTCGCTTCGCCATTCACTTTGAGCCTATTCTCTTCCTCGTTTCCCTCTTCTACCGCATCGCCTCTACACCAAAAACACTGGTGGTATTGCAAACACTGGTCGTTGCGAGTGGAGCATTTCCCGCCTTCTGGCTTGCGCGTCTACGCCTACGTAACGAATGGGCTGGGGTTGCCATTGCCTTGCTCTATCTCTTGTTTCCCGCGCAACAACACGCCACTCTCTTCGACTTTCACGCAGTCACCTTGACCATCGCGTTCGTTATGTTTCTGCTCTATTTTCTCTACACGCGTCAGACCGTCTGGCTCTTCGTATTTGCACTCCTCTCACTGGCATGTAAAGAGGAGATCGCAGGTGTTATCGCGCTGTGTGGAGTGTGGACACTGCTCTTGCAGAGACGGTGGCGTAGTGGTCTTGGTTTGATTCTTCTCGCCTTTGCTTGGACAGGTCTGGGGCTTTACGTCGTTCATCTATCTAGCCCCACAGGGCATTCACTGTTGACGAGTCGCTATAGCTATTTAGGAAATTCTCCATCACAGGTGGTCCGCTCCATCCTGCTCCACCCAAGTACACTGCTCAAACAGCATGTGTTTGAAAGAACTCACATTCTTTATCTACGTCTGTTGCTCTCTCCGACGGCTTATCTTGCTCTACTGGCTCCTTGGGTGCTAGTTTTGGGTGCGCCAACACTCTTGCTCAATCTCTTCAGTACAGACCCACAGATGTATAGTGGTCTGTTCCAGTACAATGCGGAACTCGTTCCGATTCTGGTCTTCTCCGTAATTGAAGCACTCGTCGTCCTGCTGTGGCTGTTGCGTTATATATCCCCCCGTATACGTGCTCTCGCTCCTGCTTCACTGCTTGCCCTTGCACACCGAGGAACTCGCTTGCTACGGTTGCATGAAATGCGAGACAAGGCTGGCTTTGGACGACGTGTTATGCTTGCCTTCATACTAGTCCTGATCCTGTTCGCTACCGTTCGTGCGGATGCTGGGTCTGAGAACTTACCCCTTTCGCAGGGCTTTATGTGGCCTCAAAAAACTGCTCATGTCGCTCTTGCACAAGCATTTTTGCGGCAGATTCCCCCACAAGCCTCGCTGTCCGCACAATCATCACTCGTGCCTCATGTGAGTCATCGTACCAGTATCTACCTTTTCCCCTATGCCGATACAAGCGCGAATTACGTGTTTTTGGACGTGACCAGCGATATCTATCCGTTCTATAGCTCGACTGACTATATACGCGAGGCCAAGAAAGTACTCTTGAGTGGTGCATATGGCGTTCTGGATGCTCATGACGGATACATCTTGCTCAAAAAAGGGGCATCTGCTCCCGGTGTTTCTCCCGCTTCTGCCGTTCAACCGACTCCTACAACAGATGCACAGTTTGTGTTGCCCGCTCTGCCCAAACCCTTCTGCTCCTATCTCGCGCTGCCAGCGCATCAAGCCATTCCCAATCCTGTTAGCGTCTTATTTAAGGATGCCGACGATGGGACTCCAAGTATGGAGTTGGTAGGTGAGCATGTGAACGCGCCCACTCGCTTCAGCCTTAGCGCGGGCTATATGTCTGTCACCACCTACTGGCGTGTGCTTGCTCCCATGCCTGATCCTCTACAGATAGCTGTGCTAGTCAAGGACCACCAGGGACGAGAGAAGGTTGTTAGTACTGATGTGCCCTCACTTGTCTGGTGCCAGACGCAGACCTGGAAACCCGGAATGCTCATGCGTGTGACGAGTCAAGTGTTCAGTTTGCATGCAATGGGATTGCATACAGGAACGGCCTCCGTCTCCTTAGCTCTCATTCCACTTATAGAGCCAGCAGATCATGTCAGCGATGTGCAGGTACGCCGCCCGCTTTCCGTACAACATGCCTCTCGAACGGTCGTGTCCAATCTGACAACAAAAACATTACAGGTCATGTCACTTAACCTCGTAGCATAGATACTACACGTGCTTACTCCTGTAAGCACGTGTAGTGGAGCGTTCACAAAACCTTAACCATTACATAGTACCAATATACCAGGGCTTACCCTTGACATTTCATAGCATGTCAACTATACTCATAGTATAGCAAGCAAGCGGCTAACACGATGAACAGCCTAAGCCATAACCTACGGCTTGAGGGCTTTTCCCCTCTTTGATTGTTGTCCCCGTACCCGTTATCCCCCCACCAACAGGTGTTGTTTCCGCGCCTGAATATTCTCTTCCCCCCTTTCATAGAGGCTTCTTTTGCGTGCCTACGTACATGAGTACGTGGCAGGCGGGAGCCTCTCCGTGTTCTCATGTGAAACGGCATTATCACGTTCTTGTCGGCGATTGAGTCGCTAAGAGAACGCGATGCATCAGTCCCTACAATCGCCGTACCTCATACGTTCCTTTATGTATGTATACCCTGATGAAACTCTTTCAGCTAAGTATTTGTACAGAGATTTGTACTACCTCTGTGCAGATACCGTGTTTTTCTCTATAATACGAGATATACTTAGATGGCAATGTGGTTGTTGTACCTAGAGGAGTGTTTGATGCGGTCGAGTGTTGCTAATCCCAATCATGTTTCTCAACAAGAAGGCATGCAACCTTCTTCTTACCCTATCAATAAATCGACATCCCAATATATAAAACAGGCGTCTTCACCAGCGCAATTCGCTCTAGCTCCAGCAGAAGGCTGGTTTGTGCTAGTGTTATTAGCTATCGCGGTCTATAGCGTTACCCTATCTGTCATTGCTGCTAACTGGGTCGATCACAGTGTTGTCTTACTGGGGAGTCCTCTTATTGGTTTGCTGACAGGACTTGTGGTAGCTAAGACGCCACGCATGCCACAATCGCTTCTGCACCTTGGTGCGTGCCTGCTCGGTCACTGGCTTTCGGTCTGGCTGACAAGCTTTATCGCGTTCCACGTTTCCTGGCTTGTCTTGCTCGGTGACTTACGCGCTGTCATCACTGGGGGTCTCGGCGCAACGATGATGCCCAACGGTGAAGAGATAGTATTCTTTTTTTACCTCTCTTTCCTCTGCTTTTTTCTTGGTTACTTTGGCAGTTGGCTGATCTATCGTGCACATCTTCCCTGGCTGGTCGCCTTTGTCTATTGCTCTATCATGCTTGTGAATCTTAATTATGTTAAGCAGGACCTACTACTACTCTTCGTTGTACTGCTGTGCGCCCTGCTATTGCTGATCGCGCGCACTCATCTCACAGCACAAATTATGCAATGGAGACGTGAGGGTTTGCACACTGATCGTTCGTGGATGCGCAGTATCACCACACGCTGTATGCAGGTTGCGTCTGTCTTGACACTCGCTGTCATCCTGCTTAGCCCCGCACTTCCCATCGTTGATCAATCGCAGAGTGGCAAAGTGTTTTGGGATCATCTCAACAATGCCTCGACGAATATTCTCAATGGGCATGTTTCACTGCAAAATCCGGGGTCGATTGTACAGCCATATCAATCGCCTACAAACTTTTTTGGCGACCAACTGACCATTGCAGGTAGTGTTCACTTGCCAACGGGTGAGATTCTCAACTACACAAGTTCTACGAATGGACCACAGAACCTCGAAGGCTTCACCTATAACGCCTTTGATGGGCATACTTGGTCCTCGACGCTCAACACCAGCGGTAGTCATGGCTATACTGCCAATGCACCCTTGCCACTAGATATAACAAGGAGTGATACCGTTCAGGTGCAGACGACAGTGGTAATTGTGCAACCCCCACAGAGCACGAAGCAATATATTTTTGGGCCAGCACAACCGGTAACCTTTGATGTCGATACAGCCATATATAGTGATGGCGTCTCTAATGGTGTGACAGATGGTACGACCATAACATGGACACAGAAAAGTTCCCTGGTCGTTGGTGAGCGTTATAAAGTGACATCAGTGGTACCTCCTGCTGTCACAGAAGATTCAACGTATTATAAAGATGTGCCATTACCCACTGACAACACCGACTTTTGGAGCAAAAATAGCAACTATGCCGGGTTACAAGCTGCCTACACGCAGTATCCAAGAGACCTATCATCAAACGAACTAACAACATTAAAGCAGTGGGTGAATGGTGCTACGAATAGCTACACAGCTCTTAAAATGCTTGAAGCGCACTTAAGCGATCAGAACCAGTTTACATACTCACTGGATAATACACCAGTTCCAAACAATGTTGATGCCGTTGATTGGCTATTACAGACACGTAAAGGCTATTGTACCTACTATGCCAGCGCGATGAGCATTATGGCACGTCAGTTAGGCATCCCTACCCGTGTCGTTAGCGGTTTCAGTCATGGTCACTTTGATACTCTTCGTAAGGTATGGGTAGTACAGGGTGATGACGCTCACAGTTGGGTACAAGCGTATCTTCCAACCTATGGTTGGGTCAGCTTTGACCCAACTCCTGGCTTCGCGCCCACTCTTGTCAAGAGTGCAAAGCCGACCCCACCGCCGACCTTAACACCTGTAGCAACAAAACCTGGAGCAGTCATCCCTCCTGGTAAGACACCACCCCCCACTCATCCCAAGAAGCCGATAACACCGCCACGGAAGGCAGCCATGTCTTCTTTCCACCCAATCAACACATCTGTGCTTGTTGGTCTCTCTATGATGGTATTAGTACTTTCGTTGCTCTTCTTTTTCGCCGCACTCGGTCGCTACTGGTGGCGTAGTTTATACGAGAACAGTACTTTTATCGCTGGTATGTACTGGCGTGTTTGTTATCTAGCACGCTTTGTGGGCCTGGGTCCTAAAACGTGGCAGACCCCCTACGAGTACAGTAGCGTACTGATTCGCCAGGTTCCGCAAGGTGAAAATACCTTCCGCCGCCTTACCGACCTTTTTGTCCGTGACCGTTGGGCCGCGCCTTATCAGGCTCCGCACCTCAATGAACTGCAAGATGCCGAGCAACTTTGGCCCAGCATCTGGCAACTCATGGGCAAACTCTTCCTCCGCAAAATCAAAAAATAACGATGTATATATGAGAAAAGCGTGAGTGCAGCGCTGCACTCACGCTTTTCTCATATATACACCGTTAAAAATTTATATCCACGGATGTATCAATAGACGTTACTCCCCTCTTGTGCCGTCGTTTTGATTGGTAGGAATGGTAAAGGGATCGTATATCTATCATAAACAACGTGTGGAGGATGGGAGGATGAATGCAACATATGCAATTCCCTACTAACAGTCGAAGCGAAGCCGAACCTGAAGACATCTTAAACAAACCTCTTGTAACCTGTAGTTATGGTTGGAAGCGTACTTGTGTCCTCTATTCTAACCGTATTGATGTAGACGGAACTATATATGCACTCGATGATCTGGTGCATGTGCGTGCTATTCACCGTACCGTTCTGAGTATCCCCTCGGTACGCCTCGAACTGCGTTTCCGTAAAGAGGATGTGATCCTACGCGGTATTGCCGCTGTAGAGAATGCCAAAAGCATTGTGTCTTATTTAGACACCTATTGTAACGACACAACGCGCGTTACCTCGCGTTTACGCTGGAGTCGTGACCGTCAAGCGTCAAAACCTATACCTACTAGCATACCAACAACATTAACAACTGAAAGGCTAGAAACTGTCTCTTCCTCTGTACGCCCGCTCTCACGAACATCTAGCCCAGTAGAGAGAACTATACAAGAATATTCGCAAGCCACCACTGCTCCAATCGAAGCACCTTCCTGGTTACAAGACCTTGAGCAGCATGTCGTATATACGCGTGAGCAGCGGCCTACCAAAACAAACCGTTCAATACGCAAGTACGGCTTCGATGTACAAGAACTTGTACAGCAAGCAGAAGCTGATACACTACCTTCTGTAGCGGTTCCGTTACGTCTACTTCCACAAGAGATCGCGCACTACTGTACTGATGCTACTCTCTCTAGTGAGACACCGGTTACAGCGCAGGATCAGCAAACGCGCTTTACCTATACTACGACAGATCACGGCAGACTCATTCTCACAAATAAACGCATGATCTATATAGGTAGAACAGGCCAGATTATCCTTGACTACGCACGCCTGACGCACGTATCGCGTTTGCGTAACGCTATCGTCTTCTCTGCTGATCACTGGTCTAAGCGATATGTCTTTGAGATGTGTCGTCCGCTTGAATGTGCTCTTTATCTTGATAACATCTTACGTCAATTCCAACATCAGACCGCCCAAAACGCTGGACATACTACACAACAACCAGCATATAAGCCAACACTACAACACACCTACTCTGCACGTACAACCCGACCAAGACATGCTGCCTACAACAGGCAAGCGACAAACATACGGCCTAGTAAGCAAGTCGTCGAACTGGAAGATATCGAAACCCTCCCTCTTTCATTACTTAATCGACCAGTTGAGATTGCCGAATCAAAAACAACTGTAGGGATTTAATTCATTACGCCCGTTGCACAACTGCACTCAGGATAGGATAGGATAAAAGATGATAGACACACTTATGGCTTTATGGAACCAGGATCGCAGAAAAAGGGCAAGGCAGGTCATCCTCACTTTTTTTCTCATGTGTATCGGTATATCCCTACTTTTTGTTATAATAAACAGGTCAGCAGAATCTCAACGTCAGCAAACTTTATCAGGGCAAGTGAACCCCACTGTCCCCACTTTTGGAAACACGGTTGTGCCTGACATAACACCGACAGTAAGCGTTGTTGTTGGAACACAACTAACACCAGGAGCGATAAGGCCACGGTCAACGCCAACTGTATCGACAATTCCACAGTCAACACCAACCGTAGCAGCAATACAACCAACACCAATCGCCACGACGACACAACCTTGCATTGCCACACCTTCTGGTGCAACGAGTCAGAAGTCCGTACTCTACATAAACGCTTCGGTACAGCGCACTTCATCTCCAACACCAACACCGCCTCGAGGCAATGGAACTTCAGATGTGCCTGTGAAGCATTTTGATGGTGGCGGCGGCGGTGGACCTATAGATACGGGGACGCCTATACTTCCAACCGCAACACCGATGGTACAAAGCACTCCTTCCTCCGGTTCACAACCTGGTTGGGTGCCCAACTGTACCACCAGCAATAGTATTAGCTTCATCGCGAGAAGTAGTGTTCTTTCCCTGTTATTACAGAATATATGGCTTATTCTAGGAAGTTCCCTGCTAGGAACTATGCTGTTTTACAGCACACTCTATGCTATAAAACGGCGTACATGATATACACAAATAAAAAAGGTCTCACGGCATAGCTGTGAGACCTTTTTTGCTTATACGTTTACACAATTTTGCCTTCCGCCAATACCCTGCCCTTTGGAGCATTGGGGGTTGCGGTTGGACCTTTTTCTACGCTTACTGCCACAGCATCATTGCCCTTCACATCGCCAGGAATGTTAATTGTTGCCGTCCCATCTGGTTGCGTATTCAGTAAGCCGACACTTTTCGTTTGTGTTCCCTGAATCTCCCAACCTTGAAAGACTTCTTGGCCCTGCAACGCAGGTAATCCATGTAGAGTCATTACAGTAACATCGACGCCATTACCGACAATGTGTTTTGCCTCTCCAGTAGCACCAGGAGCGTACTTCGTGCCAGTAATCGTATAGGTCGTCGTAGTGACCGCATTAGATTGTAGACGTGCAACCTGATGCCGCAATGAAGTCGCGTTAGTTTGTAGGCTTGCAACCTGATGCTGCAACAAAATGTTCCAGGCAGTAAGACTTCCTGTAAGTATCAGGAACAACACAGCAGCCGCGGCAACGAGCGGCATCACCCATTGTCGTGCAGTTGAGCGACGACGTATTGGAGTTGGTATTGGCGTTGGCATTGGTGCCGTTGGCCTCTCCTGCTCTGGCATTCGTGATGGCAATGCTCGTAGGGGACGGATTGCTGGCACGTTTTGTGTAGATCGCGAGGATGCATCGGCAACAGCTTGTACTGCAGACAGAATACGTCCCTTCAATTCAGGCGCGGGCTCTACCTGTGGCACGACAAATGGCAGAAACCCCACAGCAGCACGCATCTCTTGCAAAAGTTGTATGCAGCGTGGGCATTGAGGGAGATGAACCTCGACAGCCACCCGTTCTTCGGGTGTAACAGCATCGAGCACATACGCACCCAATAACTCTTCTAATTCGGTACAGGTCATAGTGGACGCTCCATTCTGTCTTCTTGACCCTTACTACGATGGATGGCAGGGAATGGATCACATTTTCTCATGAGCGTTTAATTTCTTGGAATATCTATAGACAAACATACTACTTTTTCTTATTAGTTTCTAAACTTCTTAGCATATCTATAAATATATTACTTCTCTTTACACACAGCGTCTTATCACACCTTTATTATAGAGAGGTCTTGTTCTGTCTATACTAGCACATATGGGAAGAGGAAGGCGGGGAAATGGTACTCTTTCTTCTCTCTTTTCGTGTATACTGGGCAAAAGCCGTTTTATAGCGTTCATAGTTTTGAGAAGCGGAGAAACAATATGGAACGAGCAAGACTACGCGACCTCGGCATATCTATTGGACATCTTCCTACTGGACCCTATAACGCCATTACTGATGTAGAAGGGGTGCTTGTCGGGCAACGTACTCTCATTCATGACACACCGCATATGGCACGTACCGGCGTCACCATGATTGTGCCGCGTGATGGAAATATCTGGGTCGATCAAGCCTTCGCGGGTGCGTTTTCTTTTAATGGGTGTGGTGAAATGACAGGTTTAGCTTGGGTCAGTGAATCCGGTATGATGCATACACCCATTGGCATCACCAATACAAACTCGGTTGGCGTTGTGCGCGATGCTATCGGTGCCTACCCTACTGAGCAAGCGAAACAGGGTCATGTTCCAGCTTCGATAGCAAGTAGTTGGGATGGTTCCCTGCCTATTGCCGCCGAAACATGGGATGGCTGGCTCAATGACATCACCGCGTTTCAGGTTACAAAAGAGCACGCTCATGAAGCCTTAAAAGCAGCTAAAAGCGGCCCTGTTGTGGAGGGCAATGTTGGCGGTGGTACGGGCATGATCTGTCATGAGTTTAAAGGTGGCATCGGTACATCTTCACGACTTGTGGATTCGGCAAGTGGTCGCTATACAGTTGGTGTCCTTGTGCAAACGAACTACGGATCTCGCCCACTCTTACGCGTGGATGGTGTACCTGTTGGTTGTGAACTTGGCTTTGAACGTGTACCAAGTCCGTGGCTTAAGAAAACAGTTGATGGCTCAATTATTGTCGTCATCGCAACAGATGCTCCACTATTGCCTATTCAGTGTACGCGCCTTGCAAAGCGTGCAACCATCGGCTTAGCTCGCGTGGGAAGTATAGGTAACAATGGGAGTGGCGATATCTTTCTTGCCTTTGCAACGGGCAATCATCTTCTGGTTCCTGCAACAGCACCTTATAATCTCAGAATGATCCCTCACGACCATCTTGACAGTTTCTTTGAGGGCGTGGCAGAGGCGGTAGAAGAGGCCATCCTGAATGCACTCACTTCCGCCGAAACGATGACTGGCTGGCAAGATCACACAGCATATGCGTTGCCACTCGACGACCTACAACATATAATGAAGAAATATCGACCATAAACGGGGAGTATAAACGTGAAAAAATCAGCACTAATCGTCTGGGGTGGCTGGGAAGGCCATGAGCCAGAACAAGGGGCGAACCTCTTTGCTCCGTTCTTGCGTGAACATGACTACGATGTCGAGATATCCCATACCTTGGACGCCTACCTTGATGAAGCCAAATTATCTTCTGTAAATGTCATTGTTCCCATCTGGACAATGAGCACCATCACGCCCGAACAAGAAAAGGGATTGCTTAACGCGGTCAAAAATGGTGCAGGCATTGCTGGCTGGCATGGTTGCATGGGAGACTCATTCCGCAATAGCACTGAATACCAATTCATGGTTGGAGGACAATGGGTCGCACACCCCGGCAACATCATCGACTATGATGTGCATATTACGAACACCAATGACTCTATCACGATGGGGCTACAAGACTTTCATATGCATTCCGAACAATACTACATGCACATTGACCCTCTTAACGAAGTACTGGCGACTACCACGTTTAGCGACGAATACGCTCCGTGGATCGCAGGTTGTGTAATGCCCGTCGTATGGAAAAAACGCTGGGGGCAGGGACGCGTCTTCTACTCTTCATTAGGTCATGTAAGACGTGACTTCGATGTACCAGAAGCTCTCGAAATTATGCAGCGTGGCATCCTTTGGGCAAGCAGGTAACGGGATAAATAATGTAGCTTAAAAAATTCATTTGGGTATACGCCGTGTATAGTAGGGTAGCCCCTCGTGGGCGTCCACCGCATACCCAAATGAATTTTTTAAGCCACATTATTTGGTTTATCTCTACTATTTAGCATAAGCAGGAATACATAGTGAATAAGCAATCAACATTCAGCAACCCGTTCTGGACAAAAAATTTTCCTGATCCCTTCATCCTTAAGGTTCGTGGGCGTTACTATGCCTATGCAACCGAAGGCGAGTCTAATCCTGTGCAAGGTACTCCGGTATTCCCTATTCTGACGAGTACTGATCTCGTCTCTTGGCACGAAATAGGTAAAGCGATGCCTGCACTCAGCGACCAACACTATCTATACTGGGCACCAGAGGTCACGATCTACAATGGACAATTCCTCTTGTACTATGCAGTTCATATGGGCGAAGAGTTTGTCGCTAGTATTCGCGTAGCCGTCGCTGACTCACCAGAGGGACCCTTTACTGATAGTGGGCATGACCTCACAAGTGCTCAAACTCCTTGGGCTATCGACCCACATGTATTTCGTGCCCAGGATGGTCAATGGTTTCTCTATATGACGATTGAGTATCTTGACTCTTCTAAAGGGATGGTGGGTAGTGGCAACGCCGTTGATCGACTTCTTGACCCCTTTACCTTAGAGGGAAATCTTACCCGTGTCACTCCACCAAGTCAGGCTTGGCAACTGTATGAAGCACAACGTCAGACAAAAGGTGGCATTGATTGGTATACGGTAGAGGGGCCCACCGTCTTGCAGCATCGGCACAAATACTATGAGATGTTTTCGGGGGGATGTTACTACCGCGATAACTACGCTATCAGTTACGCAACCTCAGATGTACCAATGGGTCCGAATGGCCTACACGACACCTCATGGCAAGATTGGCAAGGAAGAACTGGACATGCTTTTTTAGTGCAAGGCAACGCGCATGTCCTTAGTCCAGGACACAACTCGTTTGTGCTAAGCCCCAATAACGCGGAACAGTACATTGCATATCACGCGCTGCAATCGAACATGCTCGAACGCTATGCATGTCTTGATCGTCTTTTCTGGCATGGCGACGAGATGTGGACCGCCGCACCAACATACACACCGCAACCCGCTCCCGCGTTACCACGTATCCATGAACTTTTCGACAGGGCAGAGTTAAATACTACATGGCAGATAGCTAAAGGCGACTGGAACGTTTCAGAAAGAGCTGTTACTCAGTCAGAAATAACAACTGCATCCGCTATGCTCACTCAACAACAGCACCTTCATACAGATTGGTTACTTGAAGTAAATCTACGTTTACTAGCAGGGAATGGCGCATATGGTGTTCTATTTCAAAACAACACTTACTCATGTCGCCTCATCGTTACATCTGATGCTCAACTCACATGGATAGATGGACAAACTACTGGCTCAACAGTACCTCTTCCTGTTGATACAAACCTACAAGCGTGGCATCAACTAGTTATCGCTGTATCTGGCTCAGTGTTTACGGTGCAATTCGATGGCATACACATACTAAAAGGCCAGTTAGCAAATAAGTTCCATTCATTTGCCTTACTCACAGAACATTGCAGTGCAGCCTTTACTGGTATTAGTCTGACCGACCATTTCCGTGATGAGTTTCTTGATGACAGCTACTCACCTGCTCTTCTAGGCTGGCAAACAGAAACGGATAATGCAAAGAGTACTAGTGATAATAGTGCGGCAGATTGGATAGTGCGAGATGGTGTGTTGGAACAAAAAAGCTCAACACCCGGAACGTATATACTCCTTAAAGGCTCTCAATACGAAGCATGCGAGGTTGGCGTGACCATGAAACTGAACGCTGGGAATGAGGCAGCTGCACTCGGTCTTGTGCTATGGCTAAACGAAGCAGAGAAGTACTTTCTCTGGTTAACCCAGAACGCATCGAAGGACTCCATGCTTGTTATTGAAGGTGTTGGCATACTCGACAGCAAAATTCTTTCACAAAGACTCCTCCAAACCTTTGATTTGCGCGATTGGCACACGCTCCTTATCACATATCAACAAGGCACGCTAACATTATTTCTTGACGGACCAGAACTTTTGACACTTGCGCTTCCCTCCCATGCTTACAAAATGGGACTAGCGACTCGCAATGCGGAGGCCGCCTTTACAGGCGTTTGGCAAACGGGGTAGAGAATTCCCTTCCTAGTGCGTTGTCCGTTCCCACCCCATCTTTGGATGCTATGATACTGTTTAACAAATTGGTACAGATATTGTAGGGGCCGATGTATCACGTCCTTCTGACCATTACAATCGCCGACAAGGACGTGATACATCGGTCCCTACTGAGGAGAAAATCTGTTTACGAATGCAGGCAACATCGTCGCGCAAAGGATAATAGCACCACCCAAAAGTGTGATGAGCGTAGGTATATCCTTAAGCAGTATAATGCCAAACAGAATACCCCAGACAGGTTCAAGACTGGCAAGAAGGCTTGCTGACTGGGCAGTGATATGTTGCATACTGGTAATAAAGAGCGTATGTGCTAACGCGGTGCAAACGATACCTAATATGAGCAGGATTAGGAGTTCATGAGGTATCCATAAGGCTGCTGATGGCGTAAGGAAGAGAGCAGGTAACAATACAAGAGCAGCTACGCCATCTTGATACAAGCTGATTGTCAGGCTAGGATAGCTACGCCCAAGCCAACGGTTCGCAACTGAAAGCAAGGCAAACGTTGCACCAGCAAGTAGTCCCCACGCGACACCAAGTGTTGTACGATTTTGCAAAGTGAATGATGGCACCAACAAGTAAATCCCTGGTAGAATAAGCAGTGCTGCAACAACTTGTACGCGGCTTGGGCGTTGTTTGAGCAAGAGTGGTTCTAAGGCCGCGGTAAACAGAGGAAAGCTTGAGAAAGAGAGCAGACCAATAGCGACGTTGGAGACATTAATGGATTGAAAGAAAGCAGTCCAGTGCAGGGCGAGCAAGGCTCCTTGCCCAACCAAAAGCAGGCCATCGCGTCGTCGCTTAGGACGTAACGGTAGACGCTGTAATAGACAAGCTATAAGAAGCACAGCACCCGCAAAGACAACGCGTCCAAGCACAATAAGAGGCGATGGCAAAACACTCAATTTCCCTAGCACTCCTGCAAGCCCAAAGAAAAGTACCGCGATATTTGCCTCTATACTTCCTCTTACACGACCTTTTTGCTGTACATACATGAATGCTAGCCTTTCATCACTTCTCTAATTTTATTCAAGGAATAGTAACAAGTGCGTTTTTTGACGGATTTAATAGTAAATAAAACATAAAATATGAATGTACAAAATAATGTATTATTTCTTGAGCGAAACCTTCACTTGAAATAGAAATCACCACTAGATTTTAACCACATCATAACCATGTTGCACTTCCGCTTGTATTCTACTTCATCTATACTCTGTATGGTAGCAAGCAGTTATATGCTCTCTTTCTCGATTGAGAAGACAGCATATAATCGTATGTTTTATTATCCCTTAATGGGAAGCGGTATCTATATAGTCTCTATACGAGAGAAATTCCGTAGAGGAAAGGAACAAACAATGGCGAAAATGACACGACGCGCAATGTTGTGGGCGACTTCTGCTGGTGTTGCCGCAGTTGCCGGCGTAACAGCTCTGGTAGCTGGCGAAAAGGTTAGGAGTGCCGACGCAGCACCTGCACACTCTAAAATTGCGTCAGGAGCCTCTGTCACAGCATACATATCAAACGTAAGCAGTGGCAAAATCAGTATAATCTCCGGCGATAACGAGTTTGTTATCACTAATCCCGCGTTGGTGCAAGAAATCGTAAATGCTGCCCGATAGTCCATCATTGTAGTTTGTATCTTAAAATATTCTCAATTATGTTGTGAGGAAAACTAATGTCATCACACCGCGAAGCGCCCGAAATTTCCAAAGACCCAGTTGCTGATAATACCGATACATACGCGTTTGTCAGCCCTGACAAACCAGATACCGTTACCATTATAACGAACTATATTCCATTTGAGGCACCTGATGGTGGCCCAAACTTCTTCGAGTTCGGCGATGATGTCCTCTACGAAATTCACATTGATAACGATCACGACGCGGATTCGGACATCACGTATCAGTTTCGTTTTTACACGAAGACGCGTAATCCTAACTCCTTCCTCTATAACACTGGTCAGATTACGTCAATTGACAGCCCAAATTGGAATCGTCCACAGTTCTATAGCGTAACTAGAGTTGATAAAAACGGGAATAAGACTCTGCTTGGACAAGACTTATCATGTCCACCATGCAATATTGGTCCTCGCTCCACTCCAAATTATGGCGAACTGGCTGAACAAGCTGTTCATCACCTTGGGAATGGTATAACAGTCTTCGCGGGTCAGCGTGCTGACGGTTTCTACGCGGACCTGGGGTCTATCTTTGATCTACTCGACCTACGCCCCTTCCAAAATTTACATCTGATTCCCACCCCTGCTGCTAATGGCGTTAATGGACTCAAGAATCTCAATGTTCACACCATTGCGATCCAGCTTCCAAAGACAACCGTGACGAAGGATGGGTACAATCCAACTGATCCAGCTTCCCCTAAGTCGGTTATTGGTGTGTATGGCTCAGCAAGCCGCCACAAGTTGCGTGTGCTTGATTCATATGATAAAGACGAGTCTGGTCCATACGTGCAAGTTTCACGTCTCGGCAATCCTCTTTTCAACGAGGTTATTGTTCCACTGGGCAAGAAGGATTACTGGAATAGACAATCTCCATATAATGATGCTCAGTTTGCACAATATGTTGCGAATCCAGAACTTGCAAACCTGATTCCTGTACTTTACCCAAATGTGTTCCCACATCTTGCAGAACTTGATGAGAGCAAAGCGAAGCGCGCAGACTTGCTTGCAATTCTGCTGACAGGCTTGCCATCCGGCATTATCAAAGGTTTCCAGAACTACACAGGCTCAACGCAGGCTGACCTGTTGCGTCTGAACCTGGCTATTCCGCCAACAACGAACAATCCAAATATCTTTGGTATCATCGGTGGCGACCTCGCTGGTTTCCCCAATGGTCGTCGTGTCTTTGATGATACAGTAACTATCGAACTGCGAGCCGTTGCGGGCGTCACCTATCCTTTGGTCGCTCCTTCATACGTGCCGGATGGTGCCGCAGCACTAGTGACGGATGGGGTAACACCGGATAGCGCAGGCTTGACCTATCTATCGCACTTCCCGTACCTCAATACACCGTATGATGGCTACGATCATCCATCAAACTAATACCGTGAACTTCTCATACGGCCTGCCGAGAGGTAATGTGGCATGACAGGGGCAAGCCCTGTCACTACTATAGCCGAGACCGCGTGGCTGTGCCACGTAGTAGTGGTCAGTATAGTAGTGACAGGGCTTGCCCCTGTCATGCTCCCTAGCCGCATTGTAGACTCTTTTATGAATTAATTGTATTCAATGTCCACACGGTCTCCTAAAATAGTAGCAACCACATTTTCATCATCAACCGAGGAACAAAACGCACATGGTCGAAAAATATGTTGAGCGAGTCCACAACGATATTATACTTGATATCGGTGATGGCATTGGCGCACTCATTATTTATACACAGGAAAAGTTGCGGGGCTATCAAATTGATGTAAGCCTGAAAGGGATTGAGAACGCAAAAAGAGTGCATACCGATGTGTTAGAACGAAGAATCGCTGGACACGCCGTGTTTGCGGCTGTTTTCGCGGAATTGCCCGAAGGCGAGTATATAACGTGGAGTGACCCCGCCGAAACGTTTACAATCGTGAGTGGTGGCATTGCGGAGTTGAACTGGCGCGATGCCGATATCTACGTTCCTCCTGTGAGCTATGTCGATGTCAAGGACCGCAACACTTTGCAACGTGCGTCTAGCATTTTGCCTCCACGCTATCGGGGGAGTCAAACGGTGAGTTCTGCTCCTATGGGTAGTGGACCTATGCAATATACAGAAGACGGGCAAGTGGCCTGGGATGAGATGTGGACAAGCTTTTGTGATCTTGCGTTGGCTGGTGGACCTCCACACCGCGATACGCTGTTAGAACCAGTACCATCGGACGAAGTACGCGCAAACATAGAGGGTTACGAACGCGTGCTTGCAGAGATCGAACGCGGCCTACGCCTTGTGACGCGGCTACCTGTTGTACAAAGTGAGCGGCTTGGATGGATTGGTCTGCGGTGCGACAACGAGGAGATGGCTCTATGGCTATTGCGTGCCATCATCGTAGAAAACGTATGTGTACGACGCGAAGGGGTAACACTGTTTTTACCTGCTGGTCCAAATTTCGAGACCGAGAAAGAGGTTAAGAACGTGATTACAGTTGTGGCGAAGACATACCACTACTGGATGGAGCATATGGGGATGTAGAAAGATAAAAATTCAATCAAGAAACGGGGCACCCG
>CAZZVE010000021.1:38715-49037 GCA_964657325.1 uncultured Ktedonobacterales bacterium
GTGCGGGTGCCCCGTTTCTTGATTGAATTTTTATCCTCAAGAATACGCTTATTTGCAGGCGACGGCGAATGGTGAGCGGTAGATTACGCCACTATCCTCGGTGCTGACCTGAGAGTAAGTGTAAGAGTTGTCCTTCTTGGGGCTGAGGTAGCCTGCCTTCGCAACAAGTGCGGGGGCATCGCCAACTTTACCAATCAGGACTGGTGTGAACGCCCAGTTGTCGGCTGGCACGTAGCCACCGATGGCGCGACCAAGTGCGCGGTGCTCAGACTCGATACAGGCAATCTGTGCAGCGACCTGTGACAGTTCGGGATGTCCTTGCAGACCAAATTCCTTGACGGCTGCGAGGAAGGCGGAGTCGAAGACACCTTCGAGTTGCTGCTGCGTCTCGATGAAGAGCTTGAGGCTCTCAAATGTCTTTTCGCCATGTGGGAAACTAAATGTGCTTGCGAGGTACTTACCACCCGCACTGGCAAAGTAGAGTTCGTGAATCTGCTCTTCAATCAAGGCAGCACGAATATACTGTTTGTCGGCACCAGAGATGCCAAGTCTGTCGGCATGCTTCAAGCCATTGGTGTAGAAGGTAACCGCAAGACGCTCTGCTGTTCGGGCAATGGTCAAAATGTCAGCAATTGGCGTTACACAATTTGAATCATATGCAGCTGCGGCATGGGCACCTTGCTGTGAGAGAAGAGCAGTTCCTGCAACTGCAAGCCCTGTAACTCCGGCGGCCCCTGCGACGGCTCCCTTGAGCACATTGCGACGTGATTTCTGAGTCTTCGATGTTTCTGTAGTAACTTGATCGGACTTCTGCATGACAATACATCCTTCCAAAATGGTACGAGTTGTTTAGGCATACATACTGTATGCTACTAAGAAGTAAGGAGAACAATGCACTTCCCCAAGTGCGAACTTACACATATGTACATGTAAGTGAGAAGTTTATCGTTGTATAGTATAGCGAACTGAATTTAAGTTCTTTCATCAAACCTCAACGTCTTCTCACACTATACTACGATACCTATTTCAATTTGGATTGCATGAATATTTTCTTCGGCATACTTATTTTGGAGTAGAATAGCAATGACAGATTCTTTCCTCCAACAAAGCTCAGAAAGATGATATGTATGACATGGGAACCGGAACTCGACGAACTGCATCGTCGTGAACAATTAGCACAGGCGATGGGCGGTACTGAAAAAATCGCAAAGCATCACACGCAAGGTCGTTTAACGGTGCGTGAACGAATCGCGCTTCTACTTGATGCCGATACGTTTCACGAAACAGGTACACTCGCAGGGACTGCCGAATATAGCGAGGATGGACAATTGACAGCATTTCGTCCAGCGAATTTTGTATTTGGCACGGGACGTATTGAGGGTCGTAAGGTCGTCGTGGGCGGTGATGATTTTACGGTACGCGGGGGTGCCGCCGATGCCGCGATTATTGGAAAACAGGTCTACTCGGAACAACTCGCCAATAGCCTGCAACTACCACTTGTACGTCTGGTTGATGGAACAGGTGGTGGTGGTAGCGTGAAGATGCTTGAGCAGCATGGCTTTACCTACGTGCCCGCGAATCCTGGTTGGGACTATGTTGTGGACAACCTGAGTCTTGTTCCTGTCACTGCCGCATGTCTGGGATCAGTAGCGGGTCTAGGAGCGGCACGACTCGCGGCATCACACTTTTCGGTGATGATTGAGGGTATCGCACAATTATTTGTGGCAGGACCGCCAGTTGTGAAGTCAGGTATGGGCGAAGATTTGACGAAAGAGGAATTGGGAGGAGTAGCGATTCATCGGACAAGTGGTGCCGTCGATGTCATTGTACAAACCGAGCAAGAAGCCTTCACGTTAATGCGCGGTTTCCTGTCGTATCTTCCACAAAATGTCTTTCAACTACCACCTGTACAGTCTCCTACAGACTCACCTACACGTCGTGACGAGTCATTGCTGACAGCAATTCCGCGCAATGCACGTCGCCCATATCGCATTCGTCCTATTCTAGCAGCTATCTTCGACGAGGGTTCGGTCTTCGAGCTTGCACGTTATGGTCGCGCAACTGTAACAGCTCTTGCTCGGCTCGATGGACATCCGGTAGGAGTCGTCGCAGCCGATCCATATATGGGAGGTGGTGGTCTCACGGTTGAGGGTGCCGATGCGATGATTCGACTCGTTGATTTGTGTCAAACCTTTCATTTGCCCATTGTTACGCTGACGGATCAGCCTGGATTAGCGATTGGACGCGAGGCGGAACGTAGAGGCACCATTCGTTATGGAGTACGCGCGATCTCTGCCGTCTATCAAGCCACGGTGCCAGCAGCGGAGGTAATTATTCGGCGTGTCTTTGGTGTTGGTGGTGCAGGCATGACCAATCGACATGCATTCACACAACGCTATGCATGGCCTTCTGCGGATTGGGGTTCTTTGCCTGTCGAAGGTGGAATCGAGGCCGCGTACCGTCGTGAACTCGACGCGAGCGACGATCCTAAAGCGCTATTTGAGGAGATTCGGACACGCTTAGATGCCGTTCGCTCGCCGTTTCGTACAGCCGAGCGTTTCATCATCGAGGAGATCATCGACCCTAGAGAGACACGGCCTCTCCTATGTGAATGGGTGCATGACGCCTATGCACTATTACCACAGCAGTTAGGGCGTCCACATCACGGTACAAGGCCATAATTATGTATCTCATTGAAATGGTGGTTGGCCTTGCCAACCACCATTTCAATGAGATACATAATCCTACATTGTTCTTAATTCGCGTTTCAGAATTTTGCCTGTTGCGTTTTTGGGCAATGGCGCATCCAGAAACTGAATAGTGCGGGGATATTTATAGGCGGCGACACGCTCTTTACAGAATGTGCGGATATCCTCTTCGCTCACATTTGCTCCCGGTTTCAGGTAGACGAAGGCTTTGACCTCCTCGCCCATGTTGGCATCGGGTATGCCAACAACTGCGACTTCGGATATTGCCGGATGCTCATACAACACCTCCTCGATTTCACGTGGATAGACGTTGAAGCCTCCTCGGATAATCATATCTTTCTTGCGGTCAACAATCGAGAAGTAGCCTTCCTCATCCATTTTGCCAATATCGCCACTGTGAAACCAGCCGTTACGAATGGCTTCAGCCGTGGCTTCAGGTCGCTTATAATAGCCCTTCATCACGTTATGACCACGAATGACGATTTCGCCGACTTCCCCGATGGGAACCTCCTGATCGTTAGCATCGACCACACGCATTTCAACTCCATACACAGGCAAGCCAACAGTTCCCGGCTTTGTAGGTTTAAACAAGACGTTGAACGATGCCGTTGGTGATGTCTCTGAGAGGCCGTAGCCTTCTAAGATTGTGACGCCAAACTCTTTTTTCCAGGCTTGTAACACTTCGACAGGATTAGCGGCACCACCACTGATACAGGTACGCAAACTCGATAAGTCATATTTCTTACGGTCGGGATGGTTTAGCAGATAGATATACATGGTTGGGACGCCAGCGAAAGTCGTCACACGATCACGCTGAAAAAGCTCGAAGGCTTTCACAGGTTCAAAGCGAGCCATCAAAGTCAGCGTTGCGCCAACCGTTATCAGGACGTTCATGACGGAACTAATACCAAAGGAGTGAAAGAGTGGCAAAGCCACAAGGCCAACATCATCATCGCGCCAATCGATGCCTAGCGAGTCTTTTGAGGTACGGGCGTTAAAGAACAGATTGAAGTGGCTTAGTTCAGCCCCTTTTGGTCTGCCTGTTGTACCACTCGTGTAGAGGATGACAGCAGTATCGTCGGGCATGGTTGGCACCATCTCAAAGGTAGCTGCAGTTTTCGCCATCATTGCGTTCAGACTCGTCGCGCCTTGCACGTCAGGTACAATAGTTGAACCAGGAGCATTGACGATCACTAGAGAATGACATGTCTCTGTTTGCTGGTAGCCACTTACAGCTTCAGCGGCAAAGCCTTCCCAGACCACAAGCATCACTGCGTCACTATCTTGCAGGTGATAGGACACTTCGGGGGCTTTGAGCAACACATTAAGCGGAACAACAGTTGCGCCTGCTTTGGCAATGCCATAAAAGCAAATGACGAATTGGGGGATATTGGGCAGCATAAGAGCGACTTTTTGCCCAGGTTGAATACCAGCAGTAACAAGAGCATTGGCAAACTGATTTGAGGCGGCATCCAGTTGACTATATGTCATTTTGAAATCATCGAAGATAAGAGCAGTATGATCTGGTTTACGTTTGCTCGTCTCGGCAAGCATCGTTGCTAAGTTGAGACTCATCGAACGGTGTCCTTTCTCTTTGTATGCATCATGCATAGTTGAGGTCTGTCAAGCTTGGAAAGAAACTTCCATTCCCCTCATTATATAACTAACAGACATGATAGGGGCAAGTTAAGAAACACGCATATACGCATCGTAGAGCATGATAGAGGCAAGCCCTGTCACTACCATACTCGGACCCGCGTGGCTTCGCCACGCCGTGAGAGTAGTATAGTAGTGACAGGGCTTGCCCCTGTCATGCCACCTACCAAGCCCTTTTACGAGTGATTTGGACTCAATAGGCTTGCCCCTGTCATGCCATCACCCAACTTTTGCACAGGTACGAACCCTCTTACAGCCAATTGCTCCATAGAGATGATTCATCACTCTTTTCTGCATTCTTTGGAGGAAGTTGCGCGGTAAGAGATGCAGTCATGGCGGCAAGCAATGCTTGATATTCTTGTCTATCGAAGCGTGTCGCAATCTCGGTGACACGCGTAAGAGCAGTAAGCAGTGTATTAAGAACACGGATATTACCACCTGCGTAATGTCCAATCTCAAGCAATACTTCAAGGTACTCGTCAAGCGTCGGTTGGCGGATTTCCAGTCCACTCATGCCACCCGCGAAACTATAGGTGCTTGTAACAGGGAGACGGTGAATAAGCTGCTCAAACACAGCCTGTAAATATTTGATGCATAACACACCAGTTGTGGGATCGTTAATGGCGGGCGAGAGTGCTCGCAATGCAATGTCAGCAAGCTGTCGCACTCCGAAGCGTGCATCCTGCTCAATATCGCGTTCGCGTTCAATCGTGACGTGCTCATGAATGGCTTTTATGCATTCCGCGTCTGCCATAGAAGCTGGTTGCACCTCGGCGATCACCGTTTCTTCGGTCACAAAGTCGCCAGGGCATACGAGTAGGCGTAGTTGAAAACCGGGACAAAGAAGATACTTCATAAGACTAGCGAATTCTACACGTTGCACATAGCCTGGCTGCCTTGCAAGAATACGCGCAGGTTCCTTAGAAGTATATGCAATCGGTGTAAAGCGCGATGTTGAGACTTCTGCCTGTTCCCATACAGGGTATGGATGTTCAATAGCTTGCAACGTCTGCGCGGCTATACGCGCGGCTATATCGGATACCTGAATCACACGTCCAATATGATGCACGAAAATCAACAAAAAGGCTAGACCCACGAAACTAAGACCAATAGCTCCTAAAATGCTAAAGGCTGGTAGGAAGCCGCGAGTGTTTGTAGAAGCTTCAGTAATAGCTGCAAGGATGATGATGGAATACGCGAAAATGGCAAAGAAGCCACCAGCAACGACCTGCGTTACACGGTCTTGCAAAAACCCTCGTAGGGCACGTGGTGTATATTGGCTTGACACAAGTTGAAGCACTACGATAGTAATTGAAAACGCGAGTCCCGCAACTGTGATCAGCGACCCTGCGATAGTCGAGAGAATGATACTCGCTTCTGCTGTCCCACCATGAAAGATGTACTGTTCCTGGCTTAGCGGTAAATTGTGATCGAGCGTCAAGAAAAGGTAGGCCAGACACGGACCTACGAAAGAGATAGCAGTTGGTAAAAACCAGAATGAGTTGAGAAGTACTCTTCTGTACTTCTCAAGAGCTTTATTGAAGTCATTGACCATATGTATTTTATCGCAGTTTCTTCTAAGCAGTTATAGAGTCGGCGAGATTATTGTACCATGAAGCTCATCATAGCAACAATACGCATAAAAATGTTATTAATATTTTTCAAAGGAGTACTATAAACACTGTGTAACATTTGACATACATAGTGACATACATTAACATCATATAAGAACAATAACTTTTCGGGTAGTTGCGTATTCATGTTTCAAAGATATTCACGCTTGAATATATAAAAATGTTCTATTTTAGTGATGGAGGTACTTCATCGAAGAGAGCAAATGATGTCTCAAGTGTATAACCTTGATCTTGAAACCATGCTCTCCACACTTTCACGGCGTCAACTTTCTGGAAATCTTATAGCAGATGTACCGAGAGGAAGAGTGGGGAAAGAGCCAGCCCACATTAAAATTCTTGTTGATGGTGGAAAAGTTGTTTCTTGCTCACTGCAAAGTGGACAAATCTATCTTACCGGTGAGAGTGCTTTGCAAACAATTGCACAGTTAGATGTCATACCCTGGTTATTTACAACCTCACCAAAACAATTGGTGACACCATCAACACCAACTCTAGTACCACCAGTACAACAATTGGTACCAATAGGAGAAGTTTCTCAGACACCTATTCCGAAACGGCTTGGTACACTTCAACAAGCAGACCTTGCTCGATTACCGCGTACTCATTTTCAAGTGTACGCATATATAGATGGGAAAAGGACGGTAGCGGAAATCGCGCAGCAGTTGAGAGCAACGCCAAGGCAAATTGAGCGCGTCCTTTTCGACTTACAAACATGGAAAACTGTGCAATACAAGTAATCAAAAATAGCTTGTAGCGAGGCATTGATTTCATGAAGCATTTGAACAAAGTACAAAAGATTGGCGGATTGGTACAATGCAAAGTGAATTTAACGATAGTGTGTTACAAAATGTACGATTAGCTACACGCAAACGACGCAACTACTTTGATTGGTGGTATCGTTTTACAGCTCCACCTGTCCCCCCTCCAAATGCATCTTTAGAGGTACGCGAAATTGCACGTCAAGGACGCCTCACAAGCATCGTCATTTTTATTCTGATCTTTCTCAACTTTGGTTCTGTGCCTTCGGCTATGGCTGGTCTTAACAGTGCATTGACGATTGTGCTCATTGTCTCTTTTATAGTAATTGGCATTTCAATAGTGCTCAACCATCGCGGCTCAGTGTTTTGGGCTGGTTTGCTTCTTGTCCTGGTTCACGCGATAGGTATCATGTTAAACATCTTTACAACACCGAGCGGTTTAAGCTTTCAAGTTATCTCATCTTTTGCGATACTTATTCTACCCACGCTGCTTGCAGCCGCCTTGCTACCGGCAGGGGCAGCCTTTGTATTCGCTATTCTCAACACGCTCTTCTGTTTTTTCGCGGTAACTTTCATGCCTCATGCAAAGGACTTCAATTATCCTGCCTCCCTTGTGTTTGTGCAAGGCGTCGTCTTGCCAGCCGTCGTACAAGGTGCAACAGCTGGCATTTCCTTTTTGTGGGTAAGTAGCCTGCAACGCGCTTTACGTGAACGAGATCAGGCAGAAGAGGTAGCTCGTCTTGAACGTGACCTTTCAGAGCAAGCAGAGGTTATGGCACAACAGAAGGTACAATTGGACCAGAGCATCTCTATGATTCTGCAAACGCAGACGCGGGTTGCCAATGGTGACTTGAGCGCACGTGTTCCACTTACCTCTGAAAATGTATTGTGGTCAGTAGCTGGTACACTGAATAATTTAATTACGCGTTTGCAACGCGCACAAGGTGCCGAAGAACAGCTAGAGCGCACAAAGTCAAGCGCAGGCTGGTTGGTTTCGATAATGCGTAATCACAAAGCAGGTCAACCATCAGGAAGATATACACGCACAGGTACAGTAATTGATCCTATTGCAATGGAGTTGTTTTCATCGACCAATGGACAACAACAGCCCTCGCAAGAGCAGCGTCAACACTTATAAATAGCGTCACACAAGTTGTGTCAAAGGAAAGATAGATGTTTTTTCTTGACATAACTTGTGTAACGAACATGGTATAAACGAAAGGAAGTATTCATGAAGGCAATTCGAGTTCACCAGCGTGGTGGTCTTGATGCGATGAACATAGAAGAGGTGACGCGTCCTACACCCACCAACAATCAGGTGTTAATCAAGGTCGCGGCGGCGGGTGTCAATTTCGCGGACATAGGACAACGGAATGGTAGCTATCCTAACCTTGCACCCTTACCACTGACGCTAGGATTTGAGGTTGCTGGTATTATAGAAGAGGTAGGATCAAGTGTCTCAACGGTGAGCAAGGGAACACGCGTTGTATCACTTGTCGATGGGGGATATGCAGAGTATGCAGTAGCTGACGAGGGACTCGTGGTTCCTCTACCTGATAAGGTGAGTTTTGCAGAGGCAGTCGCTGTTCCTATACAAGGGCAAACAGCCTATCTCGCCCTGGAAAAAGCCGCACGTCTTCAGCAAGGTGAACGTGTGCTCATACACTCCGCTGCTGGTGGCGTAGGGACACTAGCGATCCAACTGGCAAAACTCATGGGAGCCAGTATAGTCATTGGCACAACAACGAACGAGAGCAAAGAAGCATTTATTCGCGCTCAAGGTGCCGATGCTGTGGTACGAACTTCTGAGAAGAATTGGGTTGAGCAGGTGATGCAAGTCACACAGGGACAAGGAGTAGACATTGTATTAGAAACCGTTGGTGGCGAAATTGGACAGCAAAGCCTTGGTTGTTTAGCACTCAATGGACGCATGGTCGTCTATGGTACATTGACAGGTGCAGTTACACCGATTGTTACACAAATGCTGATTCCCAAATGCCTGAGCATCATTGGCTACAACACAAATATTCAGAGCCTCGCAGATCAGATGCGAGCTAGTCATGCTTTACTGCGTTACATTGCATCTGGACGGGTACACGTCACAGTTGACGATAGCTTTCCTCTAACAGAAGCAACGGCGGCGCATAAGGCAATGAGCGAGAACAAGACACGCGGTAAGGTTGTATTAACTGTTTAGCGACACAACAAGTAAGCATACATCGAAAGGAAACCATCTTGTCCGAATTTGCACCTCTTACCGATACGCCAGCGATATTGCCAGGAGCATCGGATGTGGCCCAAGCTCCAACAAAATCGGTAACACCACTGTTTCAACTGCTATTATCCCTTGCGAATGTTGTCGTATGGTTGTCGATTATTCCACTTTATCAGCTTCTGCTTCCTGCTCAGGTTGCGGTTCTCGATCCTCAGAACAAGATATCCACGCTGTCGTTCATCATCTTCATTGCAGGCGTAACATCCGTACTCGCACAACCTCTTGCAGGCGCGTTTAGTGACCGCACCGCGTCACGCTTTGGGCGTCGTCGTCCATGGATTGTTGGCGGTATGTTGCTTGTAGTGATCGCCCTGCTATTTATGGCGAATGCACCAAACATTCCGCTTTTAGCGGTTGAACTGGGTGCGTTTGGACTTGTGATGGGAGCAGTGCTTTCACCAGTATTAGCGATTATTCCTGACATGGTTCCGATACGACAGCGGGCTACTGTTTCGGCCTTTGTTGGCTTAGCACAGCCACTGGGTACGCTTATCGGGATTATCCTCATCGCGCAGGTGATTAAGTCAACGCAAATCTCGTATTATGTCGTTGCCGGCATTTTGTTCGTGATTATTATGCTCTTTGCCGTGTTCGTCCGCGAGACACCTATCTCGAAGGAGAGTGTTCCGCCGTTCTCGTTCCGTGAGTTTTGGAGTCACTTCTTCATCAATCCAGTGAAATATCCCGATTTCGGTTATACATGGCTTGCTCGCTTCCTGGTGATTATGGCCCAAACCATTCTTGTAGAGTTTATCTTGTTCTACCTGAATGATGTTGTGCATTATGAGAAGCTCTTTCCAGGCCAGACCGCGCAGCAAGGAGTATCAATTTTCCAGGGCATCTACACGCTCACGCTTATCGTCTCGACGATTATCGCGGGCATCATTTCGGACCGTTTGCAGAGACGTAAGATATTTGTGGTTGTGGCAAGTATCGTTATGACGATTGCCTTGTTGCTTCTCGCTTTTGTGCCAGGATGGACAACGGTGCTGATTGTTGCGGCAGTCTTTGGCATCGGATTTGGTATCTACCTTTCTGCCGACATCGCCCTCGCGACGCAAGTTTTGCCACAGGTACAAAGTCAGGGCAAAGATCTAGGCTTTATCACAGCGGCAAATATTCTACCAGAATTATTTTTCCCTGTGATCTCCTTCGTCGCTTTTGGCATCTTTCATGGCTATCCAGCGTTGTTCACGATTGCTGCCATTGCCACCTTAGCTGGTGCTTTGTGCATTCTGCCGATTAAGAGTGTTCGGTAACGTTTTTGAAACGAAGAAAGGAGGTGCAAACG
>CAZZVE010000022.1:0-1781 GCA_964657325.1 uncultured Ktedonobacterales bacterium
ATACGCGTCAAGATAAGAATTGTTGAGATTGCTGCTAAGAAAAGACAAGTCGGCGTTGGTATGACAGGGCTTGCCCCTGTCATGCTTCTCACGTTTCGATATATAGGTGCAAATCCAGTAATTCTTATCCTGATGTCTATGGGCGCAGTGAATTGCTGCCCCTCCCGTCATTGTCGTATTCGGCTGTCAACGTTCGTCAGACGTTAAATGTTTTTCCCTACAAGTTGTGCTGCTTGCTTACGTAGAGATTGTAAGCCCTCACTGAAATGAACTGGGTAAGGCTCCTCGACAGTGAGGGCACGGTATTTTGTTGGCATATCGTGTAGATTTTGTTGAGCAAGTTCGCGTATCTCTGAGAGTGGTGGCATACTTCCTGGAATCATCTCCCCATTACGCATGACAGGTCGTAGGAGGCGATGATAGCTATCCGGGCGTGGCTCCTGGGCAAGCTGAATAATGTCTTCACGCCATTCCGGGTGACGGTAAATCTCTTTTTTGCCCGGCCATGTGCTCTTTGGCCCAGCAATCTTTACTTTGGGATATTCTGTCCCTGACTCGTCAACATACCAGACTTCTTTGTACACAGTGCCGAGCGAGCCACCATCGACACCGTGTTCAAGTGAGCCAGCACCACTACCAAGCGATGTCCCTACACCAAAAGAATCCACTGCTGCACCAGCCTGCAATATTTCGGCTATCTTCCATTCATCGAGATCGCCACTGACGAGAATACGAACACTTGAAAGTCCTGCTTTATCAAGTTGTTCGCGCACATAAATACTATCCGCAACAAGATCGCCACTGTCGAGCCGCACTGCTGCAAGCGTGTGGCCCATCGTTTCCTGTGAACGAAGTGCAACACCTATCGCGGTATGTATTGCTTGGTGTGTATCGTAGGTGTCAAGCAGCAAGGTATAGCGATTATATGCCTCTGCCGTTGCCTCGAATGCCTCTTCCTCAGAAGCAAAAACCTCGACAAGTGCATGGGGAATGGTGCCAGTAGCGGGCAAGCGGAATTCATAGGCCGCGTTGAGTAGCGAGGTACTAGCACAGCCACCAATATACGAGGAACGTGCGACTGTCAACGGCTCCTGTGCGCGACGGAATGCGAATTCAGCAACGCGACGTGGGTGGCCCTGTTCGGCGGAATAGACGATGCGTGAAGCTTTTGTGGCAATAAGCGTAGAGAGACCGATAGCCTGTAATAGTCCTGCCTCAAGCAGCATTGCTTCGCGGAAAGGAGCTGTAACGCGCATGATTGGCTCATTTGGAAAAGCTATGGAACCTTCCGGCAGAGCTAAAATCTCGCCTGTAAAACGCAAATTGGCAAGTTCGTCAAGAAAACCTGTATCATAATCACGGATGCGCGCAAGAAACTCTAACTCTTCTGCCGAATAGCGAAATGCCTGTACGTACTCCAACGCATCTTCGATTCCGGCAACGAGCATATAAGCACCACCAAAGGGTGCTTTTCGTGTGTACAGGTCAAACGTGGTCAATCCATTGATTCCGCTTCTCCACGCGATGTATGCTGAATCAGGGTGATACATATCTGTCATCAATCCTGCATGAAAATGTGGTGCACGACGATTCATTTGCTACTCTGCCTTTCGCTAAACATAACTACTAGAGTTAGTGTACATAGTACAATATCGATAACGTTAGAGTATATTGTATCATATAAGGGTGGGATGTCTTGCTTGTTGTGAAATACGACGTGTTGGAGATAAGGCAAGAGACTACCCCTTTTAGAATAAGAAATCGTCATTATAAAAGTAGAC
>CAZZVE010000022.1:1881-25745 GCA_964657325.1 uncultured Ktedonobacterales bacterium
AAGTAGACCCCTACAATTGACATGTATTCGGTTGTTAACATCTATATACGTGATACGTTTGAAATAGAGGATTTTTTATGAATATTGTTGTTATTGGGAGCGGTTTTGGTGGATTAACGGCTGCTATTCGTCTGCAAGCGCAAGGTCACACGGTAACGGTCCTTGAGAAGCGTGACAAGCCTGGTGGTCGCGCATATGTCTATGAGCAGGATGGCTTTGTCTTTGATGGTGGTCCCACAATTATTACCGCTCCGTGGCTCATTCATGATCTTTTCGCGTTGTGTGGTAAGAAAACAGAGGACTATGTAACGCTCGTTCCCATTAGCCCCTTCTATAATATTCGTTTTCAGGATGGGTCAGTTTTCCACTATAATGGCGACCGTGAGAACAATATTCGCCAGATACGTGAGTTCAACCCTGATGATGTTGAGGGCTACCTGCGCTTTGCCAAAGCTGGTGAAGAGATTTACAAGACAGGTTTTGAGCTTATCGACCAGCCGTTCTTGAATTTCTCCGATATGATGAAGGTTGCGCCAGACTTAGTACGTCTACAGTCGCAAAAGTCGGTTGCTGCGTTTGTGAACCAGTATATCAAAGATGAGAAACTGCGTCAGGTCTTTAGTTTTCATCCCTTGCTCATTGGTGGCAATCCGTTTCAGAGTACTTCTATCTACGCACTTATTCATACACTAGAGCAAAAATTTGGTGTCTGGTATGCAATGGGTGGCACTGGTGCGTTAGTGCGTGCTCTTGCTCAACTTTTCGAGGATATTGGCGGCAGGTTAGTTCTCAACACGGAGGTTTCTAAAATTGTCGTCGATGAGAAGACGCATCACGCGAAGGGTGTGCAATTAGGAGCAAGCGAGTTTGTTGCCGCAGACGCTGTAGTAAGCAATGCCGATGTTGCCTATACATACTTGAATATGATTCCAGCCCGTTTTCGGCGGAAAAATACCGACAAAAAAATCAAGGGTATGGAGTATGCTATGTCGCTCTTTGTGATTTACTTCGGTACCAATCGCAAATATGAACATGTCGCACACCATGAAATTCTGATGGGACCACGCTATAAGGGGCTACTCGAAGACATCTTCAAGCATAAGAAACTTTCTAAAGATTTCTCGCTTTATCTGCATCGTCCTACCGCAACCGATTCTTCACTTGCACCAGAGGGATGTGATAGCTTTTATGTTCTTTCACCTGTACCCCATCTTGGTGGTGACACTGATTGGGCAACAATGGCTAAGCCTTATCGCGACTCGATTATTGGCTATCTTGAAGAACGCTACTTACCAGATTTGTCGCAACACATCGTCTCAGAGCACTACATTGACCCATTGCACTTCCGCGATACGCTGAACAGCTATCTAGGTAGTGCCTTCTCTGTTGAGCCACTCTTGACGCAATCAGCATGGTTCCGCCCACATAACCAAAGCGAGGATATTCCGAACCTGTATCTAGTAGGTGCAGGAACACATCCGGGTGCAGGCTTGCCAGGCGTCATAAGTTCAGGTAAAATAGTAGCAGATATGATTGGAGTTAGTCGTTCGACGAAGGAGCAAGCACAACTTGCCTCTATTGGCATAAGTAACTAGACAATTCCAGTATTTTCTTCTAAAGTTGGGGAATATTCTTCCCCAACTGTGACAAAATCTGTGCTTGCTTGCGTATTATATATAGGACGCGAAAAGCGTAGAAGCCAGGGAGAAAGTACGTGAATAGTCAACTTCGTGCTTTACTACAGGAACTGGAGGAGGTGGGACGACAAAACGATGCTCAAGAGCAGGATCGTCGCAATAAGATGCTCAATCTGGAACCAGAGACAGCACAGTTGCTCAGTATCCTGGTGCGGAGTGGTCGTAGACAACATCTTCTTGAAATCGGGACCTCGAATGGTTATAGCACAATCTGGTTAGCATGGGCGATGCAAGGATTCGGAGGCCACGTAACCAGTATAGACCGTGACATGCATAAGCAGCAGTTAGCTGATGAAAACCTGCGACGTGCCGGTCTTCGTCAGCATGTTGATCTGCTTTGTGGTGATGCGACTGAGATTATAGCCAACCTATCCGGTCCTTTTGATTGTGTTTTCTTCGATGCTGATCGCCTCAGTGCCCCTACTCAGTTGAAGTTACTCGCCGCGAAGTTGTCCCCTGATGCATTAGTCCTCGCGGACAATGTTCTTTCTCATCCACAAGAGATTGCAGAGTACTTAACAACCTTAGAGACGCTACAATTGTTCGATTCCCTCGTTGTTCCCATAGGTAAAGGCTTGAGCGTGGCATATAGGGACGTTGAAAGGTGAGTTTCGAGCCTAAAGTTCCTTTGACACAGGAGTTAATGCTATGTCTGGACTGCATCGTTGGACGGTTATTGGTCTTGCAACATCCACCGGTTTATTAGGGCTTACCGTCACCAGTGGTTTGGGTATTCTTGTGCATCGCTTTGTTGAGGAGTTCTCGCGTCCGCACGCGTTTTTAGACGAATCAGTGTTTAGCTTAGAAATGCCACACGATGCATCGGAACCGCCTCTGTCCTGTCAACACGCCCTCCTCTTTCAAGTCAGCGATGGCACTGTACTACGTGGTGACTTTTGGGCACAACCTCAACCTGCACCAACCGTCGTTCTCTGTCACGGCTATCGCATTAACCGTAACGTGTTACGATCAAGTGCTGCTCAAGAATACAGCTTAGGTTTCAACGTCTTCATCTTCGATTTTCGTGGGCATGGCGATAGCGACAGTGTGCTAACTAGTGGTGGTAATGCTGAGGTGCGAGACCTTGAGGCTGCGATAGAGGTTGCGGCAAGGCAACCAGAAACATTGCCAGGCAAGATCATCGTTCATGGATTTTCTATGGGGGCAGCCGTTGCGCTACTCACACCACCAAGCCCTCACGTCGCCGCCATTATTGCTGATAGCCCCTACGCGCGTTCAGATGATGTCATGCGTCGCATTGTCCACTATCAAATGACACGCGAGATTCGACAGTGGCCGTGGGTGTTGCGTTACCTTCACTCGTTGTTTCCAGCATTTGTGTGGCTCATTACCTCGCTTGGGTTTATTGCGTTTCGTGTGCGCTATGGTTACGATGTTGTTGCTCGTCCCGATACCAGTTTCAAACGTTGGAAGAGACGTGCCAAAACTGTTTTGCAACAACACGCAATTCCCATTCTTTTGGTACATGCGATAGGTGATGAGCTTATTCCCATTACACACGCACGACAAATAGCGGCAGAGGCGTGGGCGTGTGAAGTACCACTTGAAACATTTTTTGTTGAGGGCGGTTCTCACTGTGGCGCATATGGCGTTAACACTCGCTTGTATAATCAAAGAGTTCGCACATTCCTCTTAAACAATTTGGGAGATGACTTTCCAGCATCTTTTGGCGATATAGCCTGAAATTCTTATAAAAACCCTTGCATCTTCTTCCGCTTTTGGGCATACTTGCAAGAGAATGTAGAAGTGTGTAGATTTTATAACGTGTAGTTATCGGCTTGAGAGTCTTTTGCAGCATGTTTGGGAAGTGTTTTAGGAGAGTAGAATGCTGTCGCCAGATGATACCACGAAGATAACGGATGCAGTTGGGCAGAGTCCACGTACATTTGATCACCGTAGTGCTTTGAGCGAACGCAGACAAAATATACTACAGCAGAAGCAAATTGAGAAGGAAACCGATGCTCTGCCAGCCGTGAAACCTGAAAACGCAGAGCACGCTACACCGCATACAAAAGTTGCTTGGCGACAAGTCGTACAACTGCGCGAAGAGAATAGACACCTGCGCCATCAGCTTGACGAGGCACGCGGCGAAATGCAACGCTTACTTGGGGCATATACAGCATTACAAACCGAGTTTGAACGTGAAATATCCGTCATTCATAGCGGACAGTTGCAAGAGTTAGAACACTATCACAGTCACCTACAAGAGGTGACGAATGAGCGCAACCGCCTGCAAGAGTCATACAAACAGATGGAGCATCGTTACCAAGAACTCTATGCCAATTTTCAGGCGACTGTGGATGAAGAGGCCGAGAAGAAGTTGTCTGATGCGGCACAAACACTTATTCTCTCGCCCGATAAGGTTACTACAGTCTTACCCGGTGCGGCTATGAAGACGATTGAATTTCATGTAAATCAGGTGAAAACAAAGCAACTTGTTGAAGCCCAATACTTAACGGGTGAGGTGCAACGTATTACCGCGCATTTGGAGCAAGAGCAGTCGCAAGTGGAGGAGGAGCGACAAAAATTGCTACGTATGCAAAACTCGGTGCGTGAGCAAGCCGAGTTACGCCATAAAACGCTTCAATCGCATCTTCGCGCTCGTTGGGCAGTTGCGCTTGCCTTTGTGACGCTAGGTGCATTAGTCGCGCTTGTTGTCATGCAATATCTATTCCTCTTTCTTTTTCACGTGCATTTTGTACTAGCAATTACCATTTCGCTTATTGCCCCCATTGTGATATGTGTTCTTGCTGCTCTCGCGCTCTCAGCACCACTTTCAGCAATACGCCATCACTATACAAGTGCCCCTCACAAGAAAAAAGTGAAAAAGCAGTAATAGTAAAGAGCAGGAATGCAGTTTGACGTTTTCATCGACCATGAAAACGTCAAACTGCATTCCTGCTCTTTACCAACCTCTTTCTCATGAGAAAGTTCTCATGTCTTTCCAATTTTCTTCACACCCTCTTCTTGTAGTATAGAACTATAACGAAGTGACGTTACAGGCTGTGATGAGAGTGTTTAATAGAAGCACGAGGAATGACATGATACAACAAGACGAGAAGACAGTATATGAGTTATCTACACTTCCATATTATGAAAGATCGTACTCATCCACAGGAGTCCTTGACGGTCCTCCAAGTGAGCCTCCTGTACCTTCGGAGCAACGCACTGGTCAACCTCCAAAGGTACCTGAAGGGCCAAATACTACACCACCTGCACAACCTCATCGGCGACGCAGGCGTATGGGAGCACTTCTGCTGCTTACACTTCTTCTCATTTTTGTCATGAGTGTAGGTCTGTTTGCAGGCTGGACGTTTGCAGGAACGAGTAGTAAAAGCGCGGCAACGACTTCGACAATCACGACGACAGCTTCTAGTACTACAACAGTAGAAGCGCAGCAAGAGATAGCAATTGCCAAGGTCGAGCCAGGGGTCGTCGAACTTCAGGTGACAACGGCGCAGGGAGAACAAATCGGTTCAGGGGTCATTATCGACACCAAGGGAGATATTGTAACGAATAATCATGTAATCAGTGGCGAACAGAGTATTGTCGCTGTGCTCAGCAATGGAAGTACTGAACAAGCACAACTCATAGGGACTAGCACCACAAACGATCTTGCCGTTGTACGTATTACTCCCTTCGCTCATATGACCGTTATACAGATAGGAGACTCCTCGAAGCTTACGGTAGGACAAGAGGTTTTGGCAGTTGGTAATCCACTTGGCATTGCAGAAACTGCGACAAAAGGCATTGTAAGTGCTCTTAATCGAAGTGTTGCAGAGTCAACGAGTGTAACGCTCACTCATGCCATTCAAACAGACGCCGCTGTTAATCCAGGCAATAGTGGTGGGGCCTTAATCAATCTGCAAGGGCAGTTAATCGGCATTCCTACCCTGACGGCTGTTAATACAGAAACTAACACTGCTGCCAATGGAGTCAGTTTTGCGATCTCATCAAGTACCGTACAGACTGTTGTTCAGCAGATACTCCAGCAAGGTAATTGAGAAGTAGTTTAAGGCATAAAGAAATACCAAGGTCTAGTAAAGCTAAACCTTGGTATTTCTTTATGGTTCTGGAAAAAGTTGTAAGATATAATAAATGTGTGATCTTAAAGATGAATATTTTAGACAAGATAAGGAAGTTCTTATGCAACGGATTTGCGTCTACGCTGGCTCGAATGTCGGGGCGCGGCAGGAGTATCAGGAGGTGGCACGAGCACTGGGGCAGGAACTTGTTGCTCGTGGCCTGGGTTTGGTCTACGGTGGTGGGCATGTAGGGCTAATGGGTGTGCTTGCCGATGCAGTATTGTCAGGAGGCGGTGATGTGACTGGCGTGATGCCCGCTGCACTGTTTCCTAATGAGGTTGCGTATAGGAATGTGACGCAGTTTTATGAGGTGGGCAGTATGCATGAGCGTAAAGCGATGATGGCTGAGTTGGCAGATGGCTTTATCGCGCTTCCAGGCGGCTTTGGTACTTTTGACGAACTATTTGAGATGATTACCTGGTCACAAATTGGTTTGCATCGTAAGCCTGTTGGCTTGCTTAATGTTTCTAGCTTTTTCGAGCCATTGCTTGCACTTGTGAAACATTCATCGGATGAAGGATTTATTTCACCGACTCATGCCAACCTTATTTTGCACAAAGAGACGCCACAAGCACTTTTAGATAGCTTTGCAGCTTATGTGCCAACACCTCGGCAAGGAAAATGGACAAATTTGCCTCAAGTATAGAAACATTCGTTATAGAGAAAGCTTGTTAGTGTACATGAGATTTAGGGTGTTAGTAGCAGTTCATCTTTTTCTAATTCGAGAGCAGCATATATTGTTGTTACGTCGCCACAATACAGGATATGCGGATGGACAATATAGTGTTGTTGCTGGTCATCTGGATGGGAACGAAGAAATTAAAACCGCGATGATCCGTGAGGCATGGGAGGAAGCTGGGATTGAGATCGACCCATCGCAGTTGCAAGTTATTGGTGTCATGCATCGAAAATCAGGTGATGAGCGAATTGATTTTTTTCTAGTTGCTACTACATGGACTCACGAGATTATCAATAAGGAACCACACAAATGTGATGAACTCGCATGGTATCCTCTGAACGCGCTACCGAATACAACGATCCCTTACATAAGAACAGCTATTACAAACTATCATCAAGGAAAATGGTTTGATAGCTTTGGTTGGATGTAGGGATAGATGTATCACGTCCTCATTGCGACAATTGACAGCCAGCAAGGACGCGATCAATCGGTCCCTACAGCCAGCGACGTACACGTTGTTTGTAGGCAAGGTATTGGGCACCAAATTTGCGCTCAAGATAGCGTTCCTCGCGTTCGATAACACCAAAGTTCATCAAACCGAGGACGGCAGGTAAAAAGAACATCAGCCATGAAGAATTTACAAGAAATGTGATACCGATATAGAGCAGCGTCATGCCAAGATAGAGAGGGTTGCGTGTAAAACGAAATGGGCCTTCGGTGACGATAGTGGTAGCAGGATGCGTTGGATTGATGTTGGTATGCGCCCTGTTCATTTGTCGAAAACCTGATACGAGCACTGCTAAACCCATGCTGATACCAGTGCTACCAAGCGTTAACCCAACACCGCGAAAGGTACGTGGAAGATATTTGAGTGGAACAAGGCGCTGAAGGAGGAGGCCAAGTGCCAAGCCTCCTAGATAGATGAGTGGTGGCGGTGCAATCACGCCGGGATTATCTTTGATGTCTGTGCTCACGGGTTATAACTCCTTTTTCAATTTCTATATGTCTCTGCAGAAGAGTATACCAGATGTGGCTAGAGTTTCTGTCTTGAAGGAAGACGTTATGACAACCAGATTTTATCGCATCCGAACTCACAACAAATGAGCAGGTTAGATCGTGATACTTGTAGAGAAAGACATAGCAGTCAGGAGATGTGCAATGGAGAATACTGTAAAGACAGAGGAACTTGCTAACGTAATCGAGCAGAAACTCACAGCCTTTGCAGCAATGCAGCAAGAGTTTGAGGCGAGTTTTCGCTTTTTACAGGACATGCATGGGCAGAAACGTTTTGAGTCGTTTGTAGTCGCTGATGCTGTACGCTATCTTCATGCCCGCTGGATATGTGAGCGGAAGGGACGAGTACTTAGTATTGCCAAAACCACTAAAGAGTATGAAGGAGCCTTGTGCTTGAAACTGCTACAGCAATGGCAAGAAGGCGATACAGCAAGCGTTGTAGATTTCCTCAGCCGTCGGCTTGATATGTTGCCACTTGCCGATATCACACGGCAAATGTATGAAATCCAACAAGAGCAACGCAACGATGGATTGCTGGAACGTCTTGTACATGGTCGCTTAGTAATGCTTAACCGTGGCATGAATTTGATGCATCTACTAGACACGCTCTTTGTCCTCTCAGAAGAGGAATTGTTACAGGCTGTGCGGGATGCGTGTGTACAGTACGGTCATACACCAGAACAAATCATACAACAATTGCAAGAAATGGACTCCCCACTTTACTCGTATGTGCCGCATCAGTCATTAGCACAGCAAAATATGCTGGTGATGAATGCTATGACGGTGGATGTCATGATATTACCAGATGATGCACCAGAGCAACGCTCGTGGCGTGTAATGCCACCGACCGAGCCAAATAGCCCGCTTGCGGAGCATGTGGTGGAGGGATATCAGGAATTGGTATCGCCTACGCATAATAACAAAAATGCTGACCGTTTCGTTGATCGTCCAGAGCCGGACGATAGCGGAGAGGTAGTTTAATCACTCGAGAAGTAGTAACTTCTTTGTACTCTTCTTTCGTATTACAAGGGAGCCACACAACATACTATCCATAGGTGTCTTATCTACTACAGCATTGTTGCTTGTGTAACGTCATTTGTATAAGAAAAACGTAAGAACAAGAAAATGCTCAACTCACCAACCATTGAAAGGAAATGGAGATGGCAACCACTCAAGGCAGTATTCACGATGACGTGAACCCCTCTGGAAAAGCGCATCGCCCCGCGGCAGTATATGGTATTGCGGCGATTGCAGCGTTAGGGGGCCTGCTCTTCGGCTATGATACGGGCGTGATATCGGGTGCCGAACTTTTTTTGAAAAAGGATTTCGCGCTTACTTCGTTTACTGAAGAGCTAGCTGTCAGTTCTATTCTTGTTGGAGCAATTATTGGTGCTGCTGTTGGAGGCCGATTAAGTGATGCGATTGGTCGTAAAAAGACGCTAATTGCGATGGCGATCATTTTCGCGGTAGGTGCGCTGCTTACCTCGATAATGCCAAATCTAGCCTTGTTTATTGTCTGCCGCATTATTGTTGGTTTTGCTATTGGCGTGGCCTCATTTGTGTCACCAATGTATATCGCGGAGATGGCTCCACCGAAACTGCGTGGCGGTCTCGTAACATTTAACCAGCTCGCTGTGACAATTGGAATCGCCGTTTCTTATTGGATCGATCTTGCATTCGCGAGTGTCAATCTAGGCTGGCGTCCAATGTTCGCCGTTGCTGCCATTCCAGGTATTGGCTTGCTGATTGGTATGTTTTTCCTGTCTGAGACTCCACGCTGGCTGGCGGGGCGAGATCGCTGGGATGAGGCAGAGAAGGCGTTGAACTATCTTTCGCCAGAAGATAAAGAGAACGAGCTAAAGTCGATTCGTTCTGCGGTTAAAGATGGTAGTCCTCCAACGATACGGACGTTTATCAGGTCTGGTCTGTCGATAGCACTTGTAGTAGGCATTGGTCTGGCCTTGTTACAGCAGTTTGTGGGTATCAACACCGTCATTTACTATGCACCAACTATCTTTGGCTATGCAGGCTTTAAGTCGGCCTCTGGCGCGATTCTGGCGACGAGTGTTGTGGGTGTCGTCAACGTACTTGGGACGGTTGTGGCTATTCTGCTTCTTGATCGCGTGGGACGACGACCGTTGTTGCTCATAGGAAGTGTTGGTATGGCGGTTGCGCTTGCCGCAATGGGTATCATCTTCCAGGTTGGTCCCACTAGAATTGGTGTACTGATTCTGATCGCTTTGTTGGTGTATATCGTCTCCTTTGCAATTGGCATGGGTCCTGTCTTCTGGCTATTGAGTTCGGAGTTGTTCCCAACACGCTTACGTGGTACCGGTGGCAGCATTTCGACGGTGGCAAACTGGGGCGGTAATTTGCTCATCAGTATTACGTTCCTTTCGTTGATTGACCTGATAGGTAAGCCGTTTACATTCTGGTTGTATGCATTGCTCGCGGTAGGAGCATTCATTTTCTGCTGGTTCCTTGTCCCTGAGACAAATGGTAGGAACCTTGAAAATATTGAGGCATACTGGAAGAACGGGCGTAAGTGGGAGAATGTAAAAGAGGAGAATGCCGTAGGGGAGAGGAAGTAAGATATGCAAGATACAGGTGATAAAGGACGTTGGGTGATTGTCGCGGCATGGTTTGGGACGATTGCTTTTCTTGGCATGTTGAAACGTGTGTTGGAGAAGCAGAGAGCAGGATAGACTTTTCTCTTGTAATAATACAAGAATAAGTAAAAACAGACAAAGATAAGAGCGGACAATTCCTGTGAAGAAATTGTCCGCTCTTATCTTTGTCTGTTTCTCTTTTTAATGGAAAAATCTGTATCAATGGCGTATTTTGACAATTATCTATGGTGTTATTTTTATTGAAATAATTCCAAAAGAGTTGTAAGATATATAATGAAATTAATAAACTTTTACTTCTCGCTCTTATTAAATCCTTTACCTATCTAAACGGATTGTAGATAGAACACATTTTAAAGGATTGATGAAATGAAAATTTGTGTGTTAGAGGATGTACCTTGGATGGTTCTGTTATTGAAAGATGCCTTACCGTTAATGGAAATCCCTTTTGTCATCTGTTATGAGGCGTCAACGTTGTTTACAGCACTCCGTACTAATAAAGAAGTGCTTATGTCAGAAAAATTTACTCTCCTTGTGATTGGAAGTCACCCCGCAACGAAGTTTTCCTGGCGCGATGTAGTGTACCACATGAAAAGGGAATACCCTCATCTTCCCATTCTGATTATTTCGGCTGATGCAAACGTTGAGACGCATCGACAGGTATTTGTATCTCAAAACATAGCTATGTTAAATGAACCGTTTAAGATACGTGACCTTTATAACGCTATTTGCACGATGAGTACTTCTCATTTATAATCAGCTCTTCAAACTACAAACGCTCCTTTGTATATGGGGATCAGGAAATAGGAGCATTGCTACTTCTCAAATTGATTTACTCTCAAAAACCCTTCACGTATACCAGGGAATTTCTTTTACCCTTGTTTTTCTCTAATTTCCCTGGTATACTCTTTGCACAAGGGTTAGTGTACGAATGACACCTTTAATTTTTTGTCTGCTTAGTAAGTGTACAATATACACTTACTTAAGGGAGAATATAGCATGACAGATAGTCAGTTTGACGTTGTGATTATTGGAGGCGGTATCGCGGGTCTCTCGGTGGCTTTACGGCTACCAGAGCATATGCGGGTCGCGCTCTTTACAAAGGGACTACTTGGCGAGAGTAATACACGCTATGCGCAGGGCGGCTTAGCTGTTGCGCTAGGTGCTGACGATAGACCTGAACTCCATTTGCAAGATACGCTAGCTGCCGGTGCTGGCCTATGCGACGAGGAGGCTGTACGTGTGCTAGTTGAGCAAGCACCAGAAGCTGTACGCTGGCTGATGAATTTAGGCGTGCAGTTTGACCGAGTACATGACGAAAGCGATGTACACGCAACACCCGATGGCTTTCTGCTTGGACGTGAAGGTGCTCATTCACGTTGGCGTGTGTTGCATGCAGGCGGTGATGCGACGGGAGCCGAGATAGAGCATGTTCTTATAGACAAACTTCGTAAGAGTTCTTCCGTAGAGGTGTATGAAGAGACATTTGTACGTAAACTAGGAGTAGAGCAGGGTGTTTGCACAGCAGTAGAGGCTGTCGATAAGCATGGACAAAGCTTTACTGTTGCGAGCAACGCGATTATCCTGGCGAATGGAGGAGCGGGTGGATTGTGGTTGCATACCTCGAATCCCGCGGGGGCGACTGCTGATGGTCTGGCACTGGCATGGGATGCTGGTGCGACTCTAACTGATCTTGAGTTTATGCAATTTCATCCTACCGTCCTTGTTGCTGATAACGCATCTCATCTCATCTCTGAGGCTGTACGAGGGGAAGGCGCGTACTTACGCAATCATACAGGTGAGCGTTTTATGCCGCGTTATAGTGAGCAAAACGAACTGGCACCACGTGATGTGGTGGCACGCGCCATCCTGAGCGAGATGCTTGCTGAGCAGACGAATTGCCAGTATCTTGATCTGCGTCACTTGCCTGCGGAGAAGATGCATATGCGCTTCCCAACGATTTCGGCACTGTGTCAGATGCATGGTCTGGACTTAGCAACTGACTTGATACCCGTTGCACCAGCAGCACACTATTGTATGGGTGGTGTGAGTGTAGATACCTGTGGGCGCACAACGGTGCCAGGATTGTATGCCGTTGGCGAGGTCGCATGTACGGGTGTGCATGGTGCAAATCGACTGGCGAGCAATTCGCTCTTAGAGGGACTTGTGTATGGTGTACGCATTGCAGACTTTCTTGCTAAAGGAGAAAAGAATGCTCTTGACCCTACTAGAGTTACGGATAAGCAAACAGTCAGAATAAACGATATTGTACAAGTAGAGACACTATTGTCTGGAATTACTGTTGAACGTACAGCACAGATAATACGTACTGAATTGCGACAACTTATGTGGCAGTATGTGTCACTATGTCGAGATGAGTCGGGATTGTTGGAAGCGAGGCAGAAAGTCAGAGAATTACGTCGTAGCATGATGCTCACGGAACAAGGAAAAGAGCAAGGACAACAGGAGCTAGAGACGCTGAACATGTTGCGTGTGGCGGAACTGGTCATTGTTGCCGCACTTGCGCGTCATGAGAGTCGAGGGAGTCATTGGCGATTGGACTATCAAGTAACTGATGAGGCACTGGTAACACAGCATTTTGTGTTGCAACGTGAAGATACGTTTGAGCAGCAGTCAAAGGTCACACGTGAGGAGGGTGTACCGTATGTATAATCCATATGAAGATGTGATTCGGCGGGCATTGGAGGAAGACGGTGCCTATGCTGATATCACAACATTGAGCACTGTACCAGAACTACAAGAAGTTCATGCGACGTTTCTAACGAGACAAGCGGGCGTGATTGCGGGTTTGGAGGTTGCGCTAAGTACGTTCCGCATACTAGATGAGAGCCTTGAAATTGAACCAGTGGTACAGGATGGTGCTGCTGTGCAAGCGGATGATGTGCTTGCAAGTCTATATGGTTCAGCACGTTCGGTACTCAGTGCAGAACGGGTCGCGCTGAATTTGTTAGGGCGATTGTCAGGGATTGCCACGATTACGGCACAATGTGTACAGGCAATTGAGGGGACGCAGGCACGTATCCTGGATACGCGAAAGACAACACCAGGGTTGAGAAGTCTTGAGAAAATGGCGGTCTTGATGGGTGGTGGACACAATCACCGCTTTGGTCTGAGTGACGGTGTGTTGATTAAAGATAATCATATTAAGGCGGCGGGTGGCATTCCAAATGCAATTGCGGGAGCGCGCCGGATGGCTCCTCACTTGCTCAAGATCGAGGTTGAGTGCGAGACGTTAGCAGAGGTGAGCGAGGCGATCAACGCGAGAGCGGATGTGGTCTTGCTCGATAATATGTCTGTTGAGGGTATGCTTGAGGCGGTAGTGCTACTGCGTCGAGAGGCACCACATATACTGATCGAGGCATCGGGCAACATTGGTACGAACATGGAGCGTCTGGCTACGGTTGCAGCAACGGGTGTCGATTTCATTTCGCTAGGTGCAATCACACATTCGGCACCTAACTTCGATATCTCGTTAGAATTTGCATAGGATACCACGTTGAATGTAGGGACCGATTTATCGCGTCCTTGTTAGCAATGAGACGCCAAGAGGACGCGATAAATCGGTCCCTACATTTTTGTCGTATACAAGGAGAAAACACAATGGCTGCTATACAATCGGAATGTGCCGAGAGTCAGGAGACACGGGTATTACCGTTGTTGACGCCGAGCGTGCGGGCAAAACATGACCCGTCAAAACGGAGTGATACTATTCCGATGTTTTATGCGGAAATGGATGGTGACGAGTTAGACCGTCGTATCGTGTCAGCACGAGCAATGCTTGGTGAGCGGCTTGTGATTCTGGGACATCACTATCAACGCGATGAGATTATCAAGTACGCAGACTTTCGAGGTGATTCGTTTAAGCTCGCTCAATTAGCGGCGGCGCGTCCACAAGCGGATTACATTGTGTTTTGTGGGGTCCATTTTATGGCGGAAAGCGCGGATGTGCTCAGTGGTCCACATCAGAAGGTAATTTTGCCAAATCCTGCGGCTGGCTGTTCGATGGCTGATATGGCGAATATTGCCGAGGTTGAAGAGTGCTGGCAAATGCTACACGAGACACTTGGTGAGGATGCAGGGATTATTCCAGTAACATATATGAACTCGGCAGCCAACCTCAAAGCATTTTGTGGGCGTAATGGTGGAATAGTATGTACATCGTCGAATGCTCCTGCCGTCATTCAGTGGGCATTCACGCAAGGAAGGCGTGTATTATTCTTTCCAGACGAGCATCTTGGACGCAACACAGCATTCACATACGGCATTCCAGAAACACAGATGGCGGTATGGAATCCAAAGAATCCGATGGCGGCAGTAGATGCGGAAGAGGAAATCGAGCGATCAAAAATTATTCTGTGGAAGGGCTATTGTACGACACATATGCGTTTCAGTGTCTCGCAGATCGAGCAGGCACGCACTGACTATCCTGATATTCAGATCATCGTGCATCCAGAGTGTCGGCGTGAGGTCGTCGAGGCTGCTGACCTCTATGGTTCAACGGAGTATATTATCCAGCAGATTGAGCAAGCTCCTGCGGGTAGCAAATGGGGCGTTGCAACTGAGATTAATCTTGTGCATCGTTTAGCACAAGAGCATCCTGACCAATTCATTTTTTGCCTTGATCCAATTGTCTGCCCTTGTTCCACTATGTATCGTATTCATCCAGCATACCTTGCATGGGTCTTGGAGGGGTTAGTGCAAGGCGAAGTGATCAATCAAGTCAAGGTTGACGAGGATGTCGTGTACTGGTCGCGCGTGGCATTGGAGCGTATGCTTGCATTGTAATTTGTAGACAGGAAAAGCAAGGATGTGGGTTGTATGCGGCTCACATCCTTGCTTTTCTTGTCTACAGTTATTTCACACTTCAACATCAGCTATGGACTCATGTATCCAGGTGGGGCGATAGGGAAAACGATCCACTTGTTCACGTGATGTAACACCACTGAGCACCAGGATTGTGCGTAGGCCGCTTTCGAGACCCGCTTCGATATCAGTATCCATGCGGTCGCCAATCATCACAGATTCTTCGGAATGGGCGTTAAGTGTACGCAGGGCGGTACGCATCATGAGCGGATTTGGTTTTCCAATGTAATAGGGCTTAACACCTGTCGCGGCACTGATTAGGGTGGCAACCGCACCCGTGCCCGGAACATTGCCACCTTCACCCGGTCCTATGACATCTGGATTGGTGGCGATGAACCGAGCTCCCGCAGCTACAAAGCGGATCGCGCGTGTGATGCGCTGAAAACTGTAAGTCGTTGTTTCACCTAGTACAACGTACTCTGGGTCTTGATCTGTAAGAATATACCCTATATCATGCAAGGCTGTGGTCAGTCCTGATTCCCCGATGGTAAAGGCTCGTCCATTTGGTCGTTGATCGTGCAGAAATTGTGCAGTGGCAAGAGCGGATGTAAAAATAGCTTCTTGTGGCACTTGTAAACCCAGGTACGATAGACGTACCTGCAAGTCGCGTTGTGTGTAGAGCGAATTGTTAGTAAGAATGAGAAAAGGGATATTCTTAGCTTGTAGGCTTTGTATAAACTCTGTTGCTCCAGGAATAATGTTTGAGCCGCGAACAAGAACGCCATCCATGTCTGTCAAATAATTCTTTATGCCATCCATGAGTATGTGTCTCCTTAGTCCTAAAATAGGTAGCACTGCGGTGTATTGCTTACCCTACATGTGATAGTTGGGTTTGTGCATATTTGTGAGCAGTGTTCTAGCACAAATCATATCACACTCTTAGATGAGAGACTATCGGAGGATACGGCTCGACTTGAACCCACAACCTGAGTTGCCAAGAACCCTTCGAGTGCTAAATAACCTTGTACTCTGCTGGTAGCTCCTCCTCGTTAGATATCTTCATGCCTGTTCTCTTGTTTTGATAGAGTTACCCCTTACTTAACGAATAGTTCCCAGCATGATCGCTCCATGTAGAATACCCATGGTTAGGACGGGATCACCGAAGAAGTGTGTCATTGCATGGGCGATAATTCCAGGTGTTAGGCTGCGTTTGCCAATTACGAAGAGAACGGCGATGAGACCAAACAAGATCATCGAACTGAGGCCATAGAAGAGCGAGTAATGCAGTCCAATGATTCCGTGATAGCCACCCGTAAAGATGGCCGAGCAGATGATCTGTAGCCAGGTTGGGATACCACCACGTCGCAGTTGCTCCATGAAGAAGCCTCGCATCGCCAGTTCTTCACCAAAGGCCAGGAAAAGGCCGATAAGCATCATTATGGGACGTTCCCAACTGAGTGCCAGGAAACTCTGGACAGGATGAGGTTCACGTACGTAGGACAAAATGACCCAAAGCGCGCCGTAGATGAGACTAATGACAATGGCACTGGTCGTGGTTGGACGCCTCCACCCTAGGTCCATCAACGTCTCACCGTGCTTGTGCTGCCAAAGCACAATCAGACTTACGACAATGGCTGTGCTGATACCGAAACTGATATCTAGGAAGAATGAGGCGAGGAGAAGATTGTGCGGCATGATGCTGACCAGGAAGTTGGTGATTCCGCCAAAGTTGACTAGACCGAGCAAGAACCAGAGGAGGAGAATGAGACCCAGCGCGTTACGCCAGGCAAGGAAAGGCGAGAGCGAAGGCGTTGATGTCACAATCGTGTGCTGTTTCATATATTTGCTCCTTTTTGTCTGAAGTTCAATGTTCTTGTCGAATTGGAATTTGAAGCTCGGTCAGTGGATTACCATTCTGCATAGGGATACGCAGATAGATACAGCGACAAGTACCAGCACTGCAGTAGCCTCTGGCCTCTATCCAGACCATAAGAGCAATGTGAGCGTCCCACAGTCCATTGTAGTCACCCTGATACAGCAGGCAGGCCATTGTACTGGTGCCTGGCAATTCGTACACCGTCACCCGATCAGAGGGAAATTGAGTGCCCTTCGTCAGCAGAGACCGCTCTACTTCGGCAGTCATTTCTATATCAATACGCTCATTCTGGCTCTCAGCGGCTGTCTCATGATAAATGCTAGTCCACCTGCCATTGATACTGCCGCCCGCGCGTGTGACCCAGGTGTAAACCTCAATGGCAAGTTCTTGACATTGCTGATAGGAATTGTTCGTAAGAGGGATAATACCACGTGCGGAGGCGATGGTCTGCGGTTCAACCGCCTTGACCAGGATGTCATGATTGGGCTGTATACCTTCTCGTTCAATCTGCTGCAAGCGTACTTTGACACGTTCCAGGCGTTCTTGTTCCTCCTGGATCAGATTCTCCAGCTCCGCCTCTTTTAGGTGAAGCATCCCACGAATTTCGAGTGGCGAGAGATTCTCATTCAGAGAAGAGCGAATCTGCTTCAAGGGAAAGCCGAGATCTTTCAGAGCCAGGATACGGTTGAGCTTGGGCAATTGGTCGATGCTATACGAGCGATATCCGGTCGTGGCATGAATGTGTTCTGGTTTGAGCAAGCCAATTTCATCGTAATGGTGCAGTGTCTTGACCGACACATGAGCGATTTTCGCGAAATCGCCGATCTTGAACATAGCGTTTCTCCTCCCTGGTACAACAGTATCGTCATTCAACTCTTTGACTATACAACGCTCCTGTAACCGGAGAGTCAAGAGGTCCCAGAGATTTCTCTAACATGTGATACTATCAAAAGGGGAAACCTCTACCCATACTAGGAAGGATCATGGAGCAGGCTCTGAGCGATACCTTTTCTGGTCGAATTCTCCTCGGACTCTAATGCTGATACAAGAAGATGCTTGTGTGCACTAAGTTGTGGAAAAGCGAGGCATATGCTATAGTTTTCGCGGAACGTGAATTACTGTTTGTCTTGCCGGAAAGAAGATTGTATGATAGAGGCGCAGAAACTGACACGACGTTTCGGAGACGTAACCGCGGTCGCGCAGATATCGCTTCGCGTGTCCGCTGGTTCTGTCCTTGCCCTATTGGGGCAGAATGGCGCGGGGAAGACGACAACGGTGCGTCTGCTTTCGGCTCTGCTGGCTCCAACCGAAGGTGAGGCATTTGTTGGTGGCTATAATGTGCGTACACAGTCCACGGCTGTTCGGGCCTGCGTTGGCTTGGTGACAGACACACCAGGACTGTTTGAGCAGATGACAGTTCCAGCGTACCTGGATTTCTTCGGCACGCTCTATGGCATGCCTGTGAAAGCACGCACTCGACGTATCAATGAGTTAGTGGAGTTTTTTGAGTTGACCGCACATCGTCGGGAGAAAATGGTGGGCTTTTCTAAAGGGATGAAGCAGAAAGTTGCCTTGGCTCGCGCCTTGATTCATGAGCCAACGGTCCTTTTTCTGGATGAGCCGACCTCTGGCCTTGATCCAATGGCTGCTCGCAGTGTGCGTGAGCTGATTGCAGACTTGAAGCAGTCGCAGAGAGCAATTCTTCTCTGTACTCACGATCTGTATGAAGCCGAACGACTCGCTGACACAGTAGCCATCATGCGCCAAGGACAGATCGTTGCCTACGACACGCCCGCTGCTCTGCGTGCACACTTCTCGGACGAAATGGGTGTGCGCATTGAGTTCGCGCAGCCCTGCCCTCTCTCTCTCGACGCTCTACGTACAATTGATGGACTGAACGCACCCCAATTGTCCTCTGCTACAACGCTGGAGGTGAGCGAAAATGCGAGCGAGAGTGGACGTGAAAATACGGTGCTCACCTATCGTACCGCTCATCCTGCACAACTAAACCCATCTCTGATAACACGTTTAAGCTCGGCTGGTGCGCGCATCATTTCTGTGACCTGCGAGACGAGGACTTTAGAAGAAGTGTATACTCTGGCTATGGATGAAAGTGCGATGAAACAGAAGTCTAGCCCTACAACCGAGCGCGTGTCTGCTCCTGGCTTCCCTGTTCTGTGAGGATGGTGATCTATGCTGAAAAAAGAGGGTGAAGATGTCGAAACGAGAAGACGGACTCCATACACTCCATTGCCGACGCTCTCAACCATCTGGCTGATCGCGCGTCGGCAGATGGTCGAGGCGTTGTGGACGCGATCAAGCTTGGTGATCTTTGGCGTGTCGTTGGTGATCAATACCTTTATCACATGGAATACGATCCAACCTCAGATTCACGCTCATAATGGGCAGCATATGCTTGGCATCACCCTGGCATTTCTGCTTCTACTCGTCGCGCTCCTCAATGTGCAGCCGTCGGTTGGCATTGCCGCAGGCGTTTTCGCGGGTGATAAAGAGCGAGGGTGCCTACTGCCCCTATTGGCAACGCCCGCGTCCAATATAGCTCTTCTGGCAGGGAAAGTGCTTGGAGCCGTCATTCCCGCTCTTGTGTATACGGTGGCAGGGATTCTCGTCTACCTAGTCGAGGTCGCTTTGCTTTTCGGGTCAGCAACTCTGACATTGATGCCTCCTGGACTCTCTCTGACCGTCATTGCATGTATTCCCGCCCTGCTCATCTTTGCCGCCACTGTCGCAAGCCTCATCTCCTCACGTGTTGCTACGTTTCAGGCGGCACAAACCTATAGCTCGTTGATTACAACAGGACTTTGGCTCATCTTTGGCGTGCTCCTCTTTGTCGCGGCTCTCTTCGCTCTCTGGATTTTCGCGTTTGCTGTTCTGGTCGCCTATATCCTCGATGGACTGCTCATCGTCCTCGCCGCTCGCACGTGGCAGCGTGAAGAGGTTATGGCGAAACAATAGGAGAATGAGGGCCGAGGATGATCGGACCTGCAAATTATTCTGATTGATGCAAAGGGTCTCAGTCTAGCCTTTTTTATGTGGTAAACTAACCTAAGTTAAGATAGTAAGATGACTGCTTTAAAGAGAGGTACTTCTATGAGCAATACAGAGGTTAAGGAGTCCCAGCCTGCGCCTGATTTCACCCTTCCAGCGGTAGGAAGCGATAGAGTGGTGAAAGACGGCAAGATTCAGTTAAGCGCATTACGCGGTAAAGATATTGTCTTATACTTTTATCCAAAAGACGACACTCCTGGCTGCACTGCTGAGGCTTGCTCGTTCCGTGATGCTGACCATGAGATGCAAAAACGGGGAGTTGTCGTGCTGGGCATCAGTGCTGATGATATCTCCTCGCATCAGAAATTCGCCGACAAGTACGGCTTGTCTTTTCCATTACTATCCGATACCGATACAACCGTTTCGCAGCTATATGGCGTGTGGAAAGAGAAGAATATGTACGGTAAGAAATACATGGGCATTAACCGCGAGACCTTTCTGATCGATAAAGACGGGATTGTCCGTAAAGTCTGGCCCAAAGTGAAGGCCGAAGGGCATGCTCAAGAGGTGCTGGAAACAATCGAGTCATTAAGACTTTAGTTTTACTTTATTGCGCGAGAGAAACCAGGAGTTATTCCATTGTAACAATCTATCGAACATACGAAAATGGCTCAAGCAGTCCTGCTTGAGCCATTTTCGTATGTTCGATAGATTATGAACTAGCTATAGGCGAATGTCACACTGTAGAGCACCTAGCAAATAAGTTGGCCTTGACGAACACAATTTTATTGGGTACTCTTATTCTATAACTAGCTAACGTTCGTTCGTAAATAGAGGAAGTCATGTATGCGTACTAAGGACGAAATTATTACTATCGCAGGCGATCTTTTCAGTGAGCATGGCTATCATGGTACAAGCATGCGCGAACTGGCGAAGTCGCTTGATTTGCAAGGCGCAAGCCTCTACTCACATATCACCTCGAAGGAGGATGTCTTATGGGAGATTGTGAAACGCGGGGCAAACGAGTTTCTAGCGAGCGCACAATCGGTACCACAAGATATTGCGGTAGAAGAGCAAATGGAGCAGTTGGTACGAGGACACCTTGGCGTGGTCGCACACAAGCTACATGACGCTACAGTCTTCTTCCAAGAATGGAAGTTCCTGGATGCCTCACGACGGGCGTATATCACAGAGCAGCGCAATACCTACGAAGCCTATTTTAGACGTGGAATTGAGGAAGGAATACAGCAAGGTGTGTTCCATGTCGCAGATGCGGCGTTGGCCTCGATTTTTGTGTTGTCGGCATTGAACTGGACTTATCAGTGGTTTCGTCCAGATGGACCGATGTCGATAGAACAACTTGCCGATTCCTACACGACATTTATTATGCGATCACTACAAGGAGGCCAGTCATGACAATTTTGGCATATGAAGATCAAGTTGCGGAATTCAAACAGTTAATTCAAAGTGGTCATAAGGTTGAAGTACACGACTGGATGCCTGATGAGTACCGTGCACTTGTCGCCAAATTTATCGAACGGCATGCGATGTCGGAACTGATGGGTGCGCTACCAGAACGAAGCTGGATATTGCGTGCGCCAAGCTTGCACCGTAAGCTCGCGGTAACTTCAAAAGTACAGGATGAGGTCGGTCATGCGCAACTGCTCCTGCGCCTCGTGGAAGACCTTGGTAGACCTCGTGAGCAGATAATGCAAGACCTGTTCAGTGGCAAGAGTAAATTTCATAATGTGTTTCACTACCAGATGCCAACATGGGCTGATATGGGTTTGTTTGTCTGGTGGATTGATTCGGCGAGCCTATTTGCCCAATCGAATGTGCGTCATGGCAGCTATGCACCCTATAGCCGCACTATGCTCAAGATTTGTTGGGAAGAGGCTTTCCACCTGAAGCACGGCGAAGATATCGTGTTGACTCTAGCGATGGGCACAAGAGAGCAACGTGCGATGCTGCAAGAGGCGGCAAACAATTGGTGGGAGCCAACGCTCATGTTCTTCGGACCACCGACGCCAGCGGAGCAGGACGACGCGATCACCTGGGGCGTGAAGGAGAAAACGAACGAGGAATTGCGGCAAGCATGGCTCAATCGCTATGTGAAGCAAATCCGCGAACTTGGTATTACTATTCCCGACCCCAATCTCCGTTTTGATGAAACCACGAAAACGTGGGAATACACCATGCCCGATTGGAATAAACTTGCCTCCGTTGTCACAGGTCATGGGCCAGCATCAAAGCAGCGTCTGAGTTTCCGTCAGCTTTCCTATGATGAGAGTGCGTGGGTGCGACAGGCTGTACTGGGCAGAAAAGCCTATACCGCTTGAAGCAAGAGGAGGTCGTATGGCAATCTATGAAGTGTTCCGACAGGAAAAGAGCGCGGGCTTTTTGCAGCACGAAGGCAGTGTTGACGCTCCCTCTGCCGAACTTGCTATTCACTACGCACGCGAAAGTTTTAGCCGCCGTGCGGAGGCGATACGCTTATGGGTCGTGCCACGTGATGCGGTGGTCGAAGTGACCGATCCAGATTTTCTACGTCCACCAATAGAGCGTACCTATCGTACTGGTGAGGGATACCGTGTGACCGTTGAGAAACGACGAATGCTTCGTGGAAAAGGGGTAGATGAACATGACGCCTGATGTTCAAGATGCTTTGAAACGCTACCTGTTAACGCTTGGCGATGATGAGCTTGTATTGGGTTCACGCGACGCCGAATGGACAGGTATTGCGCCGATTGTTGAAGAGGATGTGGCCTTTAGTTCGCTCGCGCAAGATGAGATTGGACACGCACGTCTACTGTATTCGCTTGCGGCAGAATTGACCGATGGCGACGCCGATCACCTTGCGTATCTACGAAATAAAGACCAGTATTATCATGCGCAATTACTCGAAAAGCGTTTTACGATCATGTATGACCCCGATGGACAACATACGGGAAAAGTCGAATGGGCCAAAGCGATTGTGCGTCGCTTCCTGTATGACATCTTTGACAATCTGCGTGTTGAAACACTCTTGTCTTCGAGTTACACACCGTTAGCGAACGCTATGGAGAAGGTGTCACGAGAAGAACGCTATCATCTCTGGCATGGCGAGACATGGTGGAAGACGCTTGCCTCTTCGTCAAGAGAGTCGCGCTTGCATCTTGAAATGGCATTGGAAGCTTTGTGGCCTGATGCGCTTGGCCTGTTTGAAGAGGCTCCAGGTGAGGATATCCTTGTGGCAGAAGGGCTTCTCACAAAGAAAACGTCAGCGTTACGTGACGCGTGGTTTGAGCAGTTATATTCTTCCTTTGAACAGTACAATATCTCGTTCCCAGGTGGCAAGGTAGGAACACAATGGCGTTTCTGGGTAACGCCAAATTTTGGTGGGCGGCAAGGACAGCATGGCGAAGGCTGGGATGAACTGTATGAAGAAATGACTTCGGTACGGCATATTGCGCCAGAAGGAGTATGGTAGTCTATGAACAATATAGTAGAAGCGACGGAAGAGCGCATTTGGGATATACTACGGGAGATACCCGATCCTGAGATGCCAACGATTAATCTGGTTGATCTGGGAGTGATTCGTAAGGTTGTGATGGATGATGACAAGGGTCGTGTCCTGGTTGAGTTGCTGCCAACGTTCGTAGGTTGTCCCGCCTTGGACCTCATGCGATTGGAAATTCGACAACGACTTGCTACCTTTGGCATCATTGAGGTCAAGATTGTGTACAGCGAGGTATGGACTACTGAACGGATTACTGAAGCTGGACGTACGATGTTACGTGCGGCAGCAATAACACCACCGCCACGTAGAAGTTTGAAGGTACTATCCAAACTTGAACAAGCGGTGAGTCATGAATGTCCATTGTGCCATTCCATGAACACGCAACTAGACAACTTGTTCGGTCCTACTCCATGTCGCGCCATTGGTTACTGTAATGACTGTCATCAACCGTTTGAGCAGTTTAAGGCAGTATAAAGCTTACTCGGTAGGCGGTAATAGTGTTGGTCAGAGCATGACAGGGGCAAGCCCTGTCA
>CAZZVE010000022.1:25845-48910 GCA_964657325.1 uncultured Ktedonobacterales bacterium
CCCTGTCATGAAAAAAACGTGTTAATGCACAGAAATGAGGGAAATATGCAAACGACACACCTTTTTGACGAAAAAAAGATGGAACTTTTCCCAGGCATAGATGCACAAATTTTCGCAGGCAAGCATGCGATGGTGATGCGTGTCACGCTAGAGCAAGGCGCAATCGCTACTGCACATGCCCATCCACACGAACAGATTTCTGTTGCGCTACATGGTGAGATGGAATTTACGATAGGTGAGGAGCAGAGTATACTTAAGGCGGGTGACGCTGTTGTCATTCCGAGCGATGCTACACATTCAGCGAAAGCTATTGTTCAGTCCGAACTGCTTGAGGTATTTCATCCTGTGCGTGCGGACCTTGTGAAACGATACTCGAATGTTTAACAAAGAAATCGAGACAATGCCGCGTGAGTCGCTACGAGCATTGCAAAATAAGCGTTTGCATAACATGGTGGATTACGTGTATCATCAGGTGCCCCACTATCGAGAAACACTTGACCGTATAGGAATTCAGCCTGATGACATTCGCACCGTCGAAGATGTCCACAAACTCCCTTTCACGAAAAAGCAGACATTGCGCGATTATTATCCCTTTGGATTGCTTGCGGTGCCTCGCGAGAGCTTGATGCGCATTCATGCGAGTAGCGGCACGACTGGTAAACCGACGGTTGTGTGTTATACAGCGAACGATATTGATGTGTTCGCGGAGGTCAACGCACGTTCACTAGCGACTGCCGGGGCTAAGCCAGGGATGATTCTGCACAATGCCTACGGCTATGGTTTGTTCACGGGTGGGCTTGGTATTCATTATGGGGGTGAACGGCTTGGTATGACAGTTGTGCCTGTCTCCGGTGGCGCGACACAGCGACAGGTGACACTTATTCTTGATTTTCAGCCAGAGGTGATTTGCTGTACACCGTCTTACGCGCAGACGCTCGGTGAGGAGTTCAAGAAACGCGGTATCTCGCCACAAGAAATCAGCCTTAAGGTTGGCTTGCTCGGCGCAGAGCCGTGGACGGAGACGATACGCACTGCCGTAGAAGCAAGTCTTGGTATTGCTGCCACCAATATTTATGGTCTCAGCGAGATTGTTGGGCCGGGTGTCTCGCAAGAATGTATCGAGGCACGCGCAGGTAGCCATGTGTGGGAGGATCACTTTTATCCAGAAGTGGTGGACCCTGAGACAGGTGAGCCGCTTCCCGATGGTAAAGAGGGCGTATTGATCTTCACACATCTCACACGAGAAGCAATGCCATTGCTGCGATATTGGACGGGTGATATCACGTACCTTTCGCATGACGTGTGTGCATGTGGCAGGACACATGTTCGGATGGGACCCATTCGTGGACGTGCAGATGATATGTTGATTATACGTGGCGTCAATCTCTATCCAACGCAGGTGGAAGAGATACTGAAAGAGATTCCAGAGGTGACGCCGCATTATCAAGTTGTGGTTACACGAGCGAGTACGCTTGACGAGGTTGAGGTGAAGGTAGAACTGACTGAAGAAGTATTTCGTCACGTCGCACAGGATGCCATAGCCGATGATGTTATTGCGGTTGATCACTCGATGCACGCGTTACGCAATAAAATAGAGCATCGTATTCGAGAAACACTTGGCCTTGGTCTCATGGTAACGCTTGTGCCGCCAGGAACGGTGCCGAGAAGTGAAGGCGGCAAATTGCGTCGTGTTGAGGATAAGCGAACACTCTAAAAATTCATAAAGCCATAAAATCTCAACAAATGGGTCAGATGACACGTTGTTGCATGTGTAAGTATGAATATACTGTAAGCTGTGCAGACAATGAGGTTTGACCCTTTTATTATTCCTGGAGGTGTATATGGCTCACAATCTTTATCGCTTCTACCTCTATACAGTTTTTATTGTGTTAGTAATCTTTGCCGCAATCGCTTTAGGGCAATTATTGAGCACACTGCTTCTACTCATACCATTCTTGCGCTCCTCCTATGAGCATGCACCAAGTCAGACACAGATTACCCAATCGCTTGTCTTTGCGCTGGTCTCGTGGGCTATTGCTGGCCTTCTGGGTGGACTACACTACTGGCTTATTCGACGCGATATTCATAATGACTCTGTGGCTGGTGGAAGTGCGATACGCTCGTTTTTTCTCAATACTACGGAGGCGATTGGCATCTCGATTGCCGTCCCGTTTATTGGCTTTTCTGTACTGGGACAACTTGCATATGGCCAACAGTACGGACTTGCGAGTATTCTATCATTCACGCTTCCGACACTTGGAGTTGTGATTTTGCTTGAATTAGAACGTCGGCGTACACGAGCAGCTACTGGAGCTGCTCTAGCATTTCAGCGTCTTCATGTGTATGGTGTGCAGTTGCTTTTCCTCGTTATGCTTGCATTAGCATGGGAACGAAATATTAATAGTCTCATTGATACGCTTCTCTTTGGAGGAAGAGGTACGCACGAATATTGTGGAAGTCCCGCTAACTGTCAAAATGGAAATGTCGGCTTTCTGCTGCTGACACTGCTCTGGTTTGTTGCATTCTGGTTGGCCTATGGTTGGCTGACACGCAACGATAGCTCGAAATTACTACGATTTATTCTACATTTCTCAAGTGTTGCGGTTGGTATTGGTATTCTACTCACTGGTCTCTATCGCGGCGTCCTCTTACTGCTTTTGCCTGCGTTCCACATTTCTTTTGCATTGAAAGATGTTACGGGACCAAATGCACAGTATGATTTCGCGCCATTTTTATTGCTTGGTATACTTATCATTAGCATGTATCATCTTTTGTTGACGATGGCAGCGAAACAGAGCTTGATCGAGCGTGGTGTTGTGGTGGCAGCGGAGACTTCTATCGCTACTATCCTTACATCATTTTTGTTCTGGTCAGGAGTAGCTTTTCTTCTGTATCGTGCTTTACGATCCTTGCATGGTGCCTCGCCAGAGTCCATGATATGGGAGGAGAACGTCGCGGCAATAATTGTTGGGCTTGCGTATATTCCGCTCGATTTCTTCTTATGGAGGCGTAATGCTGCCGAACCATTGATGTATGCAGGAGCACGACGTGGATTTGCGCTTGCTGTACTAGGTGCTGGTGTGCTCGCATGTGCCATAGGTGGAGCGGTTGCATTCTACGCATTGGCGACGTCCCTGTTTAGTTCACCAATTGCGAATTGGCTACAAGTCACGGACTCAGGGCTTGCCGCGTGTATAGCGGGCGGCATCGTGACCGCTCTTTACCTGACGGTTGCTATCCGTGAGCGACTCTTTAGCGGCTTTACGAAGCGCAATCAGCATGACGTACCTTCGCCTGTACAAACCGTAACCATCGAAAGCGTGTTAGACGAATTGCTAGGAGGAAGCATTACGCGAGATGAGGCGGCACATCGTATTCGAGATTTAGAAAAAGGTCTAGTGAGAATGTAAATATGGTCCTGATAATCGCATCCTGCATCGCTTCGATGCAGGATGCGATTATCAGGACCATATTTACGATGTTCATACGAGGTCGCTTGCACCTGTAAGCGCGGTGACATCGGTATGTTTCCACGCACTTCCGTGCTCAAGCATTAGTTCGTGGATGTGTGGGTTTTCTGCTGTATCTATGTAAACAATCTGCTTGGCAAAGGCAGAGGACCATTCAAAACCTATAAGCGAATCGTCGGCCGCAAGGGGTGCGTGCGTGACTTGTGTGATATCGCTATGGCTCCATTTACCATCCGTTCCTGCTACCAATTCTTGGATGTGTCTGTCCTCACTCATGTAAGCTATCTGCTGTGTGTCACCAGTGCTCCAAACGAATCCAGCAAGGGCAGAACCAAAAGCTTTAGGTGCCTGCGTTTGCTCCACTATATCGTAGCCTCTCCATGCTCCATCCGTACCTGCCGTAAGTGCATAAATACGGCCTGTATCTGTAATATAGGCGAGATTTTTTGTGTTCTGTGTTGCCCAGATGTAGCCGATAAGCGGCGTATCTTCGCTCGCTTCAGGAGTATTGGTACGTTCTGTCACATCGGTGTCTTGCCAGTTGTTGTCTTTTCCTGCAACCAGTTCGTGAATATGTCCGTCACCACTTATATACGCAACATGACGCGTCTCATTCGCTTCCCATGCAAAACCAGTGAGCGTTGCACCTTCCGCGACAGGAGCATTTGCCTTCTGTGTGATATTTGTGTATTGCCACTGTCCAACTGTACCAGCCGAGAGTTCGTGAATATGTCCATCGGCACTTGTATAGACAACGTGCTTGGTGCCATTGCCTTGCCAGGAATAGCCTACAAGGGCTGTTCCATCTGCTGGTGGCACGCTCACTGGCTGAGACATGATATCTTCGTAGCTCCAAGGGTCTCCCTCACGTTGAACCAGTTCACGAATGTGCCCTGCGCTATCGTCTGGACTTACATAATCAATCTGTTGCGTCCGACCATCAGGCCATGCATAGCCAGTCATAATGGCAACATCTAAGGAAATTGTGGGAGCGTTAGCACTTTGGGTGATATCTGTATCTGTCCATCGCCTACCTTTCTCGACAAGTGTATGAATATGGTCGTCACCAGTCACGTACGCAATGCGTTTGGTTCCGTCAACGGGCCATTCGTATCCAACGATATTGCTCGGCATATGTTTTCTCCCTTTGTATATCATCATTGTGCTCTATTTGGCGTCCTATATCTAACACGTCGCTGAACGATATTAAGTTGTGCCAGCACCTCTTGTTGTACTCCATGAACAAGAAAAGCAGTACGTGCCAAATACTCCCTTTTTTTAGCAGTCTTTTTTGTCGCTTTCCAGGGTTGACAAAGGATGTGTGTTTACTTTATGATTTCAGTGCGATTAAATAAAAACTTATCGATAAGGAAATATTTTATGAGGGACGAACTTATTCTTGAGACGCCAGAGCAGCTACATGCACTTGCTCATCCGTTGCGTCAACGTATTTTAAATATCCTGGCTGACGACGTTCCATTAACCAACAAGAAACTCGCCGATGCACTGAGTGTCTCACCTCCACGTCTCCACTTTCATATGAAGGAATTGCAAGCTGCAGGGTTGATTGAGATTGTGGCAGAGCAACCAAAGGGCAACGTTATTGAGAAGTATTACCAACCCACAGCGCGTGTCTTTCGTTTAAGTTCAACACTAACGGAGAATGTACAAGATATGTCGCTTATGGAGACAACGTTAGTCGCAATTCGACAGCAGTATACGCAAGCGCATACACATTTTCACGGGCAATTTCCGCATTTCAATTTCGCCTCTGAACCCCTACGTCTCTCTGATGAACGGTTGCAGCGTATTCAGGAACATCTCAATGCCGTCAAAGAAGAGATGTATTTGGCGATACATGATCCGCAACGTGAAAGCTATGATTCGTTCGTTGCGCTGTCATTTCTGCTTCATAGCTTTCCCTCTTTTCAAGAGGATACATCCTCACCAACAGGAGAAGAAGAATGAACGTCGCTTTTCCAGTTCGTCTCGTTGCGCCATTGCGCCATAAGGATTTTCGCTTACTCTGGATAGGACAAACGATTTCTGCGCTTGGTAATCCGTTTCAGACGGTGGCTCTTTCATGGTTAGTTATCGAGTTAACAGGATCAGCTCTTGATCTTGCCGTTGTTCTACTCGCGCTTACCATTCCGCAAGCACTTACAACACTTATTGGAGGAGTACTAACAGATCGTGTAGATGCACGTACTGTTATGCTGTGGTCTGACAGTGTACGTATCTTCACATCGGGCGCAATTGCACTTTTTGCATTTTTGCACTGGTTTCCACTCTGGCTTCTCTGTGGTATTCTGATCATTCATGGTACTGCGAATGGTATTTTCTATCCAGCCGCTAATAGTATCGCGCCACGTCTTGTGCCTGTAGAAATGCTTGACAGTGCAAATTCCCTCACCGAGATGATGTCTCAACTAGGGGTCTTTCTGGGCGTGCTTCCCGCAGGTCTCCTCGTTGCCTTTGCTGGTCCTGCACTCGCGTTTGCTGTCAATGCGCTTTCCTTTGTGGTGGCTGTTCTCGCTGCTTTGCTTATGCGTCCTCTTCTTCGTGAAGAAAAATTGGAGGAACGTTCGCCACTACAGGATGGTATACAAGGCTTGCTCTATCTTCGTAAGGCTCCCTGGCTTGTCGCTATTCTGCTTATGGATGTTTGTGCGGGTATCGCAGCTATCGGTCCTACTACGGTGGGTCTTCCCTTCCTGACACGGGCCGTCTTTCATAGTGGACCAGAGGGATATAGTATATTTCTTTGGAGTTTCGGTTGTGGCACGGTTATTGGAACGCTTCTTCCCGCTTTCTATCCTCCACAAAAAAGAAGAGGGTTATTGGCCTGTGCTATTCAGGTAGTAGAAGTGCCAATTCTGATGATCGTTCCCTTCGTGTCATTTCCAATCGCAGCCTGTTGTTTGCTCCTGCTTGGTCTGTTGAATGGCTATGTGTCGATTCTTTTTCTTACGGTTATGCAGATGCATGTACGTAAAACCATGTTAGGAAGGATGATGGGTTTCTTTATACTTGCAAGTTTTGGGTTTATACCGATATCTTATACGGTGACTGGCATTCTTGCTCAACAAGCTGGCATACAGGTCGTATTTCTTTGTGCGGGTGGACTCACATTGGTAGGCGCACTTTTGGGTTTGAGTGTTGCGTCGTTACGAAGGTTGGATTGATTGTTGAGTAGAGACCGACGATGCAGATGAACGAATGAACGTTGGAATATAATCGCGTGGTGATTGGGTCTGCTTTAGCACACTCTTCAAACAACCTGTCTGTGTCTTCCCAAAGGAATTATACAGCAGGACCACCGTTGGCAGTGAAGTGTATCCAACCACGTACGATACGATTAGACCAGCCGCTTAAGTCGGTAATAATATAGCCATTGGCGACTTTTGTGATGGGAAGCGCGAGAAAATACTGTGTCTCGTTGTAGTTTTCCTGCGCGATATAGACATGTGTAGCGTCAATTCCTGTAACGACAACAACATGACCCGGTTCATCGCTCAGTCCCGATTTCCAGCCAACAGTAGAGTTGTGAACATCTTGAAAAATTAACAGGTCTCCTGGGCTGGGTCGAAAGGTACTCTTTCCTTGTGTGGCATCATCCGAGAGTTGATAACTGCCCTCGGGAAAATCGTGTATGACACCAGGATGATAGACACCATCCTGATAATAGTCGTAATAGCGTGCAGCGTTGCCAGGAAGATGAGGCAAAGCCCATTGCTCATACAGGAAGCGATTAGCAAGTTCGGTACACTGGAAGAGATAAGGATCGATAGATTGTTGATTGCTACATATATAGGCCCCTGGTAACATCAGTCCCCAACCTATAGCAGGGAACGTAGATGTTGGTTTGCCCAGTTGCCGACCCCATTGCTCTGGTTGAGTATAGTTACGCGCTTGCTGTACCTGTGAGCATGTTTGCGGCTCGGGGGCAGGCTGTGGGTGAGCAGAGAAAGTAGCCGAAGCTGGTTGATATGTCGAAAGAATGTGCTCGAATAGTGCGACGTGTGCCGAGGCGTCCATTGAACACCATTCTGCAACAACGTAGTCAGTGTGTGCTAAAAAGATGCGCACCGTACAAGGAACCTTTCCCTCACGTCCCGTACGGTCAGCGATAAATGCTGGATATAGTCCAAGATGTGTAGAGGGAACACCTCGTTGTGCAAAAGCAGCAGGCATCGTTTGACCCTGCATGACACTTATCACGATAAGTTGGTGGGCTGTGCTTTTCTCTTGCGTAATCGAAAGGGCAGAAATATGTGCAGGAGAGCGTAGTCCTGTCTCCGACGAAGCTGTCCAGCCATCGGGTAGCTGTAATTGAAAACCTAGCTTGCTATCTTGGTAAGGATGTCCCCACGGAATAGCATGAACGATGGAAGTATGTTGAGGTGCTGCAGTTGGCGTAGTTGATATACTGCTTGCCGTTTTTGTCGTGAGAGTTTGAGACCCACACGATACTATGGTAAGTAGTGCTAGCAGAAAAAGTATGTTCAGAAAAATTTTATGTGTATGGTGCCCCATGTACCTCTAATACTCCCAATTTGTTACTGCATTCGATATCGCTCCATTATACTACCTTTTGCTACCTCTACGTTCGTCTCGCTTGTGATATGCTATTCATGAGATATATCCCGTTTCTTGAAAGGAGACGTTTCATGGCAGAACCGTTTGAGTACATCTCTCATACACGTCTAGTGTATAAAGATGGCTACCGCAACGCCTATTTAGGCGAAGTTGCCGAACCCGTAGTGTATGGGGTACAAGGAAAACTGCGCGAGTATTACGGGGCCAAAGAGGGTCCACCAATAGCCTCGACCCTCGACCACATCGTTGCAGCCGTCGCTGGCTGAATGTACGGCACTCTTGCAGGTGCCCTGTCAGGGCGCAAAATTCGTTACGACCGCCAAACATACATTGCTACGGTCGATGGACGTATCGTCGGGATCGGCAAAACTATCCGCATCGAATCTATCGTTGTTCACTATAATGTGACCATTCAACCAGAAAATCGTGAAGCCGCAGAACGCGCTCTTAGAGTTCATCCCGAAGGTTGCCCTGCTCATCAGAGCGTAAAGGGAGCTATTGACGTGACCTGGGATGCTGTGCTACACATCGGTGATGAAGTTGTGACCTTAAAAAGTGAAGAGGAAACCGTATAAACAAAGGATGTCATGGAAAATGGCACATGCCATTTTCCATGACATCCTTTGTTTATACTGTAAGCACAACTTTGCCTGTTGTTTTGCGGTCCGCGATGGTTCTATGAGCCTCTGCCGCCTGTTCAAGTGGGAAGGTGTGACCAACGATGATACGCAGTTTGCCAGAAGCGAGATATTGCACCAGGGCTTGTGCAGCTTCAGCAGTTTTATCAGGGCGACTCATCCAGGCCGAGAGCCAGTAGCCAACAACTGATTGATTCTTATACATCAACTGGATACCAGAGAATTGTACCATCTGTCCGCTTGCCGACCCATATACGACCATACGACCAAAGGGCGCCAGGATTTGTAGACTCTTCTCCGCGATATCTCCACCAACCATTTCCAGGATAACATCTGGTCCCTTGCCGCCTGTCGCTTTAGTGACCTGCTCTGCCCAGTCTGCCTCTGTATAATTAATCGCTGCATCAGCTCCAAGCTCTCTTATAAGCTCTAGTTTCTTGTTGTTACTCGCCGTTCCAACAACGATTTTGGCACCCATGAGCTTGGCAAGTTGAATGGCAAGTGTACCTACGCCGCCAGCTGCTGCATGAACTAATACACTTTCGCCTTCTTGCAAATGTGTTGACTCACGAAGTAATTGATACGCGGTAATGCCTTGTACAGGAAACGCTGCTGCGCTATTAAAATCAAGGTTATCTGGAATTGGAATGACTGTATTTGCGGGAGCAGTTGTATATTCTGCGTATCCACCTGCCGTTAGTGCGACAACACGGCTTCCAACTTTAGGTGATGCTATACCAGAACCAAGTTCTTCAACTGTTCCTGCGACCTCAAAGCCTACGGTCATTGGTGTGTGTGTGCGTGTCAGGTATGCGCCTTGTCGTTGCGCGAGGTCGGCATAATTGATGCCTGCAGCGGCAACCTTAATCAACACCTCACCAGCTTTGGGTGTTGGTTTCTCTATATCTTCGAGGCGCATTACCTCTGGTCCACCTGTCTCTTGAATACGAATAGCTTTCATGAAAATATCCTTTCTCTTCGACTCCCGTTGTCTGTCCTTTCTGATTGTACCATTCGCTGGGTGTACATAGTTATAGCATTCTTGTGTGTTTGTTCATAATGGTTAAAAACAGATGAAACGGTAAAGATACCTTTACTGTTTCATCTGTTTTTAACCATTATGTAACCTTCTTCCCACAGTAATCACATCCCTTCCGTTTATAGTAGTGAATAGTTATGGTATTGCATATATCTATTATACAGCGTTGGCATCGACGCATTCGCTGAATGGAGAAAAGCTTTTAATGAAAATTATTTCTCGGTCATCTCGTATGTTAGGCGGTTTTGCTGCTGGCTTGATACTGCTAGGAGTATGTGCTGCTGGCTTATTCTATTTTCACAGTAACTCGCTCGTGCGAGCGGCAAGTCCAGAGGTTACTGTACATCACTATGAATATGTTTTTCCTGATGGTGGCATCTATGTCTATGATGCAGACAATAATCATGCCCTTGTGAAACATATTTCGCTCCCCATATTTCAAGGTGGACGTGGCTGTGTTGTAGACCCTACATCGAACTCACTCTATCTCAGTTACAATGGTGATGGTGGTTCACATGGTACAGGTTCGTTACTAAAATATAATCTTCTCACTGATACCGTTGTATGGACGAAAAATTATCCCTTCGGCATTGATAGCCTCGCGATTACGCCCGATGGTAAAACAATTTATATGCCTGATGGAGAGGCATCTTATGATGGAATGTGGCGTATTCTTAATGCGAGTGATGGTAGTGTAACTGGGAGCATCTTCACCGCAACAGGAGACGCGGCCCATAATACGGTAATGAGCTTGAATGGCAAGCATGTTTATCTCGGTGCACTGAATTCTAGCTATCTGTATATGGTTGATACGTCTACAAACAAGATTATTAAGAAAATTGGCCCCCTTACAACTGGTGTGCGTCCTTTCACGATCAATGGTAGTGAGACACTGGCATACACAACGGCAACAGGTTTTCTTGGTTTTGATGTAAGCAGTATCACGACTGGCAAACTGCTGTATCATGTTCCGATTAAGGGTTTTACTGCTTCTACTGCCGCGGAAGTTAGTCATGGAGTCACTCTTTCTCCTGACGAGAAGGAACTATACGTGATTGATACCGCAAATAGTTATGCTCATGTCTTTGATGTAAGCAATGTCCCTGCAAGTGCTCCTGTACAGGTCGCTAATATTCCTCTACGCAAGATGTCAGGGACCGGAGTATCTCCCGAAACTCCTTGCCTCTATGATTGCACACATGAGGGCTGGATTCTACATAGCCTTAATGGTCGCTTTGTCTACGTGGGCGACTCTGGTGATGTAATCGACACTACTACACGCAAAGTTGTAACCAATCTTGATGCTCTCTATAATACAAGAAAATACCTTGAGATTGATTTTTCAAATGGAAATGTAGTTGCTACATCCTCAAGGCAGGGAATGGGTTATGTTACAGGGAGTGGTGGTACACCAATACCAACACCAACGTCAATGACATCACCAACCCCGACATCGACAACACCATCACCAACTGCAACTACGACATCAACCCCAATTCCAGGTACGACAATAGCTCAAGATACGTTCCAGCGCGCGAATCAGACGCACTGGGGGACCGCCTCAGATGGTCACTCATGGGCCGCGGATGCTAATACACAAGCGACTTTCTCGATTGCAACTAATCAAGGTCAGATAGCGAACGGAAGTACATATTACAATGCTGTCCTTGGTTCTACTGCTACTAACGCTGAAGTTTTGTTGAGTGGCTCGATAAGTAGTTTTACTAACGCTAATATGGGAGCAGTGCTACGCTGGAAGGATACGAATAACTGGTACAAAGCATACCTTAGTGGCTCAAACCTCGTGATTCAGGCAAAAACTAATGGGACATATCGAACTGTGAGCTCAACAGCTTTCACTGCAAACGCAGGCAAGTCCTACACAATAAGGTTTCGTGCTGTTGGCTCAGGCTTGTATGCTAAAGCTTGGGCAACAGGAACAGCCGAACCAACAACGTGGATGGTCACTGGTACCGATACTGGTTTACAAACAGGCTATTGTGGTTTGAGAGTACAACTACAAAGTGGCGTTACTGCCAAGTTCAGTGCTTTCTCCGCAATAACTGCTTCTTAGCGTTTCATGAGAATCTGAACTTCAAAAAGCACTGCATAGTGTACTTAAGCATGTACGCTATGCAGTGCTTTTTTGCTCTCAAATGTCCAAAGGTTAGTTTTCGCTGAGAAAAAATCGGGATGTTACACGTATGTATTATTTCCTGTTTATGTCAACGTGATAGATATAACGAAACTGTGTACCCATAATCTCACTCAGCCAACGTCCCTGTAGTAAGACAGTTCTTTTTGTACCTCTGTGTTTCATTGTGTTTGCGAAAAGATATAGAGAAACACATCAATGCGCTCATTCATAAGGAAAAAGTACCGAAATGTTCGACTTTTTCGATACTCTTCATACAAAGCTGTACACTAGTATCATACGTCCATAATGAGTGCCTGTTTTCTTATTTTACAAATGTTTTCTGGTCTCTTTCCTGCACTTTTTCGCAGGTATCTTTGAAGAGGCATTCTTTCGGTGAAGGGCGGACATGTAGCGATGGGAAAGGTAAAGGGGATATGTAGCATGGGAGTAACGAAGGAATGGTGTGTATTCTGTAGGGCAAAAAGAGGAATATGGGAATGGAGTGTGCCGCAGAGAATGATGGTATGCATCTTCTCTTGTCAAAGCATTGACCATTCTTGTATACATTCCAGTATGGGGGTCAACACGGTGGTCTATTCAGTGAACAGGCAAGGTGAGTAAATGGACGTGAATAGGAAGCGCAAAGGGAAGTTAGTGGTGAAGCGGTCTACACGACAATTTCTTTCTCTTCAACAGAGTAGTCGTAAATTTCTAAAATTTCTTTCTACACATCGCGCAGCTATGAGCACAAGCATTCTGCTTACACTAGTAGTAGGATTGCTTTTCGGGATATTCAGCCAATTGCATGCGCCAGTTGTAAGTGGTGCCCCAAATGGTGTGACAACAATTAACTATAGTACCTTTGTGCAGCAGGTGAAGACAGGAGACGTTGCTGCTGTTGCAATTCAAGGGAACGAGGTGAACGGGTTATTACAACATCCTCTTTCACAGCATATTTCCTCAACAACTCAACTTGTACAACCCCAGGAAAATGCGCAGATATATAGTGCGTGGTTGCACTATATAGGTGTAGGTAGTACCACGTGGACTGCTCCAACAGTAACTCTTGATACAACTCGTTTCTTCTATACACGTATTCCGGTGGCAGGAGATGAGCAACTCATGCCGCTTCTTTTAAAGAATCGGGTGAGAATAACTACTCTTCCAACTGCTCAAATTTCTGGTTTGCTTCCTCTCGTATGGCGGTACGCTCCACTCCTACTCATGGTACTTGCGCTCTTTCTACTGCTTCGATCTCGCAACGGTTCACGTTCTACACGTCAAATGGATGAGCGTATTACTCAAATTGGGCAAAGCAAGGCGAAACGCTTTATGCGTACGAAAGAGGGAGACACGCAAACAAACAATGTACTACCAAGAACTGTTGTTAAGCAAGGTGTTTCAGGTGCTGCACCTCGTATTAGTACTGCTCCGACTGTAACCTTTGCAGATGTTGCAGGTATTGATGAAGTACGCACTGAGTTAGAGGAAATCGTCCAATTCTTGCGTAGTCCAGACCGTTTTAATAAACTAGGTGCTCATATTCCGCGTGGCGCACTGCTTATAGGGCCTCCTGGAACTGGTAAGACGTTACTCGCCAAAGCGGTTGCAGGCGAAGCTGGTGTGCCTTTCTTTAGCATGAGTGCATCTGAGTTCGTGGAGATGTTTGTCGGCGTTGGAGCTAGCCGTGTGCGCGACTTGTTTAGTAAGGCACGACAAGTAGCTCCATGTGTTATCTTCATTGACGAGCTTGATGCTGTTGGGCGTAAGCGGTCTGTACGTGTTGGTGGAAACGATGAACGTGACCAGACGTTGAACCAGCTTCTAGTCGAGTTAGATGGGTTTGATGCGCGTCAAGCTGTAGTTGTCCTCGCAGCAACAAACCGTGTTGATATTCTTGACAAGGCACTACTTCGTCCGGGCCGATTTGACCGCCGTATCACCGTCTCTCTTCCAGACCGTACTGGTCGTGAAGCCATTCTCAAGGTGCATACACGCAGTACACCATTGCATGAGGATGTATCTCTGCAACGTCTAGCACGTTTGACAACTGGCATGAGCGGTGCGGACCTGGCGAATCTTGTGAATGAAGCATCTCTTTCTGCCGCACGGCTTGACCTCGAACAGGTGACACATGACTGCTTCGAGAACGCTTTAGCTCGCGTACAGTTGGGTGCACTACGCCCTCTTGTGATGAGCGAGAAAGAGCGTCGTATCATTGCCTATCATGAGGGTGGACATGCTCTTGTAGCCTATCACTTGCCAGAGGCAGACACCGTGAACCGTGTCACCATTTTGCCGCGTGGTCAGAGTCTGGGTGTGACACATTTTATCGCGGAAGAGGACAAGTATAACTACAGTCGCAATGCGCTAATGGCGAAAATTGCTGTTGGCCTTGGTGGTCGTGTGGCTGAGGAACTGACGTTTGGACCAGACTACATCACAACGGGGGCCGAAAATGATCTTCAGGTCGTCACTGATCTCGCACGACGTATGGTGACGCGCTGGGGCATGAGTGACGAAATTGGCGTTGTCTTCGCGGACTATCGGGCTGAAAACAATTATGCGCTGAACATGCGTCTTCTGGATGCTGATGATGTGCCCTCCTATACTTCTGCACTAGTAGCTGATGTTCATGGCAATGTGCGTTTGAACAGTGATATTCCCACAAGTCGTCATACCTTTGCTATGTCGGCTCTCGCTTCACAAACGCAAAACGGGGCGACAATGAACGCGCTTATCGACGTTGAGGTACAGCGTATTCTCAACGAAGGTCGTGCTATGGCGCGTACTATTCTTGCAGAGCACAATGACCAACTTCTGTGTCTCGCTGACACATTGATGGAGCATGAGCAACTTGACCGTGCACAGTTTGAGGCGTTATTCGCCTAGTGGAACTGGAAGAGGAAAGACAAAAAGAAGCTACGTGCATATACACGTAGCTTCTTTTTGTCGTGAACAGTAAAACGTGTAGTTAGCTTACCATATCTTCAACAAACCATTCCCAACCTCTTGCGTCTGTATAGATGCCGACACCCACTCTATGAAGTGTGGTACTTGTCAGATGAATGCGATGCCAGCCCGATGGAGGCTCGTTTATCATGCTTTCTTGTACGTTGTACACGCCGCCCCACGCCGTTGGATAGGGACCTGCCATACCAATACATTCGCCACAGTCACTCACACCTTGAAAACCTTCGTTCTCGATGCGTGTACACTGATCTAATCCGCTAGGGCAGGTATGACTAAAGCCACAATGCACCATATCCCATGCATGTTGACGCGCCCCTGCTGAAAGTGTTGCATTCCAGGTGAACGGATAGAGGCCACGTGCTGCACGATCACTATTGATAAGTCCAAAGAGTTTTTGTGTAAGTTGAATCTCTGCACCTGTAATCGCTGGTGGTGGTCCATATGGTGAATTGCCGAGACCTCCACTTGGAATTGTCCCTGGTGATGTAGGTTGCGGGAGTGCGGTTGTAGGCGTCGGTTGAGGGTTTGTACGAGCCGTGGGAGTAGCTATTACCTGTGTTGGCACAGCTGTAGGCAATGGTTTTGGAGTTGATGTAGGTTTTGGAGTTGTTAACTGACGTGCGATAACTATTTGCGGTGTAGCAGTTGGCAATTGGTCTGCATCCAGTTTGTTGGAAAGTAGTACCTGTGGAGGGATGGACGAACTTCCTTGTTGTGGTCCACACGCACTAAAAAGAACAAGAGTCAGCAAACCAAGCAAAATAGAGAGTTTTCTACCCACGACAGTACATATCCTCCTATATATCGCAATACAAAATGTATAACACATAGGAAGATAACACATTCTCGGTGTATTTCTGTGTATCAGAGTGAAATTTGGTACTTTTGTGCGATGTAGCACATACTTATTTTAAAAACGACATGTCATAACTATCGCGCTCATATCGTCAGGTTTGGCTCTTACAGTCACGCTACGCTCTTGTCGTGAACGCTGAAGCGAACGTTCAACAAGCAGGCGTGCGGTAGATGTGCGTGGACTACCGCGCAGAATGTCTTCAATCTCTTCGTCGGTGAGGTTGTCGTGAATACCATCTGTACAGAGCAGAATGCGATCCCCTGGTATAACCGCGATTTCAGACGTATGAATTGTTGGTGGTACAGGCCCCCCGAGAGCTTGAGTGATACCTCCACGTAGACGGAAGTAGCTAAACTCCATATCGGTAAGTTGGTCGGCTCGCATTGCTTGATCGATACGGTGCGCGTCCTCATCCTTGACAACGTGGTTTTCTACGAGTTTTGCGAGGAGTCCGTCATCGTTTGTGAGGCGTTTTAGGGCTTCGTTTTCGCGTTGTAGATAGACACGGCTGTCCCCTACATGAGCATAGTAGAGCGTGTAGCCACGTGTCTTAGGCTCTCGGCAGATAGCAGCCATTGCCACCGTTGTTGCGAGATCGTCGGTTCCGGCACGATGTGCCCCTTCGGTACGCACAAGATCATCAGCACTTTGTACTAGGTGCTCCAGGACAGAGCAGAGGAAGTTATCACCAGGATTATCAATCAAATCATAAATTTTACGTTTCTTTTGTAATTGCTCAAGCACACGTCGCCAGCCTTGATAGGTTGCGCGTACCGCTGTTTGCGATGCGATTTGTCCAGCCGCACTACCCCCCACACCATCGAACACGGCGGCCAAGCCGCTACGCTCGTCAATGACAATGCTGTCTTCATTACGATTAGGATGGCGTTCGCAAGCAATAGTATGTTTTGCAAAGAGTAAAGGCGTGAGTTCCGCCCCATGATACGCTGAATGTGTTACAGGTAGGTGCATAGAATGTCCATTAAAAGTATTTTGATGAGTATATTGACTCATGTTTTGATGCGGCATCGGCGTCGAATGCTGCCTTTCAGAATTTGTTATCACTGTTTTTTACTGCCATAAAAGAATATAGTAGTCATAAAAGTATCCATCCTAATGTTTTAAGAAAGTTAGGTATACGTGTCAGTATAGCAGAAAGCAGGCAGAAAAGAAAAGACTTTTGTACTCTTTTCCCTAAATTAACCTTGCGATACGCAGGAAATTCTCAAACATCACACGCGTATGCTCTTGATAAAGCGCAAAGTACTGCGCTTGCTCACTCATAATCCGTTTGTATTCGGTTTCGCCAAGAGTATTGACAATTTCTTGTTTCAACGATGGTTCATGTAACCATGTGTCAAGCATAGCGGGTGTCAGCTCAATATGATATTGTATGCCATACGCATTAGGACCATAGCGAAACGCCTGATTTTCCGTTTTCTCACTTGTAGCTAAACGAACGCCCCCAGGAGGAATATCAAACGTGTCCTCATGCCATTGATAGACCAGTTGATGCCCTGCTAGACCCTCGTAAAGTGGATCATGTTTTCCCTCATCTGTACATTGTACTTCCGAGAAGCCAATCTCAGTAATGGTGTGTTTCTTTACAGCACCATTCAGCACGGTAGCGAGCATCTGCCCGCCCAGGCAAATACCAAGTACAGGGATGTTTTGCTCAACTACTGTACGTAATGCAGCCTTTTCTTGCAAAAAGTATGGGTATTTCTCATCCTCGTTCGCGTTTTGTGGTCCTCCAAACACCACCATCGCATCGTATACAGTAGGATTGGGAATAGGTTGTATTGACGCATCGATAACATCGTAGGCGATGCCATATTCCTCCAGAATTTCGCCTATAGAACCTGTGGGGTCATCTGCTATATTGATAATGGCAAGAACACGTGTCATATTATGTTTTGCTCCCTGTACAGCTAATTTCAGTTTGCCAGATTTGGCCTGAGTCGAGTAGGAGAGGCCATATAAATGTAAGCGAACTCTCTTGATGAGTACGTTCAAAGCCTGCCTCGGAACCTGTCACAGTCTCTACAGAGAAACGCCAGAGCGTTGCCTCTTCGCTGAGCGAGAAGCCCATGTCTTGTTCAAGCCAACTATTACCAATATGTACTTCGTGTACACCCGACACTTCGCCAGTACTATCGAAATGCGTATTCTCAAGCGTATGACCCGCGACAAAGTAATATGCTTGATCGTTACCGCCCCCTCCAAGCAGATTAACATTCCATTCGCAGCCAAATTGCGTTTGTAGACGCGCCTGCCCCTTGTTCTCGATACTATAGTGTACCACCAGTCTTTCTTCGCCACGGAGAAGTGTAATTGTCTTTGTAAGGGAAACAGGTAGAGGACTCAGGGCACCGGCGCGACGTACTTGTCCATCGCGGTGCAGCGTGATGATAAGACTTTGCTCACTTTGCTCTACTGTTGCTTCGTATGGTTGCTCAACGAAGTTTCCTTGTTCCTCAAAACGCACCTCTGCGAAGGCTGATAGTGTCAAGCCAGATGGTAAGAAATGGTCGATCAAGCTGTTACGGCGATAGCGGTCCACCACAAGGTAACGGTCAAGATTCGCTTCTTTTGTGCGTATCGTTGTATGCGGTGAGCCTGGTTCGCTCTCCGCTTGCCCCACCGTCTGTGTCATATTCTGTTCGCTCTCGACATGTTGCTTACGACGTTCTTGTTCATGCTCACGCAACGTCTGATGATAGCTCTCTTGACGCCGTGTCATACCACTACTCATGTTGTGCGCGCTCCGTCGCATATCCCATTCAAAGAGTGTGCCACCACGCTGCGGATCGAGGTAAAGATTCATCGAATCGCTCTCCACAAGCAATTCATTGTAGGTGTCACGGTCAAAATCGGTGAACTCGTAGTGTTGCCAGTGGCCATTCCCATAACGTGTCGCGTCTGCAATATTTTCGGCTTGAATGAGGTGTTGATAGATGGCAACGCGTACATGCGCCATGTAGATGCCGCCGAATAATCCGTGCCAGTAGGTATCGTTGGCCTGTGCCTTCCACAAGTGTACATGACCACTTGCATCGCTTGGAGTGGAAGCTGAGTAGACGTTATCGTGAACACGCAACATCTTCTTGTGTTGATTGTTGATTTCGGGGTAGCGTACCAGGAAGTTGCGCCAGAAGCCGCCGCGCATAAATTGGAGCACCTCGTCTTGTTTGTCATTTTCTAATTGATGTAAGAGTTTGCCGAACGCAAACGACTTCTTTGGCGGCAAGGCCCACTCGGTCATCTCGATATAGGAGGATGTGGGAATATAGATGCGTCCCAGTGCTGGATGTGTACGTGCATACTCGCCCAACAGTGTCGTGTGTAACCACGAACTGTTTTGCTCAAGGGCGGTAAAGAACTCATCCACCCAGCCATTCCTGCCGTTCGATCCCCAACAGTAGGGGCCAGTTTCAGGCCAGCTACCAAACTTCTCACCATCATCGCCCATCACAAGAATACGGTTGCCATCAAGTGTTGCCAGGGAGCGTAGGGCTTCGATGGTCTCGCCGACTGGCCGCCATGGTACTGTGTAGCGTAGTGTTTTACTGGTGGCGTACACCTTTAGCACGGTACTCTGGTCTTCGGTAGCATAATAGCCGTAGAGGTCATCATCTTCTAGCCCGACATTCTTGAAATGCACGTCATCGAGAATGGTCCACTCAATATTCGCCTCACGTAGAAAGCGTGGTAATCCAGGTTCCCACACGCGTTCCGCAATCCACATCCCCGTTGGTTTTTCCCCAAAGTCACGCTGCACACGTTCTGTCAAGCGTCGGATTTGTGCCAGCTTATCATCATCAGGAATCGAGGGCAGAATAGGCTCGTAATAGCCACCACTTATCATCTCGACCTGTCCTTGTCTCACCAGTGATGCAATACGCTGTAGAAACTCAGGATGAGCCTCCTCCATCCAATCGAGCAACGACCCTGTATAGTGAAGACCAAGCCGAATGCCAGGATGTCGCTCTAACGCCTCAACCATAGGCAGATACGACTCCTCATAGACTTGCTGAAATACCCAGGGGAAATTGCCTACTGGCTGATGGTTGTGAAATAGTAACCCTAGATGAATGCTGCTCGTGCGTCCTATCGTCATATGTCCATCACCACCTATATAATAGAGCAAAGTAACGTGTTACCTGCTCTTCATAAGAACAACACGTCCAAAATTGAGTATTGAATCTGGTTCTATAGCCTTCCTTCCACTATATCACATATGGTTAAAATTCGTAGGGACCACGTTTGTCAGGATCTAAGAACGATTCTGAGGGAGATTTAGGATACATGCAAAAATCTCTCACATTGGGCCACTCTCATCTATTTTTCCTTGACACACCAAAATTAAGAGTATATACTCTCACTATGAAAGCGATACATCCATGTACCTGTACGAATATACGACGTGCAGCACATTCTCTTACGCAGTTCTATGATGGAATTCTTGCTCCTAGTGGATTGAAGATTACGCAATTCTCATTGTTACGCGAACTCCTGCTTCATGGCTCACTGAGCATCACAGAGCTTGCTCACCTGATTGATCTGGACCGCACAACAACGGGCAAAAACCTTGCTGTCCTTGCTCGAAGTGGTTTTGTTTCATTCGCACCAGGTGAGGACCGGCGTGAGAAAGCAGTCCAGGTGACAGGCGCAGGGCAGCAAGCCTTTGCCCTTGCTCTTCCTTTGTGGGAGCGAGCGCAGATGGAGGTCACTGCAATGCTGAAGCAGGAGCGTCTTGAACTGCTTACCTCCCTGCTTTTTGAAGTTGAAGCTGTAAGTAACTAAATTTTTTGTTTTGTCGCGAGCATATGCTCTCATCCACAAAAAGAAGACATATCGCTTTTTTTGTCCTATTGCGGGTATATGCCCGCAATTAGCGTTTGTTTCTTCTAAGAAACGAGTAGTTCCAAGGGGTATTTTTCCTATGAGTCAAACTATTCTTGTTACAGGAAGTGCGAGTGGTTTCGGGCGTCTCACAGTCGAAACGTTGGCGCGTCAAGGTCATCGTGTCTTTGCTGGCATTCGTGCGAGTACAAGTAGAAATACACGTGCAACGAATGAACTGCATGCCCTTGCTGAGAAAGAACATCTTGCATTACAGGTTGTCGAACTCGATGTGACCAACGATACCTCCGTTCATGAAGCTATCGAACAGGTCATACAAACTGGAGATCGTCTCGATGTCGTGGTCAATAACGCTGGCGTCGCCTATAGTGGTCCTCTCGAAGCGTTTACGCTTGAACAAGTGCAACAGCAATTCGAGACCAATGTCTTTGGAGTCATTCGCGTCAACCGTGCTGCTCTTCCGCATATGCGAGCGCAGGGAAGTGGGTTGTTGCTTCAAATTGGTTCTGTCGTTGGTCGCCTCGCCTTTCCGTTTGTCGGGTTATATGGAGCGACGAAGTTCGCCCTGGAAGGGCTTACTGAGTCGTATCGCTATGAGTTAGCGGCCTTGGGGATTGACGCGGTGATCGTGGAACCGGGCACCTATCCCACCAACATTTCTGCTAATAACTCTGCACCAGAAGACCAAGAACGCATCACACCCTATGTCACAGTGATGAATGAGTTTGTGCCTCGCTTCTTCGCTGATCTCATGACGCCAACACCTCCCTCCCCTCAAGAAGTGGCAGACGCAATTGCCGCATTGATTGCTCAACCAGCAGGGATGCGACCACTGCGAACGCTCGTAGCAGTTGAAACGCAGCGGAACGCCCCGCAACAGGTGAACCATGCGGCGGAGGAGGCGACACGAGCCTATCTGGAGATGCTGGGCGTGACTGACCTGCTCACACTCTCTTCAAGATCAAAGAGCGTCTAGCACACACTTTTGGTAATAGTATCCTTCATACGAGTGCCACTGAATGTGGCACTCTCATAGCTATTCAGGAGGTTTTTTTATGAGTACTCTTCCTACATCCTCTCGCGGGAGTCTCCATACCGTCCTTGGCAGTACCGGTGGTGTCGGGAACGCACTTGTTCGCGAGCTTGTTCAGCGCGGATATCGAGTGCGTGCGGTCAGCCGCTCTGGCGTGTCGAATGATGTGTCTGCTCCTGTAGAAGCTGTTGCAGCGGACCTCACCACCCCTACTGCTGTCCGTGCGGCCACTGCTGCTTCGCCCCAATGTTCTGGATGAATGGTGGCTGTTCCAGAGCCAACAATCATGATTTTCCTCCTCGTTTTCTATTGCTACTTCATCCTCAATAAATGCATTTCATGCTGAAGTGTCTCGGTCAGGCCATCCTCAAGTGAACGTGGTGAATAGCCTAATTCCCTCTTTGCCTTCGCATTATTGCCAATGTAGGTGACGCCTGCACTGACACGTAGGTACTCCGCGCTGTAGTCGGCAGAGACAGGCACAACCTTCTCAACGACGCCCATCGTTGCTGACATAGCTTTCATAACTGATGGTGGTACCTCAATACGTGGAGCAGGAATGCCTGTAATTTTCTGTGCTATATGCATCGCTTCGACAAGCGTGTGTGTGGGGCCAGCGATGATATAGGTGCTACCAGCAGACGCTTGTTCCATTGCGAGAATGTGTCCACGCGCGATATCATCGACGTGCGCCCAGGAATACGCTGTCTGAGTAGGTATAACGGGTAGTTTGCGTTGCAGGTATTGAATAAACGTTGTACGCACACTACTTGTATCCTCTGGCCCGTAGATCACTCCTGGCATAACGATCACTAATGGCAAGCCATCAGCAATCATAGGGTCGGCAACTTCGTAGTGTGCAACCCACTTGGTGCGGTCATACTCGCTTAACTGTGGACCCTTGTAATGATAGCTCTCATCGACAAGTTTTCCATGTGTATCTGAATTGACGGCGAGTGTGCTAGTGTAGACGCCCTTCGCAATACCGAGTTCTTTCATGAGTTCTAAGACATTGCGCGTCCCCTGAATATTGATTTTCTCGCCTTCACTTTTGTCTTTGACGCCGATCTTATACCAGCCAGCGATATGAAAGACGCCATCGACTCCTTGCATTGGGCTGCGCATACTCTCTTTGTCGGTTACATCGCCCTGATGGACGGTGACACCGAGGTCAACTAAGCTCTGTGCTTTTGCAGGATTGCGCACGACCACGACGACTTCGTGACCTGCTTCACGTAGTTGGCGTGTTACATAGCTTCCTACGAAACCAGTAGCGCCAGTTATAAAATACTTCATGATTATTGTTTTTCCTCCTCTTGGATAGCTATAGATGCAATTCGCTCTAGCCCATACATAAGTGCTTGTAGGGCAGTGGAAAATTCGGGTGCGAAATGCACCGCAAACATACGTAACGTCGGTTGTTGTAGTGCTTGTTGCACGATGGGTGCTGGATC